>JAZRTI010000014.1:0-37313 GCA_045651955.1 Christensenellaceae bacterium | reverse complement strand
ACGTACTCAGACATCAGCGCTTCCCTCCCTTTTCTTTGTCTGCGGAGAGATTCTGCGGCGTCATGTCCACAGACAAGATCTCGTCCATGCTGATCTTGGTGGGAACCACATCCCACTTCGCTTTATCATCGTGGATATGGGACGGATCATGCTTTTGCAGCCTTTCCATCAGTGCGCCAATGCTATATTTATCCCGGACCCATTTCAGTGCGGGCGCATTGTTATAGATCACCAGCACAATCAGGATCAGCGCGTACAGCAGGTTCTGGAGCACTGCCAGATCACCAGTCAGCTTTGTGGGCAGCCAGGTATTCAGCCAGGTGATCAGTGTCGCTGCGATGATCGCACCGTTAATGCTGCCCATACCGCCAAGAACTACCATTACTAGAATGTTGATAGAATAGTTATAGTCAAACTTGGAACTTACAACCGTGTAACTTGCGTTACTGAAAAGAACACCCGCAATCCCTGCAAAGAAGGAAGAGAGCACAAATACCATAAGTTTATAGTACGTTACGTTTACACCCATAGCGCGCGCCGCGATTTCGTTATCGCGGATTGCCATAATAGCGCGCCCGTGTTTGCTTTTGATTAAGTTCATAATTACGGCAAGCGTAATGAACAATACGGCAAAACAAATGATGAATAAATATTTTACGTCGTATCTAAAGGTTTTGATACCGATAGCACCGCCAAAGGTATCCGAATTTTGGAAAATAGTCTTTACAATTTCACAGAAAGCCAAAGTTACAATTGCCAAATAGTCCCCTTTCAGTCTTAGCGCGGGAAGTCCAACGATAAAGCCGAAAAGTGCCGCTACCGTACCACCGATAAGCATTGCCACGATGATGGAAAGCAAAGGACTTGCGTTCGTTAAAGCCGCAAACGTATACGTTTGCAAATAGCCGCCGATATAAGCGCCAAGCGCCATAAACGCCGCGTGCCCAAGGGATAATTCCCCTAGAAACCCAACAACCAAGCTAAGCGAAACGGCAGCAATCATGCTATACCCCATAATTTCCAATAGGGATAATGTAGAACGCTGTAAATTTCCGGTCAACCCCAACAGCAAGAAGAGCACGAACACAAAACCGAGTACGTAGTACGCAATATGGTTTTTTACTTTATATCCGCGTTTTACGGAAGTGAAATAATCTTTTAAGTACGCCATATTACACCTTTTCCCTTCTCTTTTTACCCAGAAGCCCGGTGGGCTTTACCAAAAGAATCAAAATAAGTAATCCAAATTCAATAGCAATGGTATAACTTGCAAGCGCGGGAATGGAGTTACAGAATACTTCTATAATTCCAAGCAAAAGGCCGCCAAGCATTGCACCGGGAATGGAGCCGATACCACCGATAACCGCAGCGGTAAACGCTTTAATACCGGGGATTGCGCCCATGGTTACCGAAACTTGGGGCGCTTTCATAATTGAGAACGTACCCGCAACCGCAGCAAGCGCCGAACCAATAGCAAAAGTAATGGAAATAATCTTATTTACACTTACGCCAACCAATTGCGCTGCACCGCGGTCTTCCGAAACTGCAAGCATTGCCCTACCCGTTTTGGTTTTGTTTACGAATAAAGTAAGCGCAACCATGATGGTTGCCGCAACAAACAGCGTAATTAAGGTTGCAACGCTAAGATTCAAGCCTAAAACGTTAATAGAACCGAAATGGAAAAGAGAAACTACTTTTTTCCCCGATCCGAAAATAATTTGCGCCAAACTTTGCAGTAAAAAACTAACGCCGATAGCAGTAATTAAAACCGCCAAAGGGGAAGCCCCGCGCAAAGGACGGTATGCAAAACGTTCCACGCAAAGACCGAACAACATACACACAATAACTGCCATTAAAATAGTTACAATGGGCACACCGATTGCAGCAAAGAACACGGCAATCGTATATCCACCTACCATAATGATATCACCGTGTGCAAAGTTTAACATCTTTGCAATCCCGTATACCATCGTATACCCAAGCGCAATCAAGGCGTAAATACCACCTAAACTAAGCCCGTCTATCAAGGTCGTGAAAAAATTTAACATAAAAACTCCTTACGGATTGTTTTCCAAAATTCGCAAATTTCCGCCACCGAGCCTTCGGGGCGGAAATTTGGAAAATTCTTTTGGGCTAATATATGCCCGTTTAGTAAATAGAATTAGGAAGCGGATTTTACAACGTATTTCACGGGCGTTTTACTTACCGTGCCGTCTGCATTCCACTTCATGTTCGTACCGGTTACACCGCTGAAAGTGAACGTACCGTTTTGCAATACTTCGGTTAAAATGTTGCACATATCCGAAGCTTTCGTGCTGCCGTCAAAAGTTTTGCCGTTTGCCTTAGCAACCTTTAATGCTTCAAAGATTGCGTATACGCAGTCGTAAGCGGAAGCACCGAATTGGTTTAAGCTGGAGGGCTTGAATACTTTGTTGTAGTTAGCAATAAATTCGCCGGATTTACCGGTGGTAGCGCTTGCATCAAAGTGGGAAAGGTAAGAAATTTCTTGTTTAATGGTGTTTACGTCAAATCCTTCCAAAGCAGTGATGCCGTCAAAACCGTCGCAACCGAAGAATACTGCGGTGTTAGCAATTTTGTTTTGTGCTTGCGTCATAAACAAGGAAGCATTTTCGTAGTAGATAGGCATAAAGATAAAGGTGCAGTCTTTTAATTGTTGTACTTGAGCAGAGAACTCCAAATCATCTTTGGTAAAAGAGGTTACAACAACGTCTGCCCAGTTGCCTTGGTAGTTTGCTTTGAAGTTGTCAAAAATACCCTTAGAATATGCGTCGTCTACCTTGTAGAATACACCAACTTTTGCAGTTGCGTAGTTTTGTGCAACATAGGTTGCGGATGCGGTACCTTGACCGTTATCCGAGAAGCACATTTGGTATACGTTAGAAGCATTTTCGTAAACCTTATCTGCGGTTGCAGAGGGGGTCATAATGAACATGTTGTCTTCTGCAGCAAGGCTCTTAAATTCCAAGCAGGGGGTAGAAGTTACGCAACCAAGGCTGATTTGCATACCTGCTTCTTGCATAGCGTAGTAGTTGGTGGAAACTTTGGATGCATCGTGTTGATCGTCGAACATTTCAAACGAGAACATTAAGCCATCCAAACCGCCGTTGTCATTAATTTCCTTAACAGCAAGCTTTGCGCCGTTGTTTACAGCTTGGCCGTAAATTGCAGCACCGCCCGTTAAGGGACCGGAAACACCGATTTTGATGTTAGCGGTTTTGTCGAAGCCGGGAACTTTAATACCTTTGTCGCCACAGCCGGTGAACAAGAACGTGCTTGCTACTGCAACCATAACGCAAAGAATCTTGGTGATGATAGATTTCTTCATGGTTTTTCTCCTTAAAAAATTTGCGGATTTTCCGCTAGAGTAATTATTTACTTTTCGTGGGCGCATAAACGCTTACGCGCGTGCGAAAACGAAAAATATGCAAAAATTATAAACGAAAACGGTGGAAAAGTCAATAAAAATTCCACCGTTTTTGATAAGTTTTGTTTTTTTTCGTTGTTTTATCCTTTTTTATTTGCTCTTTTCGCAAAAAGCGGCTAGTGCTTCTTTATATCCGGCAAAGCCTTTTCCGCAAATTTGAATAAAAGCATACTGACTGATATAGCTGAATTTGCGGTATTCTTCCCTACCGTGGATATCCGTTAAATGCACCTCCGCCGCCGGAATTTCCGCCGCCTTCAGCGCGTCCAAAATGGCAAGGGACGTGTGCGTATATGCGCCTGCGTTGATTACGATACCGTCAAACCTTCCGCGCGCTTTTTGAATTTTTGTAACCAGATGCCCTTCGTAATTGGACTGAATAACTTTTACCTTTACGCCTAATTCCTTTGCGGAGCACTGAATATATTTTACCAAATCCGCGTAAGTTTGCGTTCCGTAAAGGTTAGGTTCGCGAAGCCCCACCATATTTAGATTTACTCCGTTAATTACCAAGATTTTCTTCATACAGCCGAATGACCTCCTTTACCGTTTCTTCCACACTGCTGTTATTATCCGCTTTTGCATCCGCCACTGATTTATAAATGGGTGCGCGCTTTTCGTATAAATTTTGCACACCTTCCCTTTGGGATACGGGGCGACCTTTCACCGTTAGGTTTTCTGTTTTTCTATCTATCCAAACCACGAAGGAATTACGGCGAAGCGCGTTGCGGTTTTCTTCCCGAACGGGAGCGCCGCCGCCCGTAGAAAGCACAATTCCGTTACGGTTACCAAGCTGCTTAATTAAGGCAGTTTCTACGTCCCTGAAATACGTTTCCCCTTTCGTGGCAAAAATTTCGGGAATTGCCATTTTTTCTTGCCGTTCAATTTCCAAATCCAAATCTACGAAAGGTTTATTCAAAAGGTTAGCAAGTTTTTTGCCCACCGTGGTTTTCCCCGAACCGGGCATACCGATAAGGGTTATGTTCTTTTTTTGCGCAAAAACGCCCGATACAATTTCTTGCGTGCGTGCGGGGGGATAAGTAATCCCCTGCCAAATTTCTTCTGCGCGGACCGCTTGATATACCAGCATAGAAAGTCCGCAGCGCGCGGGAATCCCCAATGCTTCCGCTTGTAAATACAGTTCGGTTTTTAGGGGGTTATATACCGCATCAAAAACAAATTGCAAATTAGGGAAAACGGTCAAATCCACAGGACGTGCCGCAACGTTGGGAAACATTCCTACGGGCGTTGTGTTGATTAACACTTCCGTATCCGTTAAAAGATGATAGTTTTCGTAATTAAACTCCCCCATTCTACTAACGGTGGTAATCTTGTTTGCACCAAGCATGGTAAGGGTGGCGCGTGCGGTTTTTGCCGTTCCCCCCGTACCCAAAATTACGCAGTTTGCCCCACTGATTTTTGCGCCCCCATGATTTAAGGCGTATTCCATACCTGCTACGTCCGTATTGTACCCTACGGTTTTACCATTTACGGTTTTTACGGTGTTTACGGCACCTACCGCTTTTGCACTGCCATCAATTTCATCCAAAAAGGGAATTACAGTTTCTTTATACGGAATCGTAACGTTATAAAAGGAATAGGATTGTCCTTTCACAAAGGATTCCACTTGCCTTTCTTCAAGTTCCACCAAATCGTAGTCCACGCCAAGCGAAGTGTGTATTTCCTTACTGAAACTATGTTTTAACGTTTTTCCGATTAAGCAGGCTTTCATACGCTTTCCTTATAACTGCCAAGGAATACGAATTGATCCGTTCCGTTTTCCAGTTCGGCAATTAAATTCAACACGCGCTCATCCGAGATATCCCCCTCAAAATCAAAATAGAACAAAAATTCAAATCCGGAATTGAGAATGGGCCGAGATTCCAATTTGGTTAAATTCAAATTCAACGCAGCAAAGCGGTTTAGCACGCGATTCAACTGCCCGGGCGCATGCGCGGCATTGACCATTACGCTGATTTTATCCGCTCCCTTATAAATTTCCATATTTTTAGAAATACAAATAAACCGCGTATAATTATTCGCGTTATCCTGGATATTAGATTTTAATAAACCCAGTCCGTATATTGCCGCACATTCTTGCGAACATACGGCAGCAAGGGTGGGGTCGTTGCTTTCCGCAACCGTTTTTGCAGCAACTGCAGTATTTTCCACAATTTTCGTTTCCACACCCATTTGTTTTAAGAAATTTTCACATTGACGGATGCCCTGTTCGTGCGAAAGCACCGTTTTAATTTGGGAAATATCCGTTCCCTTTCTTGCAACCAATGCGTGCTTGATTTGCACCCTTACGCTTTTCACAATAGAAAAACGGTATTTTTGCATTAAATCGTATACCTGTAAAATGGACCCCGTATTACTGTTTTCTATGGGTAATACACCATAACGGCATAACCCTTTATCTACCGCATGGAATACGCCGTCAAAGTTCTTAAAATAAGAAATGGTGGAAAGTTCAAACATTTTTTCAGCAGCAATTCCGCTGTATGCCCCATCCACACCTTGACAAGCCACACTTGCAGATACGGGTATTTGCGCGTTTTCGCTGATTGCTTGACGAATTTGGTCCACAAGCACGGAGGAAGAACGAACAAAATGATTTTGATACGCTTTACTGGTATAAAAAACAGTGTTGTAAAGTTGTTTTAAGAAAACCTTTTTATCCTCGTCCACCATCTCCGCAAGGCGATTGATAATAGCCTTTTCGCGTTCGGGAACGTCTATATTTTTGCCTTCTTTTGCTTTGGCAATCCCAATCTCTTTGGAGATATCCATGCGCTTATTGTATAAATCAGCAATTTGATTGTCAATTTCGTCAATTTCTTTTCTTGCATCATCTAAATTCATTTTTTTATCTCCCTGTCCAAAATCTCGTCTAATATTCCAAGGGCAACCGCACTTTCCACAACGGGAACCGCGCGGGGCACAATGCAGGCATCATGCCGCCCTTTGATTGTAATTTCTGTTTCCTTTCCCGTGGTAAGGTCCACTGTTTTTTGGGGTAAAGAAATGGAAGGCGTAGGGCGAAACGCAACCGAAAGCGTAATGGTTTCCCCGTTGGAAATCCCCCCGTTAATACCGCCTGCTCGGTTACTTTTCAAACGAATTTCCCCTTGCTGATCCACACAAAAAGGATCATTCGCCGCAGAGCCGTACATGCGGGAAAGCGCAAATCCATCCCCGAAAGAAACCCCTTTAACCGCCGGAATGGCATACAGTAAAGTAGATAGTTTTCCTTCCAGCCCGTCAAACAGAGCACCGCCGAACCCTTTGGGCATACCGAACACCATGCAATCCACAACGCCGCCTACCGAATCCCCGGCAAGCTTTGCTTTTTCAATTTCCGCAAGCATTGCATCTATGTTGGAAAGCGCGGGAAATTCTGCCGGTTTTGTAATTTCTTGGTAGGATATTTCCTTTTCCGCAAAATTTTTCCCCACAGCATTTCCTACCGAACGAACATATGCGCAAATGCACACGCCGCGTTTTTTCAGGAGTGTTTTTGCAAGACCGCCTGCGATGCAATAGGGCGCAGTCAACCTACCCGAAAATTCTCCTCCGCCCGAAAAGTCCAAACGTCCGTCTTTTAGATACGCAGCGTAATCCGCATGCGAAGGTCGGGGTTTTGCATACAACGCATTATAATCCTTGCTGCGCATATTGTTATTATAAATTACGGCATGCACGGGCTCCCCGGTAAGTTTTTCATCTTTCATCCCCGACAAAAACACGGGGCAATCTTCTTCTATCCGGGGCGTGGAATAAAGGGCATTTTTTGCCTTTCTTCTACCCAAAAAGGAACAAAGTTCCGTTAAGGAAATTTCTTCCCCGGGAAACCCTTTTAACTTTACACCGATTTCAGGCGCGTGCGACGTACCGTAAATTTCCACGGATAGTTGTTTACCCTTCCATTTTGCCATATCTGCCCCCTACCGCTGCAAAATCCTTAAAAAAATCGGGATAGGATTTTGTAACACATTCCGCACCCCTAATGAAACTGCCGGATTTTGCATATGCAGCCAATATAGATTGCATCATTGCCATTCTGTGATCGTTTGCCGCGCTAAACGTTGCACCGGTGGGAACCCCACCCGTAATGAACAACGTTCCGTTTTCATATTTTACGGCAATGCCCGCTTGCGAAAGTGTACGGATAATTTCTTGCAAACGGTCGCTTTCTTTAATCTTTAAGCGTTCTACGCCCGTAATTTCGCTAACTCCGTTTGCATATGCAGCAAGAACGGATAAAATAGGAACGGCGTCGGGCATTTGCTCTGCATAAACGGTAAAAGCATTTAGCGTTCCCCGTTCCACACAAACCGTGTTTGCGGTTTGTGTAATTTTCGCCCCGACGCTTTTCAGTACGGAAAGAACCGCGCGGTCCCCTTGCAAAGAATCCGCTTTCAAATTTTTCACTGTAACAGGCCCCGAAAGCGCGCCTGCAACCAAAAAGAACGCCGCGTTGGACCAATCCCCTTCCACGCAATATTCATCTACGTCCGAAATATTACGGTTTCCACCTATAATGCGGTATCCGTTTTCCGTTTTTGTAACAAAAACACCGAAATCGCGCATTACACTTACCGTAATATCTACGTATTCGCGCGAAACAGCGGAACCCTTTAACACAAGTTCGCTGACCCCTTCGGTTATAGATAATGCAAATAACATACCCGTAATATACTGTGAACTTACGGAAGCATCAATTTCATATCTGCCCCCGGACAGTTTACCGCTGATAAACCTACGGTCGCGCACACAAACACCGCCTTGATTTAGCACGGCAAATAACGCGTCGTTTGGTCTGGATAACAGTTTTTCTGTTCCCGTAAATTCCGCATCTAAGCCAAGTGCCGCCGCAATAGGCAGAAAAAAGCGCATGGTGGAGCCACTTTCCAAACAGGGAAAAACCGCTTGTTTCGGAAGAGTTGTTGCGGGTGTAACGCGATAAGTTGTTCCTTTGGTAACCGTTGCCCCCAAGGCACGCAAACAATTTACGGTTGCGCTTACGTCCTTGGATGGCGTAATCCCCGTAATTGCAACTTCCCCCTTGCCATACAGTGCCGCGGCAATCAAGGCGCGATGCGCAAAAGACTTGGAACCTATGCTTGACACGCAACCTTGCAGGGGTGTGGGCGTAATGTTTACGTTCATAGCAGGTTCTCCAACAGGGAAAATGCCATTTTTTCTGTTTTGCACTTTCCTATTTCAGGGATTAAAACAAAATTAACGTAATCGTGTTTTGCCTTTTTATCCCTGCGCATCAAAGCAAGCATATCTTCTTTTTTATACCGAACGGTTAAATCCATATTTGCGGCAGCAAGCAGTTCGCGCATTTCCTTTTCCTTTTCATCCGAAAATCCGTAAACCGCTTTGCTTAACGATATCGCATAAGCAATCCCTTTTGCAACGCATTTTCCGTGCGGTGTTTTGTACCCCGAAAGCGTTTCTATCGCATGTCCTACGGTGTGCCCCAAATTCAACAGCATCCGTTTACCGCTTTCCTTTTCATCCGATTCCACAATCGCAATTTTTACGGATAGGCACTTTGCAATCAAAACGTCCGTAACGCCCTGCCTAATATCCTGTGCGGAAATTTGACTGTCTAAAAACGCGTATTTTACCAGTTCTCCCATTCCGTTCTCGTACTGTTCTTTGGGCAGCGTGGATAAAGCGGAAATGGGAATATATACACCGCAGGGCTGATAAAAACTACCCACCAAATTTTTCCCTTCGGGCAGGTCAATGGCAGTTTTCCCCCCTACCGAAGAATCAATCATGGCAAGCAGAGAAGTGGGAATTTGATAATACCCAATACCGCGCATATAGGTAGAAGCAACAAATCCCGTTAAATCCCCCACAACACCACCGCCCAAGGCAATCAAAACATCTCCCCGCGTAAAAGCGTTTTGCGCTAAAAATGAGTGTATATTTATAAAATTTTCCGCATTTTTACTACTTTCCCCTGCGGCAATCACGTAAGAAAACACTTCGCTTTCGGTCAGTTTTTTTGCATATGTTTCCAGGTATAAAGGGGCAACGTTCGTATCCGAAACAATACAAACTTTTTTGCCTGCAAAAGGTTTCACGGGAAAATCCGCGTGCGTTTCGCTGATACAGATAGAATATACTTTTGATGTGTTGACGGTTAGGGTTATCATTTTTCCTTTTTCCTTGTATCAATGGTAAGTTTTCTTACATTGCCTTCTTCTAACAATTGGTATAAGGCGTGTTCGTCGCCACGGGTTAGGGCGTCTTCATACTTTTGCAAGTTTTCAATCAATTCTGCAAGTTCTTTGGCAAGTTTATCACGGTTATCCGTCATAAGTTCCGCCCACATTTTACTGTTCATCCGTGCTACACGGGTTAAATCCTTATAACTGCCGGCAGAATATCCGCTATGCGAAAGCGCCGTTTCATTTTTGATAAAGGCGTTGGAAACCACATGGCAAAGTTGAGAAGTATACGCTATCATTCCGTCGTGATACTCCGCACTGCAAAGAACCACCTCACCAAACCCAACGGATAGAAAAAACTTTTTTACCCACTCCAATTTTGCTATATCTTGCGAAACGGGTACCAAAATCATGGATGCCTTTTCAAACAGGGTGGTTACTGCGTGTTCAATACCCGAAAACTCTCTACCTGCCATGGGATGCCCACCCACAAAAAACAGGTGGGGATATTCTTTAGAAAAGGCAAGCATTGCGGTACGTACACTACGCTTATTTCCACAAAAATCCGTAACCACAGCACCTTGCTTTAAGTAAGGCAAAAAACGCATTGCCGCTGTTTTGAATTGACGGGGAAACAAAGCAATAATCAGCATGTCTATTTCTTTTGCACGCTCTATTGTCAATTCATCAGAAATTGCCCCTAAAAGGTAGGCTTTTTTCATAACTTCGGGGCTGATATCGTACCCGTAAACGGTGTGCTCCCCCATTTTTTGCAAAGTTCTGGCAAAGGAAGCCCCCATTAAGCCCAAACCAACAATACCGATTTTCATAACACTTCCCTTTAATCTGTAACCTTATGAACCAAAGGCAAAATCACAGACGCCGCTTGCACTACGTCTGCAAACTGTTCGGGACGAAGAGATTGCGCCCCATCGCAAAGTGCGTGGGGGGGATCGTTATGCACTTCAATAATCAGCCCGTCTGCCCCGGCAGCAACCGATGCCAAAGATAAGGGTTTTACCAAACGGGAAAGCCCCGAAGCATGGCTGGGGTCTACAATAATGGGAAGATGCGTCAATTCTTTTAATAAAGGAATTGCTGAAAGATCCAAAGTGTTGCGCGTATAGGGTTCAAAAGTTCGGATTCCGCGTTCGCAAAGAATGATATCCGTGGTTCCCTCACTCATTAAATATTCCGCACTCATCAACCATTCTTCAATGGTGTTGGCAAGTCCGCGTTTAAGCAACACGGGTTTCTTTGCCCTTCCTACTTCCTTTAACAGTTCAAAGTTCTGCATATTGCGCGCGCCAATTTGAATAATATCCACATCTTTGAATAAATCCAAAGTGCGAACACTCATAATTTCGGTAACGATAGGCATTCCCGTTTCGCGTTTTGCTTTTAACAGCAGTTCAATCCCCGCATCACGCAAGCCCTGAAAAGCATAGGGGGAAGTACGGGGCTTAAATGCGCCACCCCGTAAAACGGTTGCACCGGCAGCTTTCACCGCAGTTGCCACTTCAATAATCTGCTTTTCGGATTCTACCGAGCACGGCCCTGCAATATACTGAAAGTATTTGCCGCCGAATTTATGACCGTTAATATTTACGATAGTATCTTCGGGGTGAAATTTGCGATTTGCATTTTTATACGGTTCCTGTATACGGCGAACCCCCTCTACAATATCCAGGGAACGCACTAAATCTATATCTACTTTGGAAGTATCCCCTACCAGCCCAACGATAGTGCAATTATCCCCTTCGCTTAAATGCACACCCAAACCAAGCCCTTGGATCCATTCCAACAAATTGTTTAACTGCTTTTCGTCTTTTTCTTTTTTTGTAACGATAATCATAGGTATCTACTCCTTGACATAAAAAAAGGTCGGTATACAAAATACCGACCATTTCTTTTCTACTTTTTTGAATAGCAAAAAACAACCGATATCGCTTAATATGGTTTTTTCAAAAAGAAATATCCAAAATAATAAAAGGCGAACGTGTTTCTCATAACTACTCCTATGTTTGATATTATACTCTTCTTTTTTTTATTCGTCAAGGCTTTTTATCAAATTTTTTTGCGTTTTTTTGCATTCATATTACAGGCAAAACAGCCCAGCCGTGGGGGTTGAGTTATTGTTATTCTTCGCTTTCGCGCTTTTGACGGACTATACGGAAAATCATAACGAAAATAAAAACGCCCCGTTTCGGGGCGTTTTAATAGTGTTTAAATTTTTGTTTTTTAGATCGGTAACGCAAATATGCAACTACGATTACTGTGCGCGATCTGCAATCATTGCCTTTACTTTCATTAATCTTGTGGTGGCGGCGCGTTCGTTTTCATCCAATTTTGCCTTGATATAATCAATGGTTTCAATTAACTGGGGAATCATAACGTATTCCAACGCATTTACGCGGCGTTTATTCCGTTCAATTTCCAAAGCAAGCATTGCAACCGTTTTTTCCACAGCGGCAAGTTGCAATAAGCGGTGAATTACACCGCCGATACGACTGACCGACGCATCTGCCTCGCTAGTGATTTCGGTAAAGGCGTAAGGCAAGTGGGAAGCAGATTCTTCCTTTCCCATCACAATTTCGGGCACTTCCACACTCATAACGTGTGTGGTGCGAAATTCTGCCGTTGCCATACCCACCGGCATAGAAAAGGCTTTTTCTATTTCTGCACCCGAAACCAAACTTTTTGCCATAGAAAAATCGCGCAACGTTTGGGTTAGTTCGCTTTCTACGTCCTCCCGCAAGCGTTTGTTTTCCTTAATTAAAAGGGAAAAACGGCGGATCATTTCTTCGGACTTATCCTTAAGCAGTTTATGCCCACGGGTTGCCGTTGCTAAACGCGCTTTTAACTTTTTTAGTTCCATGCGCGTAGGATTTACGTTTAATCTTGTCATAATTTCCTTAATTATTTTGGTTATTCGCCTAAATATTTTTCAATGTACGCTTCTTTAATACGTTTTAATTCCGAACGGGGCAAAATTTTAAGTAATTGCCAGCCAAGGTTTAATGTTTCTTCAATGGAACGGTTGGCGGTAAAGCCCTGGGATACATATTCCTTTTCAAATTCCGCTGCAAAGCGAGCATACAGTTTATCCGTTGGGGTAAGTGCCGCATCCCCTAAGATTGCAGAAAGTTCCTTACATTCTTTCCCCTTTGCATAAGCGGCAAACAACTGATTCATGGTATCCGCATGATCTTCACGCGTTTTTTCCTTTCCTATCCCCTTATCCTTTAAGCGCGAAAGAGAGGGCAAAACGTCAATAGGCGGATTTACCCCACGCTTAAACAGTTCGCGCGATAAAATAATTTGCCCTTCGGTAATATAACCGGTAAGGTCGGGAATGGGGTGTGTTTTATCGTCTTCGGGCATGGTTAGGATGGGAATTTGCGTAATAGAACCCTCCTTACCGCGAATACGCCCTGCACGTTCATACAGGGTTGCAAGGTCGGTATACAGGTAGCCGGGATAACCGCGGCGGCCGGGAACTTCCTTTCTTGCTGCCGAAACTTCACGCAGGGCTTCGGCATAGTTGGTGATATCCGTCATAATAACAAGCACGTGCATACCGCATTCAAACGCCAAGTATTCCGCACAGGTTAATGCCATACGTGGGGTTGCAATACGTTCAATCGCAGGGTCGTTTGCAAGATTTGTGAAAAGTACTGTGCGTTCAATTGCACCTGTTTTTCTAAAATCTTCAATAAAGTACTCTGCTTCCTCATACGTAATACCGATTGCCGCGAATACTACCGCAAACTTACTATCCGAATTGCGCACCTTTGCCTGACGGGCAATTTGTGCAGCCAGTTCCGCATGCGGCAAGCCACTCATGGAAAACACGGGCAATTTTTGTCCGCGGACCAAGGTATTTAAGCCGTCAATTGCGGAAATTCCCGTTTGAATAAACTCATTAGGATAATCGCGTGCCGCAGGATTTATGGGCTCACCGTTTACGTCCATCCGCTTTACGGGAAGAACGGGTGCACCGCCATCCCGGGGATTTCCCATCCCGTCAAATACACGGCCAAGCATATCTTCGGAAACCGAAAGGGACAAACTTCTACCCAAAAACCGTGCTTTTGCGGTGGAAATTTTTAATCCTTGCGTAGGCTCAAACAACTGCACAACCGCTTTATCATCCCTTACTTCCAGAACTTTACCGCGGCGTACTTCCCCGTTTTCTTGCGTTACTTCCACAAGTTCGTCATATTTTACCCCCTGCACGCCTTCTACCAGCATCAAGGGTCCTACCACTTCGCGAATGGTTTTATATTCTTTTTGCATAGTTATTCTTCCCCTCCCACAGAGAGTGCCTTTAATTGCGCTTGCAGTTCGGTTTCAATTTCGTCAAACTGCGAAATTTGCGATTCTTCAATATATTTTGCACGGCCTATCCGTTCTTTTGCGGGACAATTTAGAATATCATCTAACTTTGCATAACCTGCAACTGCCTCGTTCCCCAGGTCGTAAAACATCTTGATTAGGCGAAGCATACGATACTGCTTGGTAAGCGAGGTATACGTATCCGTTTCGTGGAAAGCGTTTTGGTGCAAATAGTCTTCACGCACCATTTTTGCCGTTTCCATGGTCATACGTTCTTTATAAGAAAGGGCATCTACCCCAACCAAACGTACAATTTCATCCAAATTCGCTTCTTCCTGCAAAACGTTCATAATAAACGCGCGCAAACTCATAAAGTCTTCCCCAACGTTTTGCGTATACCATGCCTGCATGCGATCTGCATAAAGGGAATAACTGATTAGCCAGTCAATCGCAGGGAAATGGCGCTTATACGCAAGGCTTGCAGAAAGCCCCCAGAACACCTTAACAATACGCAAGGTTGCCTGCGAAACGGGTTCGGAAAGGTCGCCCCCCGGGGGAGAAACCGCACCGATTGCCGAAACCGACCCCGTTACGTTTTCGCTGCCAAGAACTTTAACAATGCCTGCGCGTTCATAAAATTCCGAAAGACGGGAAGCCAAGTACGCAGGATATCCTTCATCCCCGGGCATTTCTTCCAAACGTCCACTCATTTCGCGGAGCGCTTCTGCCCAACGGGAAGTAGAATCCGCCATAATTGCAACGTTATACCCCATATCGCGGAAATATTCCGCAATGGTAATCCCCGTGTAAATGGATGCTTCACGCGCGGCAACGGGCATATCCGAAGTATTTGCGATAAGCACGGTACGTTTCATCAACGGTTCCCCCGTTTTGGGGTCTAACAGTTCGGGGAATTCGTTAAGTACGTCCGTCATTTCGTTGCCACGTTCCCCACAACCTACATAAACGATAATTTCCGCATCTGCCCATTTGGCAAGCTGGTGCTGAACCACCGTTTTACCGCTGCCGAACGGACCGGGCACTGCCGCAACACCGCCCTTTGCAATGGGAAAGAGTGTATCCACCACGCGTTGCCCCGTTACCATGGGCATAGCAGGCGTAAGTTTTTCTTTATACGGACGCGCCTTTCTTACGGGCCAACGCTGTAACATACAAACGGGAGTTTCAAATCCGTCGCGGTCAATTACCGCCACCGTTTGGGTTATGGTAAAATTTCCCTTACTGATGGATTTTACCCTACCTTCCACGCCGAAAGGAACCATAATTTTATGCAAAATTACAGGGGTTTCCTGCACGGTTCCCAGCACATCACCGGCCTTTACCGTATCCCCCACGCTTGCAACGGGTGTAAATTCCCATAATTTTTCGTGATCCAGGTTATCAATCTGCATCCCCTTGGTAATGCGGTCCCCATACTTTTGTACAATTTTTTCCAAGGGACGCTGAATACCGTCAAAAATCCCTTCAATCAATCCGGGCGCAAGTTCAACCGAAAGGGGGAATCCTGCGGATTCCACAACGTCCCCAACGCCAAGACCGGAGGTTTCTTCATAAACCTGAATGGATGCTTTATCACCACGCAATTCAATAATTTCGCCGATCAACTTTTTATCGCCTACTTTTACTACGTCGTACATTTTTGCATCTGCCATACCTTCCGCCACAATCAGCGGACCGGATACTTTAACAATTCTTCCTTGCATTTATCTTTCCTCTCTCTGGAATAAGATATCCACCCCAAGGGCACGTTCCATTTCTTCCTTCATTTTAGAAACGGCAAAATTACTTTCACCGTTTGCGGAAGGAATCGTAAGCACGATGGGATAGGGCTGTTCGTTCATTCTGTCAATCAAATCTTTTAGGGGGGCAGCAAGTTCATCCGTCAAGAAAATCACGCGGTAAGATTTTGCAAGTCGCCGTAAAATCTCCCTTGCTTGCCGTTCGTCCTGCACAGGAAACGCCTCTACCCCACCTGCACGAAATGCCAATACGCTTTCGCCGCTGCCGATAATTGCCGTTTTACCCTGCATAACACTCCCTCAACCGTTTCCGCACGGATTCTCCGTCCACTCCGTTTAATTTACCGACCATAACAATCCGCACGTTTTTCCATTCGTTTTCTTTGTAATTTACAAATAAAAGTAAGGGAACCAACCCTTCGGTAATAAATCGCCGCTCTTTTAATTTTTTTAATGCAAAATCTTCTGCAAAGCGTTCAAACGCAATTAAAGGTTTCTTTTCCGAACGGGCCTCTACACCCAGGGAAACCAATTCCGCATATTCCCCGAATAAAAATCTGCGGGAAATTTTTGCACTGTCCCCTTCCACAATCAAATTCAAATCTGCAAAAGATATTTTTCCGCCGCGGATGTACATACTTTCTGCTTGCAATATTGTTTGGGAGCGAAAAGCAACGCTTAAATTTTTTGCATCAATTTCGTGTTGCACAAAAACCTTTTGCTCTTTTCCCCGCGCATTTTCAAGTAAATATAAATAATATGCACGGCGAAACAAAGTTGCAACCGTAATACCTTCCGCAACGCCTTCCGTAAACATTGCCTGCCCTTCTTGCATGGGAATAGCAAGATAGTCGGGAATTTGCGAATAATCCCCCGTTTGTACCGCTTTTTTCAGCGCAGCAACGGATATAGCCCCCTCTTCCAAATATGCGTCATCCGAAAGTGGAACGTAGTTGGAACGCAAAGCGCACTCAGCGTTATGAAAATCCCTTTGTGCAAAAAACGCTTTCAAAATACTTTCTTTGGGGGAATATTTACGCAAAAAAGCGGTAAACTTTTCCCGATCGGCAGAAATCATTTTTTCGTAATCACGGGGGGCATATTCCTCTTCTCCGCCAAACCCGCTTTCACGTAGCATTTTCAGCCCTTCTTCCACAGACTCTGCCTCGGTAATCCTTGCAAATTTTTCTAAAGATATTAAGTTTTTTTCCATGGACTTAATCAGTCCGTTTACAAATACAATATCCGGCCGATCCATACTTATTTTGCCCCGAACAGCGTTTTAGATAGTTCTGCTTCGGTTTCTTCCCTAACCCCTTCGCAAACGGATGCAAAGGTAAATTCTTTATCACAGGTTTTTCCTGCAAGTAAAACACCGCCACCGAACTTTCCGTCAAAAGAGATAGCAAGATTTCTTTGCTTTACCGAAGGTAATGCGGCAAGTTTTGCCCTGTCTATAGAACAGTTTTGCGCAAACACCACAGTATCATCCGCTTCTGCATAGCGAGAAATTACCTGATCCAAAAAGGATAGGTACTGCGATTCGCTCATACCGCTCAACCTTCCTACGGCCCTGCGGTAAATGCCGTCCACAATTTCCTGCTTAACGCCTAAAACGTACTTTTTCGCATCTAACGCGGCAAGCGTTTCTTTCCGTCTGACATATTCTGCAGCTTCCTGATTTGCAAGTGTTTCGCGCTCCTCAAGAAAGGATTGTTCCTCCCTTTCTGCACGCTCCTGCATTTCCTTTACGTAAAGATCCGCTTGCGCTTTCACGCGTTCACACTCCTCAGCAGCGGTTGCCAAAATTTGTGCTACGAGTGTGTTATTTTGTTGATCCATATCCTTTTCCTATTACATCATAATTCCGAGAACCAACGCCAAAATCGCGTAAAATTCTACCATTGCGGGGAACAGAACGTATTTACCCGAACCTGCGCTGTTTTTGCCGATTGCATAAATACATGCCGCTGCGGTTTTTCCCTGCAAAATTGCGGATGCCATACCCGTAATTCCCAGTGCAATTGCAGAACCGAACAAGCCCCAACCTGCCGAAACAAGTGCGCCTGCCACGGGAAGTGCACTGATCTTCATAACTGCAAGTACAAAGCCGTAAATACCTTGCGTTGCGGGAAGTAAGGCAAGAACGATGATTTTGGAAAACTTTTTCCCGTCTTCCGCCATAACCCCTGCCGAAGCTGCGCCCGTTTTGTAAAGGCCGTAAGCCGAGCCTGCGCCGCAAAGAATCATGCACAGTGCAAGACCGATAATACCGATTGCTCTACCATCCATTGTTTTTTCCTCCGAAAAAATTTTTTTATTTTTATTTGAACCCTAATTTGGGTTTTAACCTTTTTTCCCATCCGGCACGAAATAACCGTGCGTAAGGGTACTGCCAAAGGGCGTGAATAAATCCCCTTCCCCCTCGTAAAATTTACCGAAAAATTCTACGTACTGCAATCTGGAATCGTGAATATATGCGCCAAGCAAACTGATGGCAAGATTAAACACGTTACCGACCACGATAATTAAAACACCAAACACAATACCAACGACACCTTGGGGAAATAAAAGCCCGATTGCCAAAGTGTTTGTAAAGATAGATGCGATTTGCGCACCCGAAAGCATTAGCCCGTACAAACGCGCGTAACTTAGTATATCGGACATATAGTTAATTAAACCGTAAGCCGAAGAAAACACTTTAATTACTTTTCCTGCACCCTTTTCGCATATTCCAGCAGTTAAAATAGCCAAACCAAACAATCCTGCTGTAAGATAAGCGCCGTATACGGAAAGAGGACTTCCCGTTGCAACGGTAAACACCCAAAAAATCAACGCAAACAGCGCAAACGCCCAGGTTAATCCACCAAACACGCCTTCCAGCACCCTGCCGCGACCAAAACTTTGTGCCGCTTTCATCAGTTGACCGAACGCGATATGCACGGTTCCCAACCCTAAACACCATAGCAGCATAGAGGGGATGTTGATTCCGGCAAGGGAAACTTTGGCGTTGATTGCGTCTATATATTTTGCATAAAAATTATTGTAGCCAAGCCCCAACGCTTTCCGCAAAATACCGTAACCGAACCAACTGTCAAACAAGGTACCGAACAGCACGGCAAAAAATCCGCCGTAAGCAAACACCTTTGCCATACGGTATATGCCTGTACCTTTCCGCTGACGGGTAGCAAACCAAAATCCGCCGAAAATCATCAAAATTCCGTACCCGGCATCCCCCATAATCAACCCCATAAACAGGGAAAAGAAGAAGGACATCATGCGATTGGGATCTAAAGCCCCGTACGCAGGCACCGAATACATATTGGTTACAAATTCAAAATTTTCCACCGCTTTGCTGTTTTTTACCAAAGTGGGGGCGTATTCTTCCCGTTTGATAGGCGTGAACTGCACGAAATAAGCGGAAGTATTTTCCTGTACCGCTTTTTCCACGCGACCGACCGCTTCGGTGGGTACGTATCCTTCAATAACAGCGGTGGTTTGGGTTACTGTTCCTTCCCCTTTTGCTTTGGATTTTTCCACCAAATAGGAAAGATAGTCTGCATACAGTTTAATAAGGAAGGTTTTTTCCGCATAGGCAAGCAACTGTTCGTCCACTTTTTGCAGCCGTAACGCCAGTTCCCCCTCCTCCGCTCTAAACCGAGAAAGTGCTTCACCGGGATTTTCCTGTGCGCTGTACGGGCATTTTTGGAATCCGTACGAGGAAAAAATCCCTTCCGCCCTCTGTTTTTCGTTTTTGGGCAACACGGCAACAAGCACGTTTCCGCCTTTCGCACTGCCCAAAACCTCTGTTTTTAATCCCTCTATTTCTTCTGCCTCCCGCACACATTCGGCGGTTTTATCAAAGGGAATAATACCTAAAAATACAGCGGTTTTTTGTGTATCCGTATAAAAGGAAAAAGTGTTTTTTAAGCATGCATACGGTTCGTATGAACGGATTTTTGCTGAAATCTTTGCGCTTTCCGCTTTCAAAAGCAAGGATTCGTTGCAAAGTTCTTGAATTTCCGCAAGGACTGTTTCCGCCTCCGTTTTACGGCTTTCCATCTCAAAAAACTGCGAGCGCGTAACCGAAAACCCGTCCTTGATAAGTTCAGCTTGCGATAAGGGAAGCCTATCCTTTGCTGCTAAAATTGCCTCTACCGCCTTTTCGGCAGCTGCAATCTTATCCAGTAAAAAGGTTACGTCCTCACATTCCGCACGCTCTGCACACGCGTAGTCCCCCGTTCTTTTGATTTGTACGGCGCCGGTGTTGGAAAGTACGTCAAAAAGCGTATCCTGCTCCCCACTCAAACAAATCAACGTCATTAGGGACATTTCAGAAATTGCCATCTTGTAGCCTCCGTAAAATCTCAGCCGAAAGTTCTTCTGCACGGGGAGAGGTTTCCTCCCTTAATGCGCGGGCTTGGGATTCCGCATTCCGTTCAATTTCGCGTGTGCGCGTGGCAGCGGTTTTTTCTGCCTGCCGCATAATTTCCGCATACGTTTCCTTTGCCTGTATCTTTGCCTTTTCCATGCGCTCCGCGTACGCTGCATCCGCTTTTGCGCGCAATGTTGCCGCAGATTCTTCTGCCTGCTTTTTCATTTCTTCCGCTTGCGTTTCCGCCGCACGGATTTCGGTTAAAAGATTTTCAATCATAACGCACTCCGATAAAAAAAGCCTGCCATCAACGGTTACCGCTTGTTTTGCGATACCCGTTGCGACAGACTCCACCTAAAATTTACTTCTCTTTGTTAATTATAACAAAGATTTTTATTAATGTCAATAGTTTTTTAATTTTTAACGCAAGGTTGCGCCCACAGCAGTTTGCAGGGCTAAAAGTACGTCCGCTTTTGCTTTTTCCACTTCGGATTGTTCCAAAGTACGTTCCAAAGAACCGAAATGCAGGGAGAACGCCATACTCTTTTTCCCTTCTTCCACCTGCGCACCTTCGTATACGTCAAAAAGCTTGGCTTGTTTTAAGAATTCCCCACCGTTTGCATAAATACAAGAAAGAATTTCCCCACAGGTTACGGATTTTAGCACGGTAACTGCAATATCCACCGTACTTTCGGGATAACGGGAAATGGGCGTAACCACAATCTTTTTATTAAACTGTTTTTCCAGCAAATCGTAATTCAGTTCAGCAACGTATACACGCTTTTCCAAACCGAATCTTTCCGCATAAACGGGATGAATTTCACCAAAACCACCAACAAGCACACCATTTACGCTAACCGTTGCTTTTCTTGTGGGATGGTAGTAATGTTTACCGCCTGCCGAAATTTCTGTGGTCATACCAAATGCGCGGCACAATTCTTCCACAATCCCTTTCATTGCGTAAAAATCCACGCCATCACCGTACATACCTACGATAACGTGATTTTTTTCTACGGGAAGCTCACTGCCCGTAAGGGGCTTATCCGTGTGATAGGTACGGGCAAGTTCAAACAGTTTTACGGTATCGTTTTTACGGTTTTGGTTAAAGGAAAGTACGTTTAACATACTGGGAACCAAGGTGGTTCTCATTACCGAATAATCTTCCCCAAGCGGATTCATTAAACGAATAAAACGGTATTCTTCACTTGTTTTATCCAAATCCAGTTTATCGTATTCCTTTTCAGAAATAAAGCTGTACGTAACGGTTTCCTGCAAACCAAACCCGGCAAGAGTTTCGCGCAAACGTTCCACATCTTTTTGTGCGGAATTTCTGCCCCCATCCGTAACCTTGGCATAGTTTAGCAACGTGCCCGTAATATTATCATAACCGTACATACGGATAATTTCTTCTGCAAGGTCAGCGTAATCTTCCACGTCCTCACGGTATTCGGGAACCAAAACGGTAAGCGTTCCGTTTTCTACGCTTGCGTCAAAATGCAGTGCCGTTAAAATAGCAACAATGCGTTCTTCACTAACGTCAATGCCCAACAAATCGCAGATACGGGAAACGGGAGTAGTAATTCTGCGTTTTTCCTGCGTTTCCGCGTTACAATCTATCTTACCGCTTAAAATTTCTCCCACACCAAGGGTGGCAATCAAAGAAAGTGCGCGATCCATGGCAAGACCCGTGGTATAAGAATCTACACCTTTTTCAAAACGGGCAGAAGAATCCGAACGCTGCCCTAAAGTACGCGAAGTGCGGCGAATATTATCCCGCTTGAATTTTGCGGATTCAAACACCAAATTTTGGGTTTCTTCACTGATTCCGGAATTTAATCCGCCCATAACCCCTGCGATACATACGGGTTTTTCCCCGTCGCAAATCATTAAGTTTTCGGCCGTTAATTGAAATTCCTTTTTATCCAAAGTAACAATCTTTTCCCCGGACTTTGCACGGCGAACCACAATTTCACCACCCGAAAGTTTATCCCTATCAAAGGCGTGCATGGGTTGCCCCATTTCCATTAAAACGAAATTTGTGATATCCACTAAGTTGCTGATACCGCGAATCCCAACTAAAAACAGTCTTTGACGCATCCACAAGGGAGATTGTTCCGTTTTTACATTTCTTACGCCTGCAGCCACGTAACGGGGACATAAATCCGCATCTTCTACGCGAACCTTTACAAAATCCGTAACCGAATCACTTACCGTGGGATAAGTAAAACTTGGGGTTTTTAGGGGCTTGCCCAAAACCGCCGCAACTTCCCTTGCAATCCCGTAAACACATTGACAGTCAGGACGGTTAGAAGTAACGCCGATATCAAAAACGATATCCTCTAAACCAAGCGCTTTTCTAATATCCATACCCAAAGGGTATTCTTCCTTTAAGCGCAAAATCCCGTTAATGGAAGCACCCGGATAAAAATCATCCGTAATACCAAGTTCTTCCCCAGAGCAGAACATCCCAAAAGAATCCACCCCACGGATTTGACCGTTGTTAATAACGCCGCCGTTAAATAAGGTTGCACCATCTAACGCAACGGGAACCAAGTCCCCTGCTTCAATATTCTTTGCGCTGGTAATAATTTGCAGTTTTCCTTTATCGCCTGCGTCAATTTGCCAAACGTTCAGTTTATCCGCGTTGGGATGTTTTTCCACCGAAAGCAGTTTTGCAACAACAATACCGCTGACGTTTTTGAACACATCCACCATTTCTTCCACTTCAAACCCGCAGGAAAACAGTTTTGCTTGCAGTTCTTCAGCAGAAACGTCAATATCTACGTAATCTTTTAACCATCTTAAAGGTGCTAACATACTCTCTTCCCCCGTTATTTATCAAATTCTTTTAAGAAACGCACGTCGTTTTCAAACAGCATCTTCATATTGGGGATCCCGTATTTTAACATTGCAATACGTTCCACGCCCATACCAAAAGCAAAGCCCGAATATTCGTCCGGATTCAAACCGCAATTCTGAATTACGTTGCGGTGAACCATGCCGGCGCCAAGCACCTCAATCCACCCCGTTCCTTTGCACAGATTGCAGCCCTTACCTTTACAGCGGAAACAGGAAACGTCCACTTCCACACTGGGTTCGGTAAAGGGGAAATAGGAAGGACGGAAGCGCGTTTTGGTTTCTTCACCAAAAATTTTTGCGGCGAATGCATCCAACGCGCCTTTTAAGTCGCAAAGAGTAACTTTTTTATCCACAACAATTCCTTCCACCTGTTGGAACATGGGAGAGTGGGTTGCGTCGTCATCACTGCGATACACCTTTCCGGGGGAAAGGACTTTAATGGGGGGCTTTTTCTGCTCCAAACAACGAATTTGTCCGGGAGAAGTATGCGGACGCAATACCACGTTTTCGGTAATATAGAAAGTATCCTGCATATCGCGCGCAGGGTGATCCTTTGGAATATTCAACGCTTGGAATGTATAATAATCCGTATCAATTTCAGGTCCTTCAAACACTTCAAACCCCATTCCTTCAAACACGCCGATAATTTCGTTGCGCACTTTGGTTAAAGGGTGCAAAGTTCCGCGTTCGGGACGGGTGCCGGGAAGGGTAACATCCAATGCTTCCAAAGCAAAGCCGGCTTCCCTTTCTTTTTGTTGCAAATCCTGTTCTGTTGCCGCAAACGCAGTTTCCAATTCCTGACGCAGGTCGTTAATAATTTTACCCACTTCCGCACGGGATTCCTTGGGAACGTCCTTTAATCCTTTCAACAGCCCGGTTACTTCCCCGGCTTTTCCAAGGTAACGAACTTTCAAATCCTGAAAATCGCGCAAAGAAGTACATTCCGCCAAATTAGAAAGGGCAGCCTGTTTTAATCCGTTCATTTTTTCTTGCATAATTTCTCACTCCAAAAATAAAATAACGCCCTATGAAAACATAGGGCGCAATTAGCGCGGTACCACCTATTTTCGCCCTAAAACGGGCCTTAATTCCACGGTTACGGCGTGTTCCGATGCGTATTACCAGGTAGCTATAACTACCGTTCCCCGCACAGCTCCGAAGGGAATATCAGTACAGACTTTTGAAGGCGTTTCAGCCTGGCGCCCCCTCTCTAAAAAAAGTCTACCGTACTGCCTGTCTTCATCACGGCTTTTACAATTTGTTACAGTATACCGCCTTTTTATCTTTTTGTCAACTTTTTTTGATTATGAAAGGTATTTTTCGCTTAAAAATCGTACTTATTCCCCAAACCATCGGCATCTACGTACGTTTCGGGAACTTTACCCACCAAAATACTTTCACAAACAAAAATTTGCGTAGGAACGCTGACTTTAATGGAATACCCGGGCAAAATAATATCTACGTTGGCAACTGCTTCCATATAAATTTTATGTAACGTTTGATTAATTCCCACAGTTTCGTATTCCGAATAAAAATCACAGTTGACACTACCCACGGGAATAATTTTTATGGTTACTTCGGGACCAAACCCCGCTAAAATTTTGGACCCGGTAAACGCCCCGATGGGAACTTCTACCCCTTGCGTTCCCAACAGTTCCAAGTTTCGCTGTGCAAGGTACGCCGTATCACGCGCCAAACGGTTTACCTTTACCGCATTTGCGGCAAGCATTGCAATTTCCCCCGTTGGGCTTAGTTGCACGTCAATTAAATCCGAATAGGAAATTCCGTTCAGTGTTTCATAAATAGCAAGGTTGACGCTGGTGGTGGTCATTGCCTTCACACGCGCCTCGGACACAGCCATAATCACGTGCTTCGCGTTATTGCGAAACACGGAATATACGGCAACAGTGCAACATAGCACTAACAACAAAATAATTTTAAGTTTATAATGTTTTTTCTTTTTTGTTTTTCGGCAAGATTTCATGTCTTACCCTATGCTGACACACGAAAAAATATCAGTTCTTTTTTGTTTTTGCATGAAAGATCAACGCAAAAAGATAACCGAAAACGATAGCGGAGGCAATTCCTGCGGCACCTGCACTAACACCCCCCGTAATCGCATGATATAAATCAATTTTCGCACCCCGAATGGCTCCTTCTGCCAGCAGATAACCAAATCCGGAAATGGGAACAGTAGCACCGGCCCCCGCAAAGGCAACCAATTTTTCGTATAACCCCACCGCTTGCAGCGCGGCGCCTGCCAATAAAAAGGTAACTAAAATGCGTGCCGTGGTCATTTTTGTTAAATTGATGAGTAGTTGCGCAATCAAACAAATACCGCCCCCTACCGCAAAGGCTTTCAAAAATGTCCAAAACACTTCTAAAATTATCTGCATTTTGCCTGCCCCCTTCTGCTATCAATAACAATTAAATGCGAAATTGCGGGAATGGACTCCCCTTGTTGCGAAGTTGTAGTGGAAAGAAGGGCGCCCGTTGCCATAAAAATCATTTTTATCGGCCTTTTTAACAGTTCGCGATAAAAATACGTATTCAAAGTTATGGCACTGCATCCTGCACCGCTACCCCCTTGAAATTCCGTTTCCGCAGGATGATACACCATTTTTCCGCAATCCATATGCCTATCCGAAATCACGTACCCTTTATCCTTCATCAATCCGTCCATTAGATTACTTCCGTATGCACCCAAATCCCCCGTTACAATATAATCGTAATCTTCCGGCCCGGAATCCGTTTCGCGAAAATGCCGATACAGCGTGTCTGCCGCGGCAGGTGCCATAGCGGCGCCCATATTATTTACGTCCGTAATTCCAAAATCAATTACCCTGCCAAACGTAGCCATTGTAATTTTTGGGCCATCCCCCTTTTTGGAAAGCACGGTTGCACCTGCGCCTGTTACCGTCCACTGTGCACAAGGGGGGCGGGTACACCCCAATTCTAACGGGAAGCGGTATTGCCGTTCGGCAGAAGCAAAATGACTACCAGTAGCACAAACCACCGTATCCATATAGCCGCCGTCAATCAAACAGGCACCCAAGCTTAAACTTTCACTCATGGTAGAACAGGCGGAATATAACCCGATAAAGGGCACATCAAATTCGCGTGCGGCAAAGGATGCTGAAACAATTTGATTCAGTAAATCCCCCGAAAGCACGGCATCTATTCCGTCAAAACCCATACCTGCCGAAAGCACGGCATGGTCTATCGCATAGGAAAGCATTTTTCGTTCGGCTTTTTCAAAGGTCTTTTCGCCGAATTTATCATCTGCCAGCCGCTGATGCAACAGTTTTCCCAGCGGCCCTTCACTTTCCTTTGGTCCGCCCACCGCATAAGTTGCTATAATGCGCGGCGCACTCTTAAAATAAACGGTTCCCCTTCCCATACTCACTCCTTAAAATAAATACGCAATATAATACAGCAAGCCCACAATTACCGAAGAAAATACGCCGTACACGATAATCGGGCCCGCAATTACAAACATTTTTGCGGCAACGCCGTATACGTAGCCTTCAGACTTAAATTCCATAGCGGGCGACACAACGGAATTTGCAAAACCCGTAATGGGAACAATGGAACCTCCGCCCGAAAATTTCCCGATACGGTCATACACACCAAGCCCCGTTAATAAACTGCCCAGAAAAATTAAAACAACGGAAACACTACCTGCCAGTTTATCCCCTGTAAGCCCGCACAAATACTGTAACATATAGCGTAAAAACTGACCCAAACAGCAAATGGCACCACCCACGAAAAAAGCGTGTAACAACGTGCGTTTTTCTTTCGTTTTCGGGGTTGTTGCGGAAACAAATTCCAAGTATTTTTGATTAGGTTTCTGTTTCACGGATACCCTCTCCTTCCCTTTTTGGGGGCTGACGCAACGATTTTTCATCATACTGTTTACAAATTGATATTTTTCGGTTGATATGCATATTCTCTCCTTTATCACTATCTTGCGAAAAGAAACAAATTTCATACCGAAAACAATAGAAAAAGTGCAGCATTTTTTGCCGCACTCTTCTGCAATAAATATTTGGGGGCGAACGCAAACATGCGCCGCCCCCTGTTTTTAGATGACTGATTATTCTACTTTGGAAAGAACGTAAGTTCCGCTACCGCTGATTGTTACTTTGCCGTAATTTGCAGGAATAAAGAAGGTATCGCCCTTTGTGAAAGCCTGCCCTTCCATTTCCCCTTCCCCGGACAAGAAGGTTACGGATACAAAACTTTGCCCATCCGTTTCCAGTTCATCCTTTTGGGTAAAGCTGCCGCGAATTACGGTAAAGTACGGGCAACGTGCCAACAGTTCTTTACCGCCACCCAAGTTTTCGGGGACAACCTTATCCTTGTATTCGGTCAAATCCGAAACAAGCACGGCTTTTTCCACGTGCAACTCTCTACCCTTGCCCGTTTTTTTATCAATTCTGCCGTAATCGTAAACGCGATAGGTTAAATTGCTATTTTGCTGAATTTCACAAATGGTTACCCCTGCGCCGATTGCGTGAATCGTGCCCGAGGGAATAAAGTAACATTCCCCGTTCTGTACTTCATAAAAACGGAGTGCATCCAGCAGCGTGTTATCCGCAATACGGCGGGATAACTCCTCTTTGGTTATTTCCTTTTCAAAGCCGCAGTAAATACCTGCCCCGGGTTCGTGGTCAACAATATACCACATTTCGGTTTTTCCGTATTCCCCCTCGTTTTTCAAAGCGTAATCATCCGAAGGATGCACTTGCACCGAAAGATTTTCCTTTGCGTCAATTAACTTAATCAGAATGGGGAAAAAAGCAAATTTTGCGGCGGCAGCACCAAGCATTTCTTGGGTTAAAACGCTTTTTAAGGTTTTGCCTTTGTTTACCCCGTTTGCAATTACAGACGGCCCTGCATCATGGCAGCTAAGTTCCCAACTTTCTGCAACAATGGGTAGTTCCGTGCTTTTGTTCCAGTCTGTTTTCAACTTCGTTCCGCCCCAAAGGTTATCCTTGTAGGCAGGCGTCAATTTATAAATTTCCATTAGAAAATTACCTCCTGTTTTATATCTTTACTGCTTTCATCTTGCAGAATCATATCCACAATTTCGTGATAGGTTTCCCCGTTAATTTCATACGCTTTACCGAACTTGCCTTTTCCGGCAAGGATTTTACCCAACATCAAATCACCCGTAAAATACCGTGTTTTCCCTTGACATTCCTCCCCTGTTACAGGCAGGTCAAAAGACAGGGTAACCGTTTGGGGATTCACCACTTCTACCACCGCAAATCCGTTTTCTATTTTAGCGGATTCTCCGTTGACGCGCACATTTGTTGCAAACTTAGGCACGTATAAGCGCAGGGTAAACGCAGTTTCTGCCTTTTTTACATCCAGCGTAATTTCGCTTGCATTCCATGCATTGCCCCTTTGAACAAGCTTTACTTTTCCCCCTAACAAAGTTGCCTCGTTATCATTATACAAAGGAACAAACACTTCTTTGCCGCGCGTTAAATACTGTGCGGAAGAAAGGCGGTACAACCCTTCCCCACAGCGCATAGAACAGCACCAAAAGGCTTCAAACACGCCCGCACCGGGGGTTAAAACGGGTTGTTTTTCGGTTGTACATATATCACAACCCAAGCCGCCGTTATACCGCTGGGAAAAACGGAAAGCATTTTTATAAATACGGTTCAACGCTTGTGCGTAGTGGTATTCGCCCGTAAAGGCAAACAGTTCCATTGCCACAATAAAGGAATCCACAACCGCGCAACCTTCCGTCCATTCGGGGCGGCAAAACCAATTATAGTTGGCGTAATTTACGGTCATACCTTGCTGTTCGTATAACGTAAACAGTTCCTTTGCCATTTCCAAATATTTGCGTTCCCCCGTCAAACGGTAAAAACGCAAAATTCCGCGCGTTCCGGATAACGTAGCATGCGTTTGACAACGAATACCCGCTTTATCAATAGATGCAAAAATTTCTATCGCGCGGATAATTAACTGTTTTAAGATATCCGAAGGGAACAATTCGTAAACTGCGGTGTAACCGTCCAAAGGAATAAACGCACACCCGGTATCCGTAGAAAGTTGCCAATCGTTTACGGGAATTTGCAATAAATCCCCCATGGCTTCCCCGATATTTTGGCGAATGGACATATCCGTAGGATATTTTTCATAGTAAGGTAACGTTTTGGCAAGCAAATTTTCGGTAACCGAAAGGATAATTTCTTTTGACTGCGCATCCCCGTTTTTCTTATAGTGTTCACACATAGCGCGCAAAAACCAACTGTTACTCGCCAACAGTTGTTCGCTAAGCACTTGCTCTAACTTTTTACCGAAATACTTATCCTTGTTCAAATGCCCGTCTAATAAGGACATGATTTCTTTTAAGTATTTTGCTTCTGCGTGCAAGGTTTTTTCATCCGAAACCAAGGCAAGCAGCGTTCTGCCTTCCCAATCCCCCGGCCAGTTATAAGACGCATCCTGAAAAATCTTTTCGGGTTGATAGGGCTCGCTTTCCATACGCTGTAAATTTTTTTCCGCACGGAATTTCAGTTCCCCTTGCGTTCTGATATTTTGATGGTTGATAAATTCCATAAATATATCTCCCTGTTATTGTCTTTCCAAAAAGAATAAGAGCGGTTAAAACGTAGCAACTTATCCTTTATTTACTCACTTTTTCGTTGTATTCTTTGATTAAGGATAAAACAAGTTTTCCTTTTTCCCAACGTTCGTTACAGCTATATTCCACACCTGTACCGTGTTCGGTTAAATCCCCGGGGATTTGTTCGGTAAAATAATCGTAATTCCAAAAAAGTGCAATGGGAACGCCCGCATTTACACAAGCATCAAAAATTGCGCGAGATTGCATTTCGTATTCATGCGGATCAAACGCGTCCCCCGTCAATACGCCAAATTCCCCTAAATATCCCGTTTTGTTCATAGCGCAACATTGCTGCATAAACAAATCCATACGTTCCTTCCAATTCGTAGTGCCAAGGTCTTCCCCCAACACGCCGTAATTGCCGTGCCCGTCCACACCGTACTCCCGCATAAAGAAGGGGTAATTGGTGTATTCGTGAATAGAAACTGCGTCTATTCCCCCGTTTACGCGTTGCATTAAGGTTAAATGTTCTTCGCGCGTATCAATTTCCATGGACTGGTTGTGATAGGCTAAATTGTAAGCACAGGGGCGGGTTACCGCATCCCCCGTACCGATTAAGCGGTTATCTGTATCCACTTCGTGAATGATATTTGCCCACCAGGTAAGTAAATCCCCATATTCAAAGGAAGTGATCATATCCTCCCATTGCGTAGCGCGAGTTCGCTTGCTGTTTTCGGGCAAGGGAATGGGGCGCCACCAGGGAATATCCATACTAAGTTGATGCTCGTTACCAAATTCCCACATATACGCCGAAGTATGATGTTTTACTTTTTTAACGATACCTTGGGTAAACCACTTGATAAACGCAAGTGTTTTGCTTGGGTTGGTTTCGGGATTGCGCAAGGCAACCGAAGCCCCTTCGTCAAACACGTTGCAAAAATAAGTTGTCCAAAAAAAGGAAGGAATTAAGCCGATATGCAGTCGGTCCGCCACGGTATATACTTCGTCAAGCAAATTTAGGTGCAATTCAAAGTTATCAATCACGTTTTTCCAACCGTTAGGATAAAATGAACCTGCGTTAAACCGCACCACTTTTACACCGTTATTTGCAAGTGTTTCCAAAGCTTTAATTGCGGGGGCAGAATTTAATTTGCCATCACAAAGCATAGTTAGCGGGTTTTCCCCTTCCTGATCGTAACAGGACGTAATTAGGTTAAAGCAATTCACACCAAACCCAACAAAAGGTTTTCCGTTTAATAACATTGTTCCGTTTTTACCTTTTTGTAACCCCTGTTTCATACAACACCCCAAGGCTCAATTTAGAATATGTTATCATATTCTATGATAAGTGTCAATACTCTTTTCTCTTTTTTATGTAAAAAAAGGTGCGCCGCAAATCACGGCGCACCGAACTTGTTTCGGATTATATTAAAAGAAGAAAACATCCTGCCATTGCGGGAATTAAATCCGCGGTTTTGATCTTTGTTAATTCTAGCAAGTTAATGCCGATACAAATGACGAGCGCACCGCCTAACCCTTGTAACTGCGCCAGCACTTCGGGGGTAATAATAGGCAAAAGCAAGGAGGACGCTAAAGCGAACGCGCCTTGTATTATAAATACGGGAATTGCGGAAAGCATAACACCAATCCCCATGCTGGCAGCCAAAATCATAGAGATAATGCCGTCCAGCACCGCTTTTATGTAAAGCATCGTATTATCGCCAAGCCCCGCTTGAATACTACCATAAACAACCATTGCCCCTACGCAAAACACAAGTACGGAAGAAGAGAACGCCTCCCCAATCGTGCTGTTTTCATTTTTGGTTAATTTTCTTTCCAAAAATTCCCCAAAGCGTTCAATGTTATCGTTTAAGTGAAGAAGCGCGCCGATCAAGCCGCCAATTGCAATGCTAATCGTAAAGAACAGTACGTCTGCGGTTTTTATTAAGTCTATAACGCCAACGCAAACCACAATGACGCCCATCATTTTGGTTAATCCCGTTTTAATATCTTCCTTTAAGCCTTTTTTTAGCAGTAGCCCCAGGGCAGTTCCTACCACAATGGCCAAAGCGTTTACAAACACGCCCCACATAGTTTTCTCCCCAAACAAAACCAAAAAAGATTACGCGATTTTTCGCGTAATCTTTTTACGTGCAATTAGTTGTTTGCGTCAATCAAAGCAACGATATCTGCAACCGTTTTCAGTTCTGCCGCCTTTTCTTCGTCAACGGTAATGCCAAATTCTTCTTCCATGCTCATCATCATTTCTACCATATCCAAAGAATCTGCACCAAGGTCCGCAACGATTTCGGATTCCAGACTAATTTTTTCGGGGTTGATGGTTAACTGTTCTGCAAGCAGAGATTTTACTTTTTCATACGTAGCCATAATTACTACCTCCTGTTTTTTATATTTTACTTTATTTGTGTATTTTTTGTCAAGCAAATTATACGGTTTGTTTTTTCACAGATTGTTGAATGTTTTTCATGGTTAATCCGATACGTTGCTTTTTCACGTCCACACTTAATACGCTTACGGTTACCGGATCCCCCACCTTAACCACTTCGGAAGGATGACGGATAAACCGATCGCTGAGTTCAGAAATATGAACAAGCCCGTCCTGATGCACACCGATATCTACAAAGGCACCAAAGTCCGTTACGTTGCGCACCGTACCCTTTAATACCGTACCCACCTTTAATTCGCTTAAATCCATGGCGCCCGTACGCAACAAGGGCTGTTCCAGTTTATCGCGCACGTCTCTGCCCGGTTTCATCAGTTCGGCAACTATATCGTTTAACGTGGGTACGCCCACGCCGCATTCCTTTGCAGCCTTTTCAATACCGTATGCCGCAAGTTTACCTTTTAATTCCGAAACGCTGCCGTTCTTTACATCCGTTAAGGTATAAGAAAAGGTTTTTAACAACTGTTCTGCCGCCGCATAACTTTCGGGGTGAACACCCGTATTATCCAACACGTTTTCCCCATCGGCCACGCGCAAGAATCCCGCGCACTGTTTATAAGCCTTTTCCCCCAGTTTGGGAACTTTTAACACTTGGTTTCTACGGGTAAACACACCGTTTTTTTCACGGTATTCCACTACGTTTTTCGCAATTGCGGAATTTAACCCGGCAACGTAAGTAAGCAAGGAATAACTTGCGGTGTTTAAGTTAACGCCTACGGCGTTTACACAGTCTTCCAAAACCCCCGAAAGGGCTGCATCCAAACGTTTTTCGGGCATATCGTGCTGATATTGCCCTACCCCGATGGATTTGGGGTCAATTTTGATAAGTTCGGAAAGGGGGTCTTGCACTCTGCGCGCAATAGAAACCGCACTTCTTTCGGAAACGTCAAAATCGGGAAATTCCTCCTTGCCGATTTTAGAGGCGGAATATACAGAAGCACCTGCCTCGTTTTCCACGATATATGCTACCGAAAGGTTTTCGGTTTGAATCATATCCGAAATAAACTGTTCGGATTCGCGCGAAGCGGTACCGTTACCGATAGAGATAACGTCCACCTTCCATTTTTTAATCAACCCGCTTAAAATTGCCTTGGTTTCTTCCTTTTTCTTATCCGAAGACTGGGTGGGGAAAACCACCGTTTTATCCAAGAATTTTCCGGTGGGGTCTACCACCGCAATTTTACAGCCGGTTCTAAAACCTGGGTCAAAGCCCATAATCGTTTTTCCTTTTAATGCAGGACGCATCAAAAGATTTTTTAAGTTCATTTCAAATACTTTTATCGCCTGTTCTTCTGCGCGGTCGGTAAGTTCGTTCCTGATTTCCCGTTCAATGCTGGGGGCAATCAGCCTATCGTATCCGTCATCTGCGGCAAGGGATAAAAACTCTTCGGTAAATGCGCCTGTTTTAACCACGGTTTTACGAGCAATACGGTGCGCAAAATCCGCGTCAATTTCCACTTTTACGCGCAGGAATCCTTCGTCCTCCCCGCGGTTTACTGCCAAGGTGCGGTAAGATTTGATTTCCGAAACAGGTTCTTGATAATCCGCATACGTTTCGTAAACTTCCCCACCTTCCTTATCCGTTTTTACCGCTTTGGTGGAAAGAATCCCAAATTTTAAGAACAAAGTTCTTAAACGTTTTCTAAGTTCCGCATTGTCCGAAACGCGTTCGGCAATAATATCCGAAGCACCCGTAAGGGCTTCGGTTTCCGTTTGCACACCCTTATCCGCATCCACGTAGGGAGCAGCAAGCGCAAATAAATCGCCTTGCGGTGCGGTTTGTTGTAATATAAAATCCGCAAGCGGCTCTAATCCCTTTGCAATTGCAACGGATGCGCGCGTTTTCTTTTTTTGTTTATACGGGCGATAAATATCTTCCACTTCCGCAAGGGTGAGTGCCGCCGAAAGCGCGACAGTAATTTCTTCGGTCAACTTTCCCTGCCCTGCAATGCTTGCAGTTACTTCCTCCTTACGCTTTTCCAAATTACGCAAATAAACCAGGCGTTCGGAAAATTCACGAAGTACTTGGTCGTCAATATTCCCCGTCTGTTCTTTTCTGTAACGCGCAATAAAGGGAACGGTGTTTCCTTCATCCAAAAGCGTAATGCAGTTTTCTGCATTGCGCTGGGTAAGCCCAAATTCTTCCGCAAGTTTAACCGTAATATCCATAAAACGCTACGACTCCTTATTTCTCCTCTTTATAAACACGCATCAACAAAGAATGCGGCAAGAGTTTTGATGCCAAAAATCCCATTTTCATACTACCCGAAGGCACGCATACCTGCCTGCCTTTTTTCGCCGCCTTTATCCCCTTAATTGCAACGCTTTCGGGGGTTACCATATATTTTTCCTTATTCTTTGCCACTTTTCCATCCTTGGAAGAGGTAAGGAAAAATTCGGTATTCACAGGTCCCGGACAAACGGCAGTAACCGTTATGCCCTTTCTTTTTAATTCTACCGCAAGCGCACGGCAGAAAGAAAGCACAAAACTTTTGCTTGCCGCGTATGCCGCAAAATAGGGCTGGGGGGTAAACGCCGCGGCAGATGCCAAACATACGATTTTGCCGCCGTTTTGCATCCGTTCCGCCGCCCGTGTAAGAAAGGAAACGGCTGCTTTACAGTTTAGATCCACCGTATCCGTTTGCTGTTTTACGGTTAATTTTTCGCATGAACCGCTATACCCCACCCCTGCGGAATGAACCGCCCAGGTTAAGATTTCTCCTTCCTGTAAAAATGCAACCGGGTTTTCGGTCAACACATCCAAGGGCAACGGGCACACTTTTTCACCGAGTTCATTTTTCAGGTCGGTCAACCGATCCGCCCTGCGTGCTACGGCATAAATGCGGTCTATATCCCCATCTTTGGAAAGCAGGCGAACAAATTCCCTGCCGATACCCGAGGATGCCCCCGTAACAATGGCAACGCGCGTTGCCATTATAACGTATCCAAGGTGTTTCTAACTGCCGTAAGGAAATCCTTGGTATTCAAAGCAATTTTACGTTCACCCGTATAAAGGGGCAGCATATCCTTGGTCATTTCTCCGTTTTCAATGGTGGCAATGGTTGCTTTTTCCAGTTTTTCCGCAAACGCAGTAAGTTCGGGAATTTCATCCAGTTCCCCACGTTTTTTCAAAGCGCCCGTCCAGGCAAAAATGGTAGCAACGGAGTTGGTGGAAGTTTCTTCCCCTGCAACATGCTTATAGTAGTGGCGGGTAACGGTGCCGTGTGCTGCCTCGTATTCGTATACGCCTTTGGGGGAAACGAGTACGGATGTCATCATTGCCAAACTGCCGTATGCGGTGGCAACCATATCACTCATAACATCCCCGTCATAATTCTTGCATGCCCAAATCATACCGCCTTCACTGCGGATTACGCGCGCAACGGCATCATCAATCAAAGTGTACAGGTAATAAATGCCTGCTTTTTCAAATTTTTCTTTATATTCTGCGTCATAAATTTCTTGGAAAATATCCTTGAAACGGTGATCGTAAACCTTGGAAATGGTATCCTTTGTAGCAAACCATAAAGGCATTTTAGTATCCAACGCGTATTCAAAGCAAGAAATAGCAAAACTGCGGATGGATGCATCCGTGTTGTGCATCCCCATAATTACGCCGTCCCCATCAAAGTTATGGATCAGCTGACGGATTTCCTTGCCGTTTTCATCCGTGAAAACCAGTTCCGCTTTTCCTTTTCCCACTTTCATATCCGTTGCTTTATAGATATCCCCGTAAGCATGACGGGCAAGCACGATAGGCGCTTTCCAAGTGGGAACGTAAGGGGTTACGCCCTTAACCAAGATGGGAGCACGGAAAACCGTTCCGTCCAGCACCGCGCGGATGGTACCGTTGGGGCTTTTCCACATTTTTTTCAGGTTGTATTCGGTAACGCGCTGTGCGTTGGGGGTAATGGTAGCACACTTTACCGCAACGCCGTATTTTAAGGTTGCCTCCGCACTGTCAACGGTAACTTGGTCGTCCGTAGCATCGCGGTTTACCAGACCCAAATCATAGTATTCGGTTTTTAAGTCCACAAAGGGTTCTAACAAAATTTCTTTAATCCATTTCCAGATAATTCTGGTCATTTCATCCCCGTCCATTTCAACGAGGGGGGTTTTCATCTGAATTTTCTGCATAGCTTTGCACCGCCTTTTTTCTTATTCTTTGGTATTATACCAAACTTTGCGTTTCCTTTCAAGTGTTTTGTAACAAAAAAAGGACTGCCGAAGGAAATTTTCCTTCGGCACGCGCGCAGTAGCATTTATTTTTTTCTTTTATATTTCCCCCCATCCCCGATAGAGGTAAGAACACAGGAAGGATATTCACGCAAAAACGCGTTATCTTCCCGAAAACGGGCAATCCCCCCTTCAATCAACGTTTGAAAAAACACACCGGCATCCTGCGCATTTTCCGCAAAATAATAATAAGAAAGAGAACCGGGAACGGTATTGATTTCGTTTAGGTACACATTTTTGCCTTCACACAAAAAGTCCACGCGAACCACGCCCGATAGGCGAAACAACTGATATGCACCGACTGCATACTCTTGCACCTTAGGAGAAATTTGGGTTGCAACCCTTTCGTTATTGCCTATGTAACTGCCGCCCTCCCCATATTTTTCTTCAAAACTTAAAATTTCCCCACTGTGCTTTTGGGGTATGGGATTGCCGCAAATAATCCGACCTGCGGATTGATATACCGCCACCGAATATTCGGTAAAATCGGTCAAAGCCGGCTCTATCAGCGCACGGAAATCATAGCGAAAGGCAGAAGAAAGCCCTTCGGCAAGTTCATCCTTGTTCTTACACACCGAAATACCGATAGAAGATCCCAGCCTTGCCGGTTTGACGCAAACGGGGAAAGAAAGTTCTTTTTCAATTTCTTCACATGCCTTTTGGGGATTCAAAACAAAATCCTCTCTACACAAACTATAACAGGGTAAAACAGGAATTTTGTTTTTTTCCATAATCTGCTTACTGAACCATTTATCCATTAAAAGTGCACTTTCGGTCATGGGGGGACAGGAAACGGGAACGTTGCAAGCCTGCATTTGTGCGGCAATTGCACCGTCCTCCCCATTTTTTCCGTGCAAACAGATAAGTGCAGCACGCACCGTGGCAAAGGGTATCAATTTTCCCTTTTTCCTTTCGTACAGCATATCGTTACCCGGACAAAGAACTACGCTTTTTGTTTTTTGTTTTTGTGCAGAAGAAAACGCAGTTACGTCCTTCATCCACTCCCCCGTAACCCATTCCCCACTTTTATTGATATACAAGGGTAGCGCGCAT
>JAZRTI010000013.1:0-65772 GCA_045651955.1 Christensenellaceae bacterium | reverse complement strand
GTGGGCGGTATTGCCGGATATTTATATATCGCGGGCACGTGCGACTATAAGAACTTAATCAACCACGCAGCCGTTACGGGCAGTGCCAATATGGTTGGCGGTGTATTCGGTTATTGGGAAGCAGCGCATAACTTAACCGTAGATGCAATGCTGAAAAACGAAGGCGCGGTTACGGGCGTGGATTACGTAGGCGGCGTTATCGGTAGAATACGTAACGCTCTCAGTGATAGATATAATACCTATAATACCACTCTTTCGGGATATGTAAACGCAGGCGCTGTAACAGGAAATCAATACGTTGGCGGTGTGTTTGGGCACGTGTACGGACAGAACTCAAATGATGCGTATATGAACGTATACATTTCCTCCGTAAAAAATACGGCTAAAGTTACGGGCGTAAGAAAAGTTGGCGGTATTATCGGCTATCTTTACGCTGAAACTTCGGGCTCGTACCTGACCGGTAATTCGTCAGGCGAAATTACTGCAGAAACGGAAATCGGCGGTATTGTTGGTTGGTGTGATAATGCCGGAGTTAAAGATTGCTCCAATGCCGGCACGGTAATTAAAGCTACCAAATACACCATGGATAGCAACGGTGTTTACTACGCGTATGTAGGCGGTTATGCAGGATATTGCTTCTCCATTTCTAACTGTAATAATGCTTCGGATATTACCTATACTGCAGGCGGAAAATTTGTGGGCGGCGTTGTTGGATACTGTGGCCGTGCAATAACAAATGTAAGCAATACCGGTAATATAACGGCGGAAAACTCCTCTTACGTAGGTGGCGTTGTGGGATGTACCAATTTCGGTGGATCCTTAACGTTCAAAAACTTAAAGAATAGCGGTAATGTAAAAGCGCTTTCTTACACGGGCGGTGTGTTCGGTGAATTGTATGATAATATCTCCGACCGTTATAATTCGCACGTTGTTACCTTGCAAGTCCTGGAAAACAGTGGTAAAATTGAAGGCACCACGTATGTTGGTGGTCTTATCGGTAATTTGTACGCACTGAATTCTCACGATAGTTCCTGCAAAGTTATCGGTTCGGAGTTCAAGAACGTGGGTAACGTAACGGGCACAACTTACGTAGGCGGTTTTGTTGGTAAGGGTTATGCAGAAGACGGGGCTTCCCAACTTACTGGTTCTTCTTCGGCTGATATTACGGCAGAAGCAAAAGTGGGCGGTGTTGCAGGATGGTTAGAAAATATTGCTTTGGTAGATTGCTCTAACCAAAATTCTACGGTTACCGCTACCAAATATGTTTTAGATAACAACGTGTATTATGCGTACGTGGGCGGTTATGCCGGTTACGGATATAAAGTAATCAATTGCCATAACGCTGTTCCCATTACCTTAACGCAAAAAGGGAATTACGTAGGCGGTATTGCAGGTAGAATTGCATCTAACGTTGTACAAAATTCTTCCAACTCCGCGGCAATTACCGCACCGCAGTCCTCTTACGTGGGCGGCTTGGCTGGTTATGCAGGCGTGGGTTGGTCTTACACCTTCTCTGGGTTAACGAACTCGGGCAGGGTAGAAGGTGTGAAAGCTGTAGGCGGTATCTTCGGTGAATTGAACGATACGCTTTCGGATCGCTATACTACGCATGTTCTTACCTTGCAAACCTTGGAAAACAGTGGGGAAATTATTGGTACGGAAGAATATGTAGGCGGTATCGTTGGTTATCTGTACGCAATCAATACTCATGATAGCGGCTTAAAAATCATGGCTGCTGAATTTAAGAATACGGGTAACGTATCCGGGCTTCGTTATGTAGGTGGTTTGGTAGGGTACGGTTATGCAGAAACGTCCGAATCCCAGATCATTGGGGAATCGCACGCAGATATAACTGCACAGTCGCACGTAGGCGGTCTTGCGGGCTGGCTGGATTGGATTAAACTTATTTCCTGTTCCAACCAAAACTCCACGGTTACCGCAACAAAATATTATTTAGATACCAGTAATTCCACGTATTATGTATACCTTGGCGGATATGCAGGCCGTTCCTATCAAATTATAGACTGCGTAAACGCCGTTAATCTTACGTATACCGAGCGCGGTATTTACGTGGGCGGCTTGGCTGGTTCTGCTAATGGATATGTTCAGGATTGTTCTAACACGGGCAACATAAAAGCAACAAAATCCAGTTGGGTTGCCGGCTTGGTAGGTCATCTTAATTTTGGGTATGGCACAACGTTTAAGAACCTTTCCAATACGGGAAAAGTGGAAGGTGTGAAAAATATTGGCGGCATATTCGGTGAGGTTTGGAACGAATATAGTGATCGTTACACTACCTACACTCTTTCCTTGCAGACGCTGGATAATAAGGGTGAAATTGTGGGTACGGATAATAACACTGGTGGTTTAATCGGCTACTTACGTACGCACAACACGCACGATTCTTCTTCTGTTCTTAATGCCTTAGAACTTACCAACAGTGGTAAGGTTAGCACTACGGGTGCATATGTGGGCGGCTTATTTGGTTATGCATATGCAGAATCGGGATCTTCGGTGGTTATGACCTCCTCCTCGTCGGCTGCAATTAGCGGTACGTACATGGTGGGCGGCCTTGCCGGGGAATTGATTAACATTATCATTCGTGATTGCTCCAATACCGGCACATCCGTTACTGCAACGGGAACCTACTATGCAAGCGAAACATATTATGCATACCTTGGCGGTTACGCAGGTAAGGGCTTTGCGTTTGATAACTGTGAAAACGCTGTGGATATTACTTACGAAGGTAAGGGTATTTACGTGGGTGGTATCGTAGGCTTGCTTTCGGGCGGTAACATGGAAAGTTGTACCAATACCGGGGATATTACAGCGGCGGCAGCATCTTACGTAGGCGGTTTGATGGGTCGTTCCGATCGCTCCTCGGGTGGAACGTTTACCGCGCTTACCAACAGCGGTACCGTTACGGCAAATACTTACGTAGGCGGTATTGCAGGTATGCTGAATCTTTCGGTGTACGATAGATATAATGTGCACACGTTAACGGTTACGGCTATTGTAAACGATGGCAATGTTACGGGTGCAAGCCACGTGGGCGGTATTGCCGGTTACGGCTACGCAGTCAACACGCACGATAGCGGCGCATGTTTCTCCCTGGCAAATATAGAAATCAACGGGGACGTTACGGGCGGTGCGGTAACAGGTGTGTTGTTTGGGCAGTTCTGGTCTGAATCCGCATCCTCTGCAATAGATGTAATCGTTATGGGAACCGTAACCGAAAACGGCATAGCAACAACTTTGGTTGCATCTACGAATACGAATCTTACGTTAAAGGATTCCTAACGGAACGGGGGCGATAAATTGCCCCCAACCGTAAAGATAAAAAGAAAAAACATATCAAAGGAGATATAAAGATGAAAAAGAAAATTGCAACTTTATTGCTGGTTGTCAGCGCGCTTGTTCTTTCGCTTTTCGGTCTTACCGCTTGCGGTGCAGACCCCACCAAGTTAGAAGCGCCCCAGAACGTTCGCATTGACGCAAGCAGCATGGCTGTTGTTTGGGACAAAGTGGAGAATGCGGAAAAATACGTCATCCGCATTGATGACGGTACCGAATATACCATTTCCGGAACCCGTTATGCGTGCACACAATTTGTTTCGCAAAGCAAAAGCTTTACCGTAGAAGTATCTGCAATGAAGGGTAAAAAGACCTCTAAATCCACCGTGGTTTCCTTTAGCCCCCTGCCCAAAGTAACAGATTTAACCCTTACGGAAAACCGCTTAACTTGGACGCCTGTTGTGGGTGCAACCGGGTATGAAATGTTGGTAGATGGCACCCCCGAAGAATTACCTATGGGTGTGGCAGAATACACCATTACCGAAACCGGCAGACACACATATAAAGTTCGTCCCATTGTAACGGGCGATCACAGCGTATATTCTTTGTGGAGCAACGACCAAACGGTTACCAAACTTGGTACGGTTGACGCAACCAAAATTAAGTTTGACGCGCAAACCGCAAAACTTTCCTGGCCGGCAGTGTCGGGTGCAACTTCTTACGAAGTAACGGTAAACAGCGTGGTAATAGCCGAAGATTGCACCGCTACTTCTATGGATTTTGATTGCCCCAACGGCAACTTTATTGTTCAGATAAAGGCGAAAAGCACGGCGGCAAACACCTTGGTTGGCGACCTTTCCGAAGGTAAGGAATTCAAATGGTTAAGCCCCGTTACAAACATTAAGGTAACGGACGGTATCTTAACTTGGGATGAAGTGCTGCAAGCAGATAAATACATTTTGGAAGTAGGTAACAAAAAGCACACGCTTACCACTACCAGTTACGATAAACTGCCCAGAGGTACCTCTTTAACCATCAGATTAATGCCCGCTTGTAACGACGAAGCATTCTTCTCCAGTTGGTCTGCACCCCATTCCTTCCTGCTTTTGGAAGCACCCGTTTTGCAATGGAACAGCAGTTTGGAACTGGATGACGGTTCTGCAAAAAGCAACCTGTTCTGGGATTCTGTAGCTAACGCTGACGGTTATTCCGTACGCGTTACTATGCCTTCGGGCGCGGAAGATACCGATACTTTACCCGAAACGCAACGTTCGTTCGCGTACGACTATTTACAAACGGGTACATATACGGTAGAAGTAAAAGCGATGGCAGATCCTTCTAATTCCAGCATTTGCGATTCCCCCTATTCCACGGCAATCACCGTAACGCGTTTGCCTGCGCCCAAAGCAGTGCAATCGGGCTTTATTACCAGTAATGCGGCAGAATCTTCCAAGGGCTTTGACGTATCCTTTGAAAAGGTTGCCCAAGCAAGCGGTTACCGTTTGTATAAGGAAGAAAATGCGTTCACCGAAGTATCTGCAACGGCATCTCAATTCCGCGTTACGGATGTAACCGAAGAAGGTTCTACGGCAGAACAAACCTTTAACTACAAAATTCAAACGTTAGGTTCCAACACCTTACAAAACAATAAGGTTGTATTAAGTTCCTTAAAAGATAACTCTTTGACTTTCCAAATCAAAGTGCTGGCAACCCCCCAAAATCCCACTATGGAAGGATTTAACTTCACGTTTGGCAGCATTGAAGGTGCACAAGGCTATGCGGTTACCGCAGCCGGGGATATATACGATGCAAATTCCACCACTTACGATTTAGGCAAAGTGTTGGAAGCAGGACCTGCCGACGTGCGCGTTTGTGCAAAGGGTAACGGCAGCAACATTTTGGCATCCAATTTCTCTGCTCCCGTAAAGGTGGTAAGATTGGATAGACCCTACAATATCCGTATTGACGAAGCAAACGCTTCCGAAAGCGTATTAAAGTGTGCGGAAATTCCCAATGCAAGAAGTTACAACGTAGTTTTTGATAACGACGGACAACCAATGGACTTAGGCGCTATTGCAAATATCCGTCAGTACATCAAAACTACGGGTACCACGGTGTATATGGAAGCCGTTTCCAACCAGTTTGGTGCAGATGACGTATACTATATGACTTCCCGTGCAAGCGAAACCAAAACGTTTATGAAGTTGGAAACGCCCACGTTTGGTACCACCAAGTTTACCAACACGCAGTTAATTTGGAACCATCCCGGCAATATGAATACCGCCGTTTATACCCCCAATTACGAAGTGTATAACGAAATTGATAATAAGTATACCGGGGAAAAGACGGGTTCTAGCATGAATATTGAATATCTGGAAGGTGGCGTACAGTATACCTTTAAGGTAAAGGCCATTGGGGACGGGGTTAACTACATCAACTCCGAAATTTCCGAATCCGTACAAATTTACAAAATTGCTGCAACCCAAATTACCCGCGACACGGTAAAACACCTTTATACTTGGCCCGCAGTTGCAAGGGCTACCGAATACGCGGTATACGTGGATGGTGTTTTGCAAAAATCTTACGCACATGAAGGCGGCAAAACTTACGAATATAAGCCCATGTTTGAAGAATTGAAGGATTATAAGGTAGAAGTCATTGCTAAGGGTGATGGCGGAAACGAAACCATTGATAGTCCTTCGGTACTGAACAAAAACTATATTAAACAACAAACGCAGCAACTGCAAAAACCCGATTTCTCCATCTCCTACAGCCACGAATGTGTGGATAACGAAGGTAAAGTTACCGTAACCATTACGCAGGCATCTCCCTACGCAACGGGCTATTACTACACGATTGGCGGTGTGGGTGCAGAAGGAACCACTACCTTTACCAAGGATCTTTCCACCCCCGGTGCACACAAAGTTTCGGTATATGCTTTGGGCGGCGGCTTTGACGAACAAGGTACCTACTACCTTAATTCCCAAGCAACGGGCGGCGGCAGCGACGTAAGATATATCATTACCCTTTTGGCTGCACCCAACTCTTCGGGCATGACGCGTGAAGATTTCCTGTTTGTTTGGACTGCAATCAATAATGCACCTTTCGGCTATAAGTTGGAAATTTCCACGGATAACGGTGCAACCTATACGGTTGTGGCAGAAAACACCACGAAGACTCAATACGATTTCTCTTCGCATATTACGGATGGGGTCGTTACTGTTAAGTTCAGGGTACAGGCAAACGGCAACGCTGCAAGCAACGTAATTGCGGGCGAAGCAGAAGAATCGCAAACTTGGATGCTTGGCTAACAAAAAAATAAAGCATAAGGAGAGTTTTCCTCTCCTTATTGCTTTGTAAGGAAAATTATGAAAGTTTTACTGTTGAATATTGTATTACAGCTTTTTATGTTTATCGGCGTAATATACTTGGTGGGGTTTGTTATTTCCCTGTTAAACCGCTTGTTTTATACGCTGGTAAATTACAGTAAGGCAGCGTGCTACGGCACGGGCTTTATCGGAACGCCCATTCACGAACTTAGCCACGCGGCTATGTGTGTGGTGTTTGGGCATAAGATTCACGAAGTAAAATTGTTTCAAATGGATGATGAAAGCGGCGTGTTAGGCTACGTAAGCCACAGTTATAACCGCAAAAACATTTACCAACGGGTAGGGAACTTTTTTATCGGTGTTGCGCCCATTGTGTGCGGAACACTGGTGCTTTTCCTGTTGGTGCGCTTACTTCTTCCCGCAACGTACGCATCGTTGAAAGAATACCTGGTGGAATTTACCAATAAAGCCTCGGATGGAATGTCCGTTGAAAACCTGGATTATTTTATCGGTACGTTTAAGGGTATGTTGAAAGTTTTGTTTTCTTCGGTATCTACCGGTTGGCCTTTCTGGGTGTTTATCGTGCTGGCACTTTGCATATCCTTGCACCAAAATTTAAGCGGTGCAGATATTAAAGGTTCGCTTACCGCGTTGCCCATTTTAATCCTTTTACTGATTTTAGTCAACGTAGTGCTATACTTTATTCCCGGCGTTTACGGCACGTATACGCAGGCAATGAACACCGCAGGCGGTTTTATTACTTGCGGATTGATTGTTTCCTTAATTTGCGCACTGATTCCCGTATCGCTTGCCTTGATAGGGAAGGGAATTATTAAAATTGCACGTCGCAGATAATTGCGAAAAGAAAAAACGAAAAATAAAACCCCGTTCTGCAAACCGTTTGGTTAGCAGAACGGGGTTTTTATTATAAAAATAATGCTTATTTTCATTGATTCCGGGAGGCGCTGCTTCGTAAAAAAGTATCAAATTTTATTTTACAAAATAAAGCGTTTTGATTTCAAAGGGAGCAAAAACACACGAAAGTTCCTTTCCGCTATGGGCAATTTCAAACGGATTATCTTCCATAAGGCTACATTCGTAAACGGCTTTCGCGCTAAAACCAAGGTTAAACTGCGCACGTGTTTGTCCACCTGCGCTTTCATACGCCCGAACAACCATGCCTTTGCCGTCCTCCGATTGTTTCACAACTTCAATCACGATGTTTTCCTTATCCACAGAAATTATTGACCGGCGAACAGGCAAGTTTCCCTTTCCTGTTCCCTTTACCGCAATTAAAGGATTATTCAGTAAATACGCTTGTTCAATCACGCCTTGCTTGCGGTAATCGCCCACATGCGGCATTAACGAATAAGTAAAGCGGTGTTCGCCTTGGTCTGCATCGGGGTTGGGATAGGTGCCGCATTTTAACAGTGTTAACCCGATTTTACCCCCGCGAACGCTATGCCCGTACTTGCAATCGTTCAAAAGTGCAACCCCATAACCGTATTCGGAAACGTCTACGTATTTATGTGCGCTGGTTTCAAACTTTGCGTGTTCCCACGATGTATTGTCGTTAGAGGGGCGTTTTACGCTGCCGTATTGAATTTCGTAAGTGGCGCTATCCGCAAGAATATCCGTTGCAAATTCTGCGCGCAAAATGGTATGCTTCTCCTGCCAATCCACTTTCGTTTCAAAATCAATTCTTTCCAGGTTTTGATAAAGCCAAACCGTTTGTTCTATTGTGGAAGAAAAATACTTGCGCGTAATCGCCAAGCCTTTTCTCACCCCGTCGGTTACAACACAAATGCTTTCTGCCTTGTTAAGGGCAATGGGCTTTTCTTGATAGTAGTCTTTCATTTCCCAGTTATCGTACTCAAAGGGCAAATCTTCATAAGCAACAATTTGATTCAGTAAGCCTTGCTTTGCCACGATTTCACGGTTTATGCGCTTATCAATTAAAGATGTAATTTCGCCGTTCTCGTTGATTTTAAGGGAAAAATAATCGTTTTCCAAACTTCTTTCGGTTGCTTGTATGCAGTTGCTGGTTATAAAATCTTTTACCAGTGCATAGCCCTTGGATGGCACGTTTTCCACGCCAACCGTAACGCCATCCAAAGTAACCGTTCCTTTTCCTGTAAAAGAGTTGGGGTTGAATACCACCGTACCGCTTTCTTGCAAGTGATCCGCAACGGTTTGGTATGCCGAAGTTTCAATTTTTTCAAGCGTGGAAAACACTTCTGCGTAGTCTTTATCCGTTTCGTCATACACTTGCTTGATGGAAGAACCGGGCAAAACATCGTGGAATTGATTGGTAAGCACGGATTTTAGGCAAGCATCTATTTCCCTTTTGGGATAGGGCTTATCGGCTAAAAGCAAAGCCATTTCGCTTGCCCATTCGCTGCGCCAAAGGGCAAATTCCGCCTTGCGGTTATTCTTTTTGTTTTTCGCCATAGAAGTATACGTGCCGCGGTGAAATTCAAGATATAATTCGCCCACCCATTCGGGCAAGGTTTTGCCTTTCAGGTTACCGTCCAGTTTTTCAAAAAACTCTGTTGCCGTTGCAAGTTTGGTTTTTGCGCAACCTATTACGCCCTTTTCCAAAAATTGCATTCGTTCAATCATTTCGGGGGTGGTACCGCCACCGCCGTCCCCACAGCCGTAGGGCATAAGAACGTCTTTCGTCAAATATTTATCGCTGAAACGGTACCATGTTCCTTCTACCTCGGCAGGGGTTCCCGCGCCGTTATAGGTAACGTAATTAGCACTTTTTTCGTCCTGCACTTTTTGTTGCGTCGTCATAAAATAGGCAAGTGTTTTTGTGCCGTCAATGCCTTGCCAATAAAAAATTTCGTGGGGCATACGGTTAAATTCGCTCCAACTGATTTTACTGGTTACAAATTTTTCCACGCCCGATTTTGCTAAAATTTGCGGAAGGTTTGCCGAATAGCCGAATACGTCGGGAAGCCATAATATTTTGTTATCCTTCCCAAATTCCTCTTGCATAAATTGTTTTCCCACAAGGATTTGGCGAACAAGCGATTCACCCGAAGATAAGTTGCAGTCTGCTTCCACCCACATTGCGCCTTCCGCTTCCCATTGTCCACTTGCAATTTTTTCTTTGATACGGGCGTACATGGCGGGGTCTTGTTCTTTTACGTATTCGTATAAAATGGGTTGGGAGGACATAAACCGATATTCGGGATATTCGTCCATCAGCGCCAAAGCCGTTCCAAACGAGCGGAGAACCTTTTCTTTCGTTTGTTCCTTTGTCCAAAGCCAAGCAATATCAATATGCGTGTGCCCAACCGACCAAACCGTGGGTTTTTCACCGCTGTCCAAAGTTTTTTGGGAAAGAATAGCATCCGCTTTTTCAACAGAAGCGTAGAAAGGTTTAGAATACAACTCTGTAAAATCCAAAGCAAGGACGGCTTCTTTTAACGCTTCGGATATATCGCTGCGAAGCCCTGTTTCTAAGGAGGTGTATTTTAATATTTCGCACATAGCCGCCATTTTGGAGTGCAAAGCGTAAATACGCTTATCCCGCAGGATAATGTGCGCTTCAAACGTTAACGGTTTCGTAACGTTCGTGCCGGTATAGGCGTAAGCAATCACTTCCTTTACCCCCTTAGGCAAAAGAAATTTCGTATGATTTACATCCACACCGCGAACCGCAAGCCCGTCGTAAAACAATAGCATTTGCGGATTGCAAGCATCCCATCCGTCAATCCCCGTAGAAATTTGTAAAAGAACTTCTTGCCCTTCTTTTACCTGTGGATAATCTACGCTAAACCGAAACCAAGCGTGTGCATCCGCTTTTCCGCCCCAAACGGGTCCCAAATATTCTTTGAATGTATGGGGGATTTCTCCGTGTTTCGCATAACCTTCACATGCGGCGAAAAAAATCTTGCCAACCGCTTTTGTATCCACAGTTGCAACTTCCGCAAGTTTTGTACTGATACATTCAAATCTTTTTTGGTCGTGTGGAATCATAACGAACGTCTCCTTGTGTTTTAGGGTAATATTCCGTGGTTTTTATCCGGCTGCACTGACGGATAAAAGGAATAAGGAACAAAAAAAACGGCGCTACGCAAAGGGAACGCCGTAGTTTTTGTTTTTAACGGTTATCTGCAAACGATTTCGCAGGGAACTTTCAAAATTTTAGCAACTTTCAAAATGGTATCAATGTGTCTGCCCGTTGCAGCCGCCATGTGGTGGGTGGGGCCTGCTTCGCTCCAACGGTTGCAGAACTCACGCGCGCCGATAGAAAAACGGGTACGCATGTTCGTATCGCCAAAGGTGAAGATAGGCCCTTCTTCGTTTACGCCTTCTGCCACAACAAACTTAAAGTTGCCGTCCCCATCCTGCGTAATTGCAAGGTAGGTGATGTCGCCAACAGGGGGATAGAACTGCGTTAAGTAGCCACCGCCCGTTTTTCCGTGGAATACGGGAACGATTTTCATGGTGGGCTTCTTTTCCTTGGAAATATCCGCATCGCCCGAACCGGAGTGGCCGATAATGCAAATATCTTCGTTAAAGTCAATGGAATACATTTCCGAAAGCTGACCGGTGCCTGCAATGGTTTTCAAAATGCTCATTGCCATAGCAACCTTAATATCACCTTCTACCGCGCAAGCAGTACCTTGTTTAATCAGCATGGAGAACGCAGGGATTAACATAGAATCCAAAACGCCCGCTTTGCCCTTTGCAAACCCGTCGTAGTGCGAAGCAATTAAGCCAAGGTTTTCATCCTTAACCCATTTTTCAAAGGCTACTACGTATTTTGCCATTTCCCAAACGGTTTCCACCGTTGCGCCCCCTTCAATATCAAAGGTAGCAATAATATCTTCCGCTTTTGCGCGGATAGCGGCTTCGTCCGTAATATCATCTGCAATCGCCCACATCTTTTCCCAGTCAAATTGTTTGGTGTAAAGGTACATGCGGTTATACAGGTTGGTTTCGTCAATGTAAAGGTCCATCATGCCGGGGTAGGGTCTGCCGATTTGCGCAATGTTCGTATCGCGGAATCTTCTTCTAACTTGCGCCGCACGGCACCAGTCTTCAATTTCCGCCTGAACGTAGGGGTCGCCCCCTTCCACAACGCCCGTGATTACCGCGTGGCGTTTGCCTGCACGTTCCAAGTCTGCAACCGCTTCGCCAACCGCACCGCAAGCGTACAGTTCGCCCAGCCATTTGGGAATATCCGTATTTGCGTAATCGGGTGCTTTCAGTTTTTGTACGTTTACTAAAACAACGGGCACGTCTAAATCGCGGATAGCGGGCAGCATGTTGTAAGAAGTTGCGTAAGTCAACATTTGTACGAATACAAGGTCAACGTCTGCAGCACGGAATTTATCCCCTGCAACCATGGATTGTTCCTTGGTGGTTACCATGCCGCCGTCAATAATTTCTACGGTGTCAGGCAAGGTTTTTTTGAATGCTGCGTATTGCGCTTCAAATTCGGGAACCAAGGTGGGGAACTGGGGAAGATACGCCCCAAGCGCAATGGAAAATACGCCAATGCGCGCTTTCGTGTTTACCAACATAATATCAATCTCCTTATGTTTTTGATGTTTTATCAAAATCTATTTAAGTATAACAAAAATTCTTGGTATTGTCAATACAAAGTCAAAAAAAACAGCAAAGAAAAAAGCAGGGAAATATGCAAAAACGGATGCGAAATAAAGATAAAAAAAGGTTTTCCGCATGGTTGCGGAAAACCTTTTATTTTTGTATATAATTACAAAGTAATTAAATCAAATCCATTTCGATCATCTTTTGAGCAATTTGAACGGCGTTGGTTGCAGCACCTTTACGGATGTTATCCGCAACAACCCAAATATTCAAGCCGTTTTCCACGCTTTCGTCCTTACGGATTCTACCAACGTAAACGGGGTCGGTGTTTACTGCGGTGCAGGGCATGGGGTAAACGTTGTTTGCGGGATCGTCCATAACGATTAAGCCTTCCATTTCTTCAAAGGCAGCAAACACTTCGCTAAGTTCAAAAGACTTTTTCAATTGTACGTTGATGGATTCGCTATGGCAGCTGAATACGGGAACGCGAACGGTGGTAGCGGTGATTTTCATATCGGGCGCTTCCAAAATTTTGCGCGTTTCAAACATCATTTTTTCTTCTTCCTTGGTGTAGCCGTTGGGAAGGAAAACGTCAATGTGGGGTAAGCAGTTGTATGCAATGGGGTAGGGGAACTTTTGGGGCGCGATACCTTTTACGCCGTTTTCCAAATCTTCCCATCCCTTTTGACCGGCACCCGATACCGATTGATAGGTGGAATAAACCACGCGTTCAATACCAAACTTATCCTGCAATGCTTTTAAGGGCAACATAGCCTGAATGGTAGAACAGTTGGGGTTTGCCACGATACCCTTTTTCTTGTAGCCGGTAAGTGCGTGTGCATTTACTTCGGGAACAACCAGGGGAACTTCGGGATCCGTACGCCAAGCACTGCTGTTATCAATAACAACCGCACCGTTTGCAACGAAAACGGGGGCAAACTTTAAGGAAGTGCCGCCGCCTGCGGAAAACAAGGCGATATCTACGGGATGTTTTGCAATTTCTTCTTCGGTGGTGGCGATAATGGTGTGTTCTTTACCCATAAAGGTAACTTTTTTGCCTGCGCTTCTTTCGGAAGCAAACAGGAAATATTCGCTTGCGGGCAGATTTCTTTCTTCCAAAACTTGCAGGAATTTTCTGCCTACCATACCGGTTGCGCCAACCACGGCGATTTTGTACTGTTTCATTTTTATTCGCTCCTCTTCTTGTGGGATGGGAATATTTTATCACAGAGAAAGCCCATTGTCAAAAAAATGCAGGGCGTTTTTATAAAAAAATTCCGTAAAACACTAAAAAGTTCACCTGCTTTCCTTGTCAATTCCCTTTTTTTGCTTTATAATAGAAGGTAGAATACGTGCACGGGAAAATTTTGGGCAAGTGCCGCCCGTTACTTTTTGTGAATCCTGCACGCTAAAACCGTAACTGCCGCCCCTTTTGGGGCAAGGGAGAAACTATGGCAAACAAGTTGTTTACAAGATTGGTACAAGGGGTGGAACGGAAGGATGATTATGCAAAAAGCACCCTTCCCACCAACCGTTTTTCGTTGTTTTGGGACGTACTGAAAGGGAATTTCTTTAAGCTGGTAGGGGTAAACTTTTTAATTTTACTTTCCTTTGTGCCCTTGCTGTTCCTGCTTTTGATGCGCTTTAACGTACTTTCCTTTAATGCGGAACAACTCCCGTTTTCGGCAAACCTGTTTACGGGATATCCCATAGTGCCCCTTCCTGTCGGTCAGGAAGAGGTGTTGGTTTTGGTTTCCAACCGCGTGTTTTACATGCTGTTCCCGATTGCCATGATTTTCGGTGCAATCGGGCTATCGGGCGGGCTATACGTAATCCGCAATTTGGTTTGGACGGAAGGCGTGTTGACCCTGGCGGATTTCTGGCGGGGAATCGTTAAAAATTTCAAATCCGTTTTTCAGGCAGTGCTGCTGTTTTCGCTAGTTGCGGTAGTGGTAATGTTCGGTACGGACTATATTGATTACCTGATTGCTATCGGTTGGCAGGCGGAATGGCTGTTGATGGTTTTGAAAACCCTGTGCTACGTTTTGCTGGCATTCGTTGGTATGATTGTGGCATATATGTTTACCATGGGCGTTACTTACGACCTGTCTTTCTTTAAGTTGGTAAAGAACTCCTTTATGTTCACCTATGCGTTGATATTCACGAACATTCTGTTCTTCTTTATCGCCGCACTGCCTATTTTATTGCTGTTCTGGATGGGGCTTTCTACGTTATATCTAATTATCATTATGATAGACGTATTTATCGGCATTTCCTACGCGTTGCTTGTTTGGACAACCTATTCGCAGTGGGCATACGATAAATTTATCAATCCCCAAATTGAAGGGGCAAAGGTGGATCGCGGTATTTACAAAAAGGAAAAAGCGGGTAAGGAATCTGCTGCATTCCAGCAGTACCGTCTGCAAAAAAGCGAATTGTTAAAAAGTATGGCGGAAGACCATTTGATTTCCACCCCCATAAAGCCCATTGATGATGAAATTGAAGTAACCGAACTTCCCGAACATTACACCCGTAAGGACTTGGAACGCTTAAAAGCGCAAAAGGATAAGATGGTGGAAGATGCTGCCGCTTGGGCGGAAGAGCATAAAGAGGACGAAAAATATAAGTTCTTTACCGAAATTAAGGAAGAAGAGGCAGCAAAAGCGGCAGAACGCAAAAAGAAGTTGGATTCGTATAAGCGCGCCGCCGAAAAACGCAATAAAAACAAGGGCGGTAAATAATGAAAGGCAACGCATATACCGCGCTTGCAGCTTTTTATGCCCGGCTTACGGGTTCGGATTACAAGGATGCGCAAGAAACGCTGTTAAGCGAACTGAAAAGCCGCGCAGTGGGACAAAAGGGATTGGACCTTGGCTGTGGCGGCGGGCAAACCTTGCTTGCTTTATCCAAAGCAGGCTACCGTATGACGGGTGTGGATATTTCGCAGGCTATGCTGGAAAAAGCCTCTGCACTTTTGCAAGGTAAAAAAATCCCCCTGTTTCAGCAGGATATGGCTAATTTGCGCTTGCCCGAACGCTACGATTTTGCATTTTCTTTAACGGACGGATTTAATTATATCCCTCCGCGCAGTGCCGCAAAAGCCCTGCGTGCTTTTCATCACGCGCTTTGCCCGAACGGATGGCTGTATTTGGATTTATCTTCGGAATACAAACTAAAAACCGTACTGGGCAACCGTTTGTTTGGGGAGGACGGGGAGGATATCACCTATCTTTGGTTTAACCGTCAAACCGAAACGGGCGTGCAAATGGACTTAACCTTTTTTTCGCGCAATCCCAACGGAACGTATACCAAAAGCGAAGAAGCGCATACGCAGTATTGGTACAGTGCGGAAACGCTGACCCGCCTTTTAACCGAAAACGGCTTTACCGTTACGGACGTTTGCGGGGAAAACGGAACGCCCTATACCGCGCTTTCGCACCGCTTGTGCGTTTGGGCAAGGAAACAAAGTTAAAAGCAAAATAAAAAAGCAAAAAACCGAACCGCTGAATGCGGTTCGTTTTTGGAGAGGATATATGGACGAACTTTTGCGGGGCGTTTGTTTTGATGGAAAAATCGCCTTTGCGGTACTGAAAACTACGGATACGGTGAACGATGCAATACGCGTTCATTCCCTTTCCCCTACGGCGGCGGCAGCGGTGGGCAGAACGCTTACGGGTACCGCCTTTATGGCAACTTCCTTAAAAAACGAAAAGGATGCGCTTACCGTAACGGTGGCAGGAAACGGACCTATCGGAAAAATCACAGCGTGTGCAAACAGCAACTTGCAGGTACGCGTAACGGTGGATAACCCCGCCGTGGATTTGCCCCCTAACGCGCTTGGAAAACTGGACGTTCGGGGTGCGGTGGGTACGCAGGGAAAAATTACCGTAGTAAAAAGTATGGGGCTAAAAGAACCGTACGTGGGTTCTTGCAATCTGGTCAGTGGGGAAATCGCACAGGATTTCGCCGCCTATTATACCTACTCCGAACAGCAGCCCACCGCTATTGCTTTGGGCGTGCTTGTAAACAAGGATGGAACGTGCCACGGTGCAGGCGGCGTGGTTTTTCAGCCTATGCCTGATGCAGAGGAGGAGCATATTAAAAAGGTGGAAGAGTTGTTGCCCCGCTTGGGTAAAATTTCTTCTATGTTTGAACATGCTTCCGCTAAGGAAGTACTGTTTGATCTTTTGGGGGAGATCCCTTACGAAACGTACCCCGTTGCATACCGCTGTCCGTGCAACCGCGAACATTTTATTCGCGGGGTGGCAACCCTTGGCAAGCGAGAAGTGGAAACCATGCTTAGGGAGGATGGAGAAATTCGGGTTACCTGCGATTTTTGTAAACGGGAATACGTATACGGAACACAGGATTTTCAAACGCTATTAAAAGACTAATCGGTTTGCCATACGGCAGACCGCAGGGAAACAAAGGAAAGATATGAAGGATAAACGCGTGCTGACCTTTCCCAAGGACAGTGATTTTTACGAGGATGCTGCGTATGCAAAAATGGATGAAGGCGACCTTTTAGGTGCGCTTTCCCTTTTCCGTTACGTGCAAACCTTAAAACCGAATAATGCCATGATACACGTGCAAATGGCAGACGTATATACCGCTATGGAATTATATGACGAAGCGGTTGCGTGTTTATACCTTGCCGAAGGGGGCAGAAGTGTGCAGGCACGCAAGGAATCGCGCGTGCGGCTGGTGGAAAATTTAATGTATTCCGAACGTATGGAAGGCGCAAATTATTACCTTACGCATATGGATATGGAAAAGGATCCCCCCCAGTACAGCGAAGATTTTATGGCGTTTATGGAAAGTCAGGCAAACCGCTTTAATCCTTATCGCACCGTTTATCCATACGAACTGGCGGATTATTCGCACATTTTGGAAAACGCCCGTCATTTGGCAGGGCTGGGATTAAGAAGTGAGGCGGATAAAAATTTAGCAACAATTCCCTTTGGGGCAAAAGAATATGCCACGGCACTTGCCAAACGTTCTTTAATCCGAACGCAGGGGGAGGACGAATCTTTATGGTACGAAACCGAGCAGGCGGAAGAATTTGCCCGTCAGGCACTTTCGTATAATAAGGAAAGCGTTACTTTTTTATATGCGTTGTACCGTGCCCTTTGCGTCAACGGAAAGGAAGAATACGCCGAAGTGCGCGCACGCTTAAAAACCGTAAACCCCGTGGATGAAGAAGAATTGCAATATCTGATGGATGTGTTTTGTGCAAAGGAAGGGGGCGACGCCTTTCTTTTTACCGTAACCGAACGGTTTTTGCAACTGCATCCGTACGACGTGCCCTTTTTGACCTTGCACGCTATATGTGCTTACAACGCCGGGGATACGCAAACGGCGGAAGAAACGCTTGCAACCTTGCGCGTACTATCTCCTTGGCATCCCATTGCGGATGCGCTTGGAAAACGGATTAAGGAAGATCGGCGCATGGAAGAAAAGGGAAAGGTGAAGAGAAAGGATGCCTTTCCGCACGTATATTATTTGACCGAATCCGTAGCCAAGGAATATTTTGAGGGCAGATGGCGGGATTTTTCCAAAATGGGAAAGGAGGAGCGCGCGCGGTTTGTAGCAAGCAAAGTGTTTTTGCCAACCGTGGCGTGGGCGTTTTTTCCCGTGGAAGGGTACGATAAAGTTAAGTGGAAAACCGTATCGCTGATTGCGGAATTAAAAACCAAGGAAGCACTTGCGTTCTTGTCCTCCGTTTTGATGCACCCCGGTCTTCCCATAGAACTGAAAGGATATACCGTACACCGCATGCTGGAAGAAGGCACGCGGGTAAATACGGGGATTGTGGTACAGTACGTATACCGCAAGTTAAAATTACATCCGCTGGAAACGGAGGCGGCAAATTTGCCTGCGCTGCGCAGTGCGTACGCCCGGGCAGTATCCCTGCTTTGCGTGGTGGAAGACGGGGAAAAACTGTGCGATAAACTGGCGTCTGCAGCAGATACCATTTATTACACAATGCAAATGAAAGGAAAAATCAAACGTCTTTCGGAGTATTCGGAGGATGCGTTGGCGGCGGTGTTATTTTCGCGCGGAGATTTTATGCCCGATGTGGGCGCCAGGGAACTGGGTAGAATGTTTAACGTAGAGCCCGACGAAATACGGGAAATTTGGGAGGAATGCTGTGAAACCGATTGATATTGACAAGTTATTTGAAAAACACCTTCGCTTGGTGATGAGCCGTAACGTGGGAAAGTTTACGGAGGAAGAATGGGAGGGGAAATTGCCCGAACTGTACGAAAAATTCGGGGATGCGCCCTTGATGGAATTGAACGGGCAAAGCCCCCGTGCGTATTTCCAAAGTTTAACCCCGGTGCAACAAACGGATATGCTTGCCGCATACGTAAAGGAAAGGATTGCCGTTCCCGATTATTTGTGTGATGCAATTATGCAAAACCCTGCGGCGGAAAAGGAACTGCTTGCTTTCGTTTCTCCCGAAACCGAAGAAGAACTGTTCTTTTTTGCGGTAAATCTGCTGGAAGATTTAGGTTCTACCGCCCCCCTTGCTACCTATCTGGACGGCGTGTTTTCGGCTGCTTATACGTTGCCCGAAAAGGAATTGATGATAGAAATGCTTGCCGCGCACGCCAGCCTTGTTTCGGATGAGGTTTTAGCCCGTTACGATGGGGCAAACGAAGGAACAAAAGCTATGCTTTTGGATGTAATTGTAGAAGGCAAGAAAAGCGACAAAGCTTTTTCCGTTTTGTTGGATGCTTTCGTTTCGCACGACGACGAACTGCCCCTATACGCACAGTATCTTTCCAAGTATGGGGACGAACGGGCTTTGCCTGCCCTGTACCGTGCCATAGAGCAGGAGGGGTTGGATTACGTATCCTTTCAGGAACTGCGCAGCGCCATTGAGGCGTTGGGTGGGGAATACCAAAAAGAACGGGATTTTTCGCACGATAGATTTTTTCACGCCGTGAAGAACGCCGAAGAAGACCCCGTTTCCTAAATTTAACCGAACCAAAAAAAATTCTCCGCCGCTGCGGGGGATTTTTATTTTTTAGGTATAGGATGTGAAAAAAGGGGGAATATTTCGCGTAGAGGGACGTCCTTTCCGTAACGAAAACTTAGCAAAATTCATAGGTTATCGTAGGGCGGAAATTTTACAAAGGACGGCGTGGTGAAAAAATGAACATCAGGCGCGGAGAACTATACTATGCGGATTTAAGCCCCGTTGTGGGCAGCGAACAAGGGGGTGTGCGCCCCGTGCTTGTGGTGCAAAACGACGTAGGCAATAAGTACAGCCCCACCGTAATAGCCGCAGCGGTTACCAGTAAACTGAATAAGGCAAGGCTACCCACACATATTGAACTTTCGGCAGAAACCTACGGTTTGCAAAAGGATTCGGTGGTACTGCTTGAACAAATCCGCACGTTGGATAAGCGGCGGCTGAAAGATAGAATCGGCATGTTGGAAGTCGCCGTAATGCAGCGAGTGGATGCTGCGCTTATGATTTCCTTGGGCTTTTCCTTGGCAGGGGAAGAAAGCCGCATGGGTACGGGTTAGCCGTAAAAAATCTATAAATAGATTGTGCTTTGTCAAATAATTTTTCCCGTTTTTGAAAAAAAGCGGGATTTTTTTTGTGAAAAAACCGAAAGAAGGTTGTCAAACGGGAATAAGTGTGTTATAATAGCCGTATAGGTGTAATTTTTTTGAAAAGCACGGGCGCATATATGCGCCAACAAATTGCGATGGGGGCAATATGCAACTGTTAATGAAAAATTATTTTGAAATTTTCGGTTTTCCCATCTATTTTTATGCCCTTACTATGGTTGGCGGTATGCTGTCGGGTGCTTTTATTGCTTGGCTGTTAATGAAACGCCGGGGTTTGAAAGCAGACATCATTTTGGATATGATGGTTGTAATTTTACCCCTTGCCATTATCGGTGCCCGCGTTTACTACGTGATTTTTGAGTGGGAAAGTTACAATTCCTTTTTGGAAATGATAAATATTCGCAGCGGCGGTCTTGCTATCTACGGCGGTGTTATCGGCGGCGCTTTGGGCGTTCTTGTGATTTGTTTATGGAAAAAGATGAATTTCTTAAAATTGGCGGACGTGTTGGTTCCTGCTTTAATTTTGGGGCAGGCAATCGGTCGCTGGGGTAACTTTTTCAATCAGGAAGCGCACGGGGAGTTGGTTACAAACCCCAAATTCTACGGTCTGCCGTGGAGCGTGAATATTGACGGGTCCTACTATCAAGCAACATTCTTTTATGAATCCATGTGGTGCCTGTTAGGGTTTGCCTTGCTGTTTGTTTTTGCTTGGCGGTATCGCGATAAAGCAAACGGGCTGATTACCATGGCTTACTTTGTTTGGTACGGATTGGAACGCGTGGTTGTAGAAGGCATGCGTACGGATAGCCTGTATATCGGCAGTACGAACATTCGTGTTTCTCAACTGTTGTCGGCATTGTTGGTGCTGGGCGGTTTGGTTGGCGCTTTTGTCATTTTATATCTTCGCCGCAAAAAAGGGAAACAGGCGGAAAACGCGTGCGTTTCGGAAAATACGGCATCCATGGCTAAGCAAGAAGGGGCTATTACTTCGGATTCGGAAGGGGATGGCTCTGCAAAATCTTAAATAACAGAACGGAGGGGCAAGTATGGTGAAAAAGTATTGGTCGCTGATTGCAACGGCTGCCGTGGTAATTGCGGCATTCGTTATGCATCTTTTGGTGGAATACAATACGCTGGATTTCGGCACAAAACACAATTATTGGTTTTTTGTTTTTGCAGCGTTTGGGCTTGCGCTGATTTTGTTTATTCGCGCCATTCAAACGGCAAACCGTTTCAATTATATCCTGATTGCTACGGGGCTTTTTGCCATTGCGGGCGTTATGCTTGCTGCCGCTTTAACCCAGGCGACGGTACACACTGTGTTACTGGGCGTAGCCGTTTTGTGCGTAGTTATGTTTGCATTGGCATTTTTTATTTCTGCTCGCAACAAAAAGGATATAGGGAAAAACGAACAGGAAGGGTATAAAACCTACGCAGAACGCAAAGCGGAAGAAGATTCCCAACCCGAAGAAGAAGTCGTCCTTCCCAAACTGAAAACGTTTGAGGACGTAAATCATAAAGATTAACGGGGGCGTTATGCGAAATTTAACGTTACTTACGGATTTGTATCAACTAACCATGATGTACGGATACTACAAACAGGGCGTACACAAAAAGCGCGCCGTGTTTGACATTTTCTTCCGTGCAAACCGCGTAATTACCTATTCGGTGGCGGCAGGCTTGGAACAGGCGATAGAATATATTAACGGACTGCACTTTGGGGAAGAGGAAATATCTTATCTTCGGTCGTTAAATTTATTTGATGAAGACTTTTTAACGCTTTTGCAATCCTTCCGGTTTACGGGTACTATGACTGCCGTAAAGGAAGGAACGGTGGTTTTCCCGCAAGAACCTATTTTAACGGTCAGTGCCCCCTTGTGGGAAGCGCAACTGGTGGAAACCGCCCTGCTGAATATTATTGACCACCAAACCTTAATTGCCAGTAAAGCGGCAAAAGTTTGCCATGCGGCAAACGGGGGCAAGGTAATGGAATTTGGGTTGCGGCGTGCCCAAGGCCCGGATGCGGGGATAGACGGGGCGCGTGCCGCTTTAATCGGCGGATGCGGTTCTACTTCCAACGTGCTTACGGGTAAAAAATACGGTGTGCCCGTTTCGGGAACCCACTCGCACAGTTGGGTAATGAACTTTAAGGATGAATATACGGCTTTCCGTGCTTACGCAGATACATACCCCGATGCATGTATGCTTTTGGTGGATACGTACGACGTGTTGAAAAGCGGTATTCCCAACGCAATCCGCGTGTTTAACGAATTAAAAGCCGCAGGGCATAAGCCTGTGGGGATTCGTTTGGATAGTGGGGATTTGGCGTACCTATCTAAAAAGGCACGCAAAATGCTGGATGCGGCAGGATTTCCCGATGCGGTTATTTGTGCCAGTGGGGATTTGGATGAAAAACTGATTACCTCCTTAAAACATCAGGGTGCGTGCATTGACGTATGGGGGGTAGGAACCAAACTTATCACCAGTGATGATTTGCCCGCGCTTGGCGGCGTGTACAAAATGTCTGCCGTATATGAAGGCGGCGAAATTGTCCCGAAAATCAAAATCAGTGAAACGGAAGCAAAAATTACAAACCCCGGCTTAAAAACCACTTATCGTATTTACGATAAAACGGGTATGGCGCAAGCAGACCTGATTTGTTTACAGGGAGAAGTGATTGACGAAAGCAAGCCGTTAACCGTGTTCCACCCCGTGGAAACGTGGAAAAAGACTACGTTTACCGAATATTCGGTGAAACCCCTGCATATAACGGTATTTGACGAAGGCAAGCAGGTATACACATCCCCTTCGGTAATGGAAATCCGTGCGTATGCACAAAAAGAACTTTCCACTTTCTGGGAAGAATACAAGCGTTTAGATCAACCCCACGTTTATAAAGTGGACCTATCGGATAAACTGTATAACTTAAAACGTGATTTGTTGATGAAATACCGCACTGAGAACGCGGAATAAGAGATATGGCAATTACGGGATTACCCGTTTGCAAATAATTTAAGAAAAAATAAGTAAGGAGATACTATTATGGCTATTTTACCTATCGTACTGTTTTTTGCTGTTATCGCGCTGGATCAGATTACGAAAATTATTGCTGCTTCTTCGGATGTTGCTTTCAGCTTGATTGACGGTGTACTTTCGTTGGAATACACCCAAAATTCGGGTGCGGCTTTCGGATTGTTCGGCAGCGAATCTTGGGGGATTGCATTATTCTCTTTGATTTCTATTGCAGCGCTTGTGGTTTGCTTTATCGCGCTTTCCAAAACCAAAAGCAACTTGCTTGCTTGCGGTTTAATGGTTCTTGCCGGCGGTACGGCGGGCAACTTGATTGACCGTATTTGTGCGTTACTTTACAAAAACAATTTTATCGGCGTTGAAGGTTTTTCGGGCGGCGTTCGCGACTTTTTGAACATTCAGTTCTTCGCCAACATCAACCTTGCGGATATCGCAATTACCGCAGGTGTGATTATCGTTTGCTTGTATTTGCTGTTCCTTGGGTCCGATCCCGTGTTCAAGTTTAAGAAGAAAAAGGCTGCATCCGTAGAAGAAGCGCCCGCACAAAACGCGGCGCAAACGGAAACTGTTGCAGAACCTGCACAGGAAACCGCTTCTGATACGGCACCTGCTGTTCAGGAATAAGCCCCATTTCTTTTATGGAAACTCAATCGTTTACCGTTCAGCCGGAGGAAAATGCCCTTCGGCTGGACGTGTTTCTGGCGAAAAGCGTGCCCTCCCTTACCCGTTCACGTATAAAAAAGGAAACGGATAACGGAAACGTTACGGTAAACGGCGCGTGTGTGAAAGCAGGGTATTCCCTAAAACAGGGGGATGTTGTTTCGTTATCCCTGCCTGCGCCAACGCTTGTAGAGGCAACCCCTTTGGATATTCCCATTTCGGTTATTTATCAGGACCGGGATCTTGCGGTAATCAACAAACCCCAAGGGCTGACCGTACACGCGGGCAACGGCACGGGGAAGGAAACGCTGGTCAACGCCCTTTTGTATCATTTGGACCAATTAAGCGGCGTGGGCGGTAAACTGCGTCCGGGTATTGTGCATCGGATAGATAAAAACACTTCGGGCGTACTTCTGGTTGCAAAAAACGATCAGGCACACGTGGCACTTTCCAAACAAATAGAAAATAAAACCTGCAAGCGCAAATACCTGGCGCTGTTGGAAGGAAAACTGAAAACCGAACAGGGTAGGGTGGAAACGTTTTTAACGCGGGACGCGAAAAACCGAACCAAGTATACCGTGTCTTTTTCTACGGGGAAAAAGGCAATTACCGATTATCGCACGGTAAAGGTATATGAAAACCATACGCTTTGCGAATTTTCTTTACAAACGGGTAGAACGCATCAAATTCGCGTTCATGCAAAATATTTGGGACATCCCGTTGTGGGGGATCCCGAATACGGCTATGCAAAGCAAAAGTTTCAGTTGAAAGGGCAATTGCTGCACGCGGCGGAAATCACTTTTACGCATCCTTCTACGGGGGAGTGTATGACTTTTTCCGCACCATTACCCGATTATTTTGCAGACGTACTTGCAAAACTGAAATAAACAAACAACCACCAAACGGTGGTTGATTTTTTAAGGAAGGATTTATGGCTGAAATCAAAGCCGTCCTGTTTGATTTGGACGGAACGCTTACGGATACGTTACAGGACCTAACGCAGGCGGTAAACCATGCGCTACAAGAAAACGGTATGCCCACCCGAACTTTGCAGGAAGTTAGAAAAATGGTGGGAAACGGCGTATATTCCTTGATTGCCCGGGCTGTGCAAACGGGTAGTTCGGAAACGCAGGTGCAACAGGTTTTTGCATCTTTTACCGCGTTTTATGCAAAGCACGCAACCGATACTACCTGTCCGTATCCCGGCGTTAGGGAACTTTTGCATACATTAAAAAATGCAGGGATGCAACTTGCCGTTCTTTCCAATAAGTTGGATGCGCCCACCAAGGCAATCGTGGAACGGTTTTTTCCGGGTGTGTTTACGGTGGTTTTCGGGCAAAGGCAGGGGGTTCCCAAAAAACCCGACCCAACCGCCGTGCGCGAAGCCTTATCCCTTTTAGGGGTTACGGAAGAAGAATGTGTATACGTTGGGGATAGCGAAGTAGACGTGCAAACCGCAAAGAACGCAGGGATTTCCTGTTTCGCCGTAAGCTGGGGTTTTCGGGATAAGGAAGAACTGATATCGGCAGGCGCAACCCGGATATATAAAAACGCGCAGGAACTTCTTTTGGCACTGCTTCCTTGCGCTTGTTAAACCATGGGCATTGCAAACCCAAATCGGTAGGAAATCGCCATATATATCAGATATACGTTCAGTGCAAACACCAGGGGTAAAAAAACCACCAAGTGCAAACTGGTTAAACGCCATTTTTTAATTAGCATATATAAGTAAATGCCCAGCGTTCCCCCTAAAAACGCCGCAACGAACACGCGTGCATCCGAAACGCCCTTTTCATCCGTTTCGGTACGCGCTTTTTTTTGTGCAGACATCAGTAAAATGCCGTAAAAATTTACCGCAAGCAAGTAAACGGCAAACAAAATATAAATAAAAACCACGCTTTCCCCCCTTATCTTTACTTAAAGTATGCGTATCTTTTGCGAAAAAATAGAAAAAGAGCAAATTTTTTTGTCAAAATAGGTGCAAAAGTGGGCAAAGTATGGTAAAATATAAAAAAACGTTACAGGGGATAAAATTATGAAATGTATGTATTGCGGCTGTACGGACAGTAAGGTAATAGACTCCCGTTCTGCAGATGAAGGCAGCAGCATTCGCCGTCGCAGGGAATGTAATCAATGCGGAAGAAGGTTTACAACCTACGAAACCATTGAAACCACGCAAATTTTAGTGGTGAAGAATGGGGGCAACCGCCAAGCGTTTAACCCTGCAAAACTGAAAAACGGGATTATCCGCGCCTGTGAAAAACGCCCCGTTTCCATGGTGAAAATAGACCAGATTGTGGAAGATATCCAAAAACAAATTTATAACAGTTTGGAACAGGAAATTACCAGTAAGCAAATCGGCGAAATGGTAATGGAACGATTAAAGGAAGTGGATGAAGTGGCTTATATCCGCTTTGCTTCGGTGTATCGCCAGTTCAAAGATATTTCTACGTTTATGAAGGAAATTGAAAGTTTGCTTTCAAAACAGTAATTTTTAAGCCGGGTTCCCCGGCTTTTTCAATAAATCAAGGGGAAAAGGAAATGCAAAAGCGCGTACAAATCGGCAATGTGGCTATCGGTGGGGGTGCCCCCGTGGCTATCCAGTCTATGACCAGTGTTAAAGCGGAAAACGTTAGGGAAACAGTGCGGCAAATTCTGGCTATGGAACGCGCAGGCGCTACCGTTGCACGCTTTGCGGTTTCGGATGAAAGGGACGCAGCGGCAATTCCCTTGATTCAAAAGGAAACGAATGCTGCGCTGGTTGCAGATATTCAGTACGACTATAAACTTGCCTTGCTGGCGATAGAAAACGGGATAGATAAAGTACGCTTAAACCCGGGCAATATCGGCGGAGAGCGGGAACTTGCCACCGTTGCTGCGGCACTGAAAGAACGGAAAATTCCCGTGCGCGTGGGCAGCAATCTCGGCAGTATTCAAAAGGAATTTTATCAGGCGTACGGCGCATCTGCCAAGGCGTTGGGGGAAAGTGCCCTTGCCCAGGTAGCCCTTTTAGAAAAACACGGCATAGAAAATATCGTAATTTCGGTAAAAGCATCCAACGTTCCGTTGACGGTACAGGCGTACCGTTACGTAGCGGAAAAAACGCAATATCCCTTACACGTCGGGGTTACGGAAGCAGGCAGCGAAACAAGCGGAATTATCAAAAGCAGTATGGGAATCGGTGCCCTTTTGTTGGATGGTATCGGGGATACGGTGCGTGTTTCTCTGGCTGCCGATCCCGTAAAAGAAGTATACGCCGCTAAAAAAATACTGAACGCCGCAGGGTTATATCCCAACATGGCGGAAGTGATTGCTTGCCCTACCTGTGGCAGATGTTTGTGGAATGCCATTGCAGTTGCCGAAAAGGTGGAACGGTTGGTGCAGGATGTTTCCGTGCCCGTTAAAATTGCGGTTATGGGATGTGTGGTGAACGGAATTGGGGAATCAAGGGATGCGGATTTGGGTATTGCCGGCGCAAAAGGCGGCGCTGCCATTTTCCAAAAAGGGCAAATTATCAAAACCGTGCCTCTTGCCCAAGCGGAATCCGCTTTTATGGAAATTTTAACGCAGTTGATAAAAGAAAAAACCGCTCTTTCGCCAAGTAATTGATTTTGGAAAGAAAACGAAATCTATCATTAGGGCGAAACGGGTAATATAAAAATATGCAAGCACGCCTCGCGCTGGGGCAAAGGAGGAAAGATGGATACCAAAGCATTGCTGGAAACTTTGCGTGAAAAAAGCGAAACGCTGGAAACACTGAAATTGGCGGATATCGTTATAGACCAAAAGCGCAGAAGCGTTCACTTTTCCTTCTTGTGCGAAAAAACGGTCAGTGAAGAATTGCAGGAAGAAATTTTACATGCGGTAAACGAAGGGGTGCCCGACGGGTTTTTGGGCGTTACAATCAGCGTGGAAAAGCGCGTTGCGGATAACGATCTTGTGATACATACCGTATACAACTTCTTAAAAACCACCCAAAATGCCGTTTCTTTTGAACTGACAAAGGAAGATATTACGGCGGATACGTCTACACCCTTAAAACGTTACACCGTATCCGTATCTCCTTCGGCAAAAAAACTGCTGGATAAAAGTAACGCTATCGCCCGTGCAGACGCATTGCTGGGACGTACGTTCTGCGGTACCTTCCAAGGTTTGGTAAACGCAGATAAGCCCGAAGAAGATTTTGTACCCTTGGCTGAAAACAACACGGTAAATTTCCGCGTTGCGCCCGTGCGCGTGCGTTCTTTTTACGTGAACGAGGTGTTTCCCATAGACGATAAGAGAATGGAACAAACCGCCCTTTATATGGAAGATGCGGTAATGGAAATGGAGGGAGTGGTTCACGCAGGAACCGTCCTTACCGTCAGCGAAAAGGAAACGAAAACCGGAAAACCTTATTTTGTTTTTGAATATACCGACCGCACGGTTGCAAAACCCCTGCGCGCTTTTTACTTTTCTAAAAAAAATACGGTGGAAAAGGTGCGCAGAATTCAGGAAGGGGATGCAATTATTACCTCTGGTAAATATGAAAACGGGGCAGGGGGATTGCGCTACACAATACAAAAATTAAATCTTTGTACTTTCCCGCCCGATTTCAAGCCCATGCAAAAGGAAAAACGTCTGCCTGCGCCCGAATACCGTTTGGTGCGCCCCACGGGCTTTCATTCTACCCGTCAAAAAGCACTGTTTGACGTGGAGGAGGTTTTGCCCGACTGTTTAATGGGAAAAACCTTTGTGGTGTTTGATTTGGAAACCACGGGTACAACCCCCACGGCGGATGCGATTACCGAAATTGGTGCCGTGCGTATTGTGGATGGAAAAATTACCGATTTATTTTCTACCTTTGTGAATCCCGAACGCCCCATTCCGCCCAAAATTGTGGAACTGACGGGAATTACGGACGAAATGGTTGCGGATGCTCCCAAATTCCACGCGGTGGTAGGGGATTTTTATAAATACGTAGACGGTGCCGTTATGGTGGCGCATAACGCCCCCTTTGATATGGGCTTTATGCGTTTTCACGGCAGGAACTGCGAATACCTGTTTGATAATCCGGTAATGGATACTCTGGATTTTTCCAGGGAGGTGTTACCCCATCTTGCCAACCACAAATTAAACACCGTTTGCGCGCATTTCGGCATAGAATTTCAGCATCACCGCGCCTGTTACGACGCATTGGCTACCGCAGAAATGTTTTTAGAGTTAATAAAGTTGAAAAAACGCTTGCCAAACGAAAAAAAATAGTGTATAATACATATGCTTGAATAGGATTGACTTTTATTTGAGAGTGGCTTGCCACTCTCAAATCCTTTTATAAGGGGGGAATTGCGTGAAAGTAAAGGATATTGCGGAAATAGAAACGTTGGCAGTAGAAGTTGCAAAACCCTTTGGGTTTGAAGTGGTGGAAGTGCTTTTCAAAAACGGTAAGGACCCTTCTTTAACCGTGTTTTTGGATAAGGAAGGCGGCATAGACTTAAACGATTGCGAAACCTACCACAATGCGATTGATCCGGCGTTGGATGAATTAGACCCGACTTTCGGTGCGCCGTACACCTTAAACGTGTCCAGTGCCGGTGTGGACCGCCCGTTTAAGACTGATCGGGACTATGAAAAAAACTTGGGCAAGTTGGTGGAAATCAAACTGTATTCGCCCCTACAAGGAAAGAAATTTTTTGAAGGCGTTATGACCGCCTTTGATCAAGGTACGGTAACCGTGGAAGAAAACGGAAAACCCTACCGCATACAAAGAACGAAAATTGCGAAAATCAATCAAGGCATCATCTTTGATTAACCCCGTAAAAAACGGAAAGGAGAAACAAAATGATAAACAAGGAATTTTTTGCCGCGCTTGCCGATTTGGAAAGTGAAAAGGGCATTAGCAGCGAAGTGTTTTTGGAAACGCTGAAAAATGCACTCGTTTTTGCGTATAAACGCCAAACGGGCTTGGCTTCTAAAATCGTAATGGAAACGGATCCAGAAAAGGGCAGTATCCGCTTTTTCAGTGTAAAGACGGTGGTAGAAGACGTAGAAGATGAAGAAAACGAAATGTGGATTTTGGATGCGCAGGAAGAAAATCCCAACGCGCAAATCGGGGACGTAATCACCAAGGAATTTATCCCCAAGGATTTTGGCCGTATCGCAGCGCAAACTGCAAAGCAGGTTATTATGCAAAAACTGCGCGAGGCAGAACGCGATAATACCCTTTCGGCTTTCTCAGATAAAGAAGACGAACTGATGACCTGTTTGGTTCGCCGCCTGGAAAACGGCAACGTTTACGTGGACTTGGGTCAGGGAGAAATGGAAGGCGTGATGTTGCCGCAGGATCAGACCCGTGGGGAAGAATATCACGTAAACGATAAACTGAAAGTATACGTTAAACGTGTTAAAAGCATGGGCAGAAACGCACAAGTTTTGGTTTCCCGTTCTTGCGCGGGGCTTGTAAAGCGTTTGTTTGAAAATGAAGTGCCAGAAATTCGCCAAGGCTATGTGGAAGTAAAAGCAATTGCGCGTGAAGCCGGGGAAAGAACCAAAATTGCCATCTATGCAGAAGATTCCAGAATTGACCCTGTGGGCGCATGCGTAGGTAACAAGGGTTCGCGTGTAAACGCGGTTGTTGCCGAACTCGGCCGTGAAAAAATTGATATCATTCTGTGGAATGAAAACCCCTTGGAATTTATCGCAAAAGCGCTTTCTCCCGCAAAGGTGCAACGCGTAATTATGCTTTCTGAACAGCAAAAAGCAGCCCGCGTTGTTGTTGCGGATGACGTGCTTTCTTTGGCTATCGGCAGAAACGGCCAAAACGCACGCCTTGCTGCACGCCTTACGGGTTGGAAGATAGACGTAAAAAGCGAAAGCTATATGAAAGAACACGAAGCCGAACTTGCTGAAAAGGATTTAGAAAAGTACGGCGTGGATGTTGAAGTTCCCGTAGAAGATCTTGAAACTGACGGAGAAATTCAAGAATAAGGAAAAGGATTTTTCGGTATGGAGAAAAAAATTCCCGAAAGGATGTGCGTTTGTTGTAGAAATTCCTACCCCAAGCAAGCCCTGTTACGTATCGTGCGTACCCCCGGTGGGGAAGTTTTGATAGATGAAAGCGGCAAGGCAAGCGGCAGGGGGGCGTATCTTTGCAAGGAACGCGCGTGCGCAAACCGTATGCTGAAATCAAAACCGCTCAGCAGAATTTTGGGGGCGGAAGTTCCGGATAGCCTGTACGAAATTTTGCGGGAGGCGCTTCTTGGATAAAGCACTTACGTTTTTAGGATTTGCGCAAAAAAAACGCGCGGTGGTAAAGGGTTTTAATGCCGTTGCTTACCAAAAAAAAGTAAAACTGTTGTTGCTTTGCAGCACAGCGGCGGAAAATGCCGTAAAGGAAGCAAAAGCGCTATCCAAAAGAATGCACGCTCCTTTGCTTATCAGCAGTACACCGCTGGAAGAATTGCTATATAAGGAAAATTGCAAACTGGCGGGGATAACGGATAAAGATTTGGCACGCGCCATACTGGAAAATACGGGCGAAACGTTTAAGATTTTAGAAGAAACGGAGAACTGAAATGGCAGAAAAGAACGAAAATCAAAAAGAAACCTTGATGTTAGATAAAATCAAAGAATTAAAATCGGGCGAAATAGAAAGCTTAAAAAAGGGCTATGCCGATTTAAGAAAAAACATTGGGGACGTACTGAAAAAGTTAGACGAAAAGGGGAAAGACTACCTTCGCTTAAAGAAAGAACGGGAAGAAACGGAAGAAAAACGTCTTGCCGAAGAAAAGGAACAGGCAAAGGCGAATGAAGCCGCTCGGTTAGAAGCAGAACGCATTGCTGCGGAAAATGCAAAACGGGAAGCAGAAAATGCAAAACGGGAAGCAGAAGAACGCGCAAAGGCGGAAGAACTTGCCCGTAAAGCAGCGCAAGAAGAAATTGAAGCAAAAGCAAGGGCAGCAGAACGCGAACGCTTGAAAGCGGAAATGGAAGCAAAAAAAGCCGCACAAGCAGCGGCTGCGGCACAGCGCCAAGAATTCCGCCCTGCATCTCGTCCCGAATCGCCCACTCGCAGAGAATATACCCCCGGTCAGGGTGAACGCCGTCCTTACGGCGACCGTCCCCAAGGGGAAAGAAGACCGTACGGGGATAGACCCCAAGGCGAATTTCGTCCGGGAGAACGCCGTCCCTACGGCGACCGTCCGCAAGGGGAAAGAAAACCCTTTGGGGATAGACCCCAAGGGGAAAGAAAACCCTTTGGGGATCGCCCGCAAGGCGCAGGCGGTGCTCCCAGAATGCCCAGACCTATGGGTGGAAAGGTGGAAATGCCTGCATTCCCCAAGGAACCTACCAAGTCCTTTGGCCCTGCGAAAAAGAAAGCAGACGGCAAAAGTTATGACGATAAAAAGGCAACCGTCAGCAAGCGTGCGTTAATTTCGCGTGAACTGAAAATTGAAGATTTTGACGATAAGGAAAGCGGATACAGAAAACTTCGCGTAAAGAAGGCAAAAACCAAACAACAAACGCCCCAAATCAAAATTGAAAAGGCGGTTATCAACACCGAAATTATCGCCATCAAAGTCCTTTCCGAAAAACTGGGCATTACGGCAGCGGAAATTACCAAACGCCTGTTTAAGGAAGGCATTATGAAAACTATTAACGATACCGTGGATTACGATACCGCAGGCTTTATTGCGGCAGACCTTGGTATTGAACTGGAATTGCAATTAGATAAGACTGCGGAAGATATCTTAAACGAAGCAAGTCGCGATACCGAAAAGGATGAAATTGCAGCGGTAAAACGTCCCCCCGTTATTGCGGTTATGGGGCACGTTGACCACGGTAAAACTTCGCTGCTTGACCGCATCCGCCACACCAACGTAACCGAAGGGGAAGCGGGCGGTATTACCCAGCATATCGGCGCATACAGCGTATCGGTGAAAGGGGAAACGATTACCTTCTTGGATACTCCCGGGCACGAAGCGTTTACTGCAATGCGTATGCGCGGTGCGCAGGCTACGGATATTGCGGTAATCGTAATTGCTGCGGACGACGGCATTATGCCCCAAACGGTAGAAGCAATCAACCACGCAAAAGCCGCGGGCGTTTCCATTGTAATTGCTTGTAACAAAATTGATAAGCCCACTGCCAATATTGACCGTGTAAAACAGGAACTTACCGAACACGGTATTTTGGTTGAAGAATGGGGTGGGGACGTTATGATGGTTCCCGTATCCGCAAAGACGGGCGAAAACGTGGAATTGTTGCTGGAAAACCTGATTTTGCTTGCCGAAGTAAAAGAATTGAAGTGCAATCCGGATAGAAAAGCGCGCGGCGTTATCATTGAAGCAAAACTGGATAAAGGCAAAGGCCCCGTTGCTACCGTGCTTGTACAAAACGGAACGCTGCGTACGGGGGATAATATCGTTGCAGGTACCGTTGTGGGACGCGTTCGCGCTATGATTGACGATAAGGGCAGAACGGTAAAGGAAGCAGGTCCTTCCGCGGCCGTATCCGTTCTTGGGTTGGAAGACGTACCCAATACGGGTGATAACCTGATTGCGGTAGAAGAAGAAAAACTGACCAAACTGGTTGCGGAAGAACGCCGCAATAAGGAACGGGAAGCCATGATTCACAACGCTTCTAAAGTAACTTTGGAAGACGTGTTCAAGCAAGATATTAAGAGCTTGAATTTGATTGTGAAAGCGGACGTTCAGGGTTCGGTAGAAGCAGTAAAACAATCCTTGGTAAAACTGAGTAATGACGAAGTGAAAATTTCGGTTATCCACGCCGCAGCAGGCGCAATTACCGAATCGGACGTTATGCTTGCACAGTCTTCCAAGGCGGTAATTATCGGCTTTAACGTGCGCCCGGACAGCAAGGCAAAAGTCATGGCGGAAAGAAGCGGTGTAGACGTAAAACTGTACCGTGTTATTTACGAAGCAATTGAGGACGTGGAAAAAGCACTGAAAGGTATGCTTGCGCCCAAGTTTGAGGACGTACTTACGGGTAAAGCGGAAGTACGCGATACCTTCCGTATTACGGGCGTTGGTACGGTTGCCGGCTGTTACGTTATTGAAGGGAAGATGGTGCGCGAAGGAAAACTGCGTATTTACCGTAACGACGTAATGATTTGTGAAGGTGCCGTTCGTCAGTTAAAACGCTTTAAGGATGACGTAAAGGAAGTGGCAACGGGCTACGAATGCGGTATTTCCATTGAAAACTTTAACGATATTAAAAATGATGATATTATTGAATGTTATATCGTTAAGGAAAGGGAATAAGGTGAACGTATGGCAAGTAAGCGGATAGACCAACTGCAACAGGAATACCGCAAAGAAATTGCGGATATTATTTCTAATTCCTTGAAAGTAGAAGGGATTTCGGGCTTGGTCAGCATTATGTCGGTGGATGTTTCTCCCGACCTAAAACACGCCAGGGTTTACGTAAGCGTGTTTCAGCCGGATGAAGAAAAGCGCAAACTGTGCTTTCAAACCATTGCAAGTAATTCCAAAACCATACGCAGGGAACTTGCTCGCCGTATGACCCAGCGCACCGTTCCCGAACTGACCTTTTTAGAGGACGACTCTATGTCGTACAGTGAAAAAATCAACCGAATTTTACAAACCATTACGCCCACGGGCGAAAGGGAAGAAGATTAGTGAATATACAGCAAATCGCACAAAAACTGGAAAACGGCAAGACCATTGCCGTTTTCAGTCATATTCGCCCGGATGGCGATACGGTGGGCAGTGCTCTTGGCGTAAAACTGATTTTAGAAGCTTTGGGTAAACAGGTTTCTTTATTTTGTGATGGGGAAATCCCCGCAAAGTTCGGAGAGTTTGGGGATATTTCCGCTTTTTCGCACACCTACCAAGGCAAACACGATTTATATTTGGCGGTAGACTGTGCGGATGAAAGCCGTGTGGGTGCTTTTTCATATTTGTTTTCGGGTAAAAACGAAACGCTGTTAATTGACCACCATGTATCCAACACGCGCTTTGCCAAATATTCTTTTGTGGAAGACTGTGCCGCCACTTGCGAACTGATAGTTTTGTTAGCGCAAGCGTTGGGCGTAACCATTACCAAGGAAATTGCCAACGCGCTGCTTATGGGTATTTCCACGGATACGGGGCATTTTGCGCACAATAACGTAACCGACCGTACCTTAAAAATTGCGGGGATACTGGTAGAAGCGGGTGGGGAAGTACACCGTATTGCGCGAAAGATGTTCAAAAGTCAATCGCCTACGCGTGCAAAACTGTTTGCGGAAGTTATGGGGCAAATGCGCTTTTTCCACGGTGGAAAAGTGGCGCTGATTTCCGTTTCTACCGAACAACTCAACTACTATAACGCAAAGCAAGATATTACCGAAGGCTTTATTGATTTTCCCCTTTCGGTAGAAGGGGTGGAAATTGCCATTTCTACCATGCAGGTAGGGGCAAAATCCTTTAAGGTTAGTTTCCGCAGCAAAGGCAAGTCGGACGTAAACCGCTTGGCAGGCGTTTTCGGGGGCGGTGGCCACGTAATGGCTTCGGGCTGTATGCTAAACGGCTATCAAGAAGACGTGTGGGATAAACTTGTATTCCAAGCGGGAAATTATTTGGAGGACTAACTTATGCAAGGGATTCTTTCGGTAATTAAACCCGAAAATTGTAATTCCACCCGCGCGGTATCCGCAGTGCGCCGTATCACGGGGCTTGCTACGGGGCATATGGGTACGTTAGACCCTATGGCTTCGGGAGTGCTTCCCATTGCGGTTGGTAAGGCTACCCGGCTGTTTCCCTTTCTTACCGAAAAACAAAAGGTATACCAAGCAGAGTTTGTTTTTGGGGAAGAACGGGATACGTTAGATGCCACGGGGCAGATAGTAAAAACCACGGCGGAAATTCCAAGCAAGCAAACGCTGCTATCCGTTCTTCCCAATTTCGTTGGGGATATTTCCCAAGTGCCCCCTGCGTATTCGGCGTGCTTTGTAAACGGAAAACGCGGCTACGCACTTGCAAGAAAAGGGGTGGAATTTACCCTGGCGGCAAAAACCGTACATGTTGAAAATATAGAATATTTAGGGCAAACGGAAGAAAACAAGCACCGCATCCGCATTGTTTGCGGGGGCGGAACGTACATCCGTTCGCTGATTCGGGATATTGCCTACGCTACGGGTTCGCTTGCCACAATGACCGCCCTTTGCCGTACCCAAAGCGGTGTTTTTACCTTGGAAAACGGCGTTAAAATGGAAGATTTAACCGCCGAAAGTATCCGTGCGGCAATCGTTCCGCCCGAAAAAGCGCTATCTTTTCCCACCATTACGCTAAACGCCAAATTTACCAAAAGGGTGATAGACGGGCTTCCCGTAAACCTACCTTACGGGGACGGAATTTATACGGTTTTTGGGGAAGACCGCATTTTAGGGGTGGGAGAAATTACCCAAACCAAATTAAAAATCAAAGCGTATTTAAGAGAAGACGAATAATATTTTTTCTTCTTATAAAGAAGAAAACGGACGAAAAAGTATGGAAATTTTGCGGCTAACAGAAAAAAGTAAAGGGGAAAAGGCGATATGTTTGGGGCTGTTTGACAGCATGCACCAAGGGCATCTTGCCGTATTTTCGCATGCCCTTTCCTTGGCAAGCCGTATGGGGATTACTCCTGCCTGTTTCACCCTTACGGGTAACGTAAAAGGGGGAAATGTGTACGCGGAAGAAGAACGGTTCCGTTTAATGGAAAAAACGGGGATGCCCGTTTGCATTACCGCGCCCTTTTCAGAAGAGATTAAATCACTGACGGGAGATGAGTTTTTATCCTTTTTAATTAAAAATCACGGTGCGCGCGCGCTGATTGTGGGGGAAGATTACCGCTACGGAAAAAATGCAGGATGGGACGTGTTGCATTTAGCCGCATATACAAAATCGCGCGGCATTGCGTTAGAAGTTTTGCCTGACGTTCTTTTCCAAGGGAAAAAGATTTCCACGGGCAGAATAAAAACCGCACTGCTTAACGGAGAAATTGCGCTGGCAAACACCCTGCTTTCCCGTCCGTATGCCATCAGTGGCATTGTAAAAGAAGGCAGGCACGTGGGCAGGTCGTTGGGTTTTCCCACGGCAAATCTTACGGTGGAAGGTCGCTTGTATTTGAAACCGGGCGTATACGCTACGGCGGTAGCCGTGGAAGGAGCGGCGTATTCTGCGGTAACCAATGTGGGCAACGCCCCCACCTTTGGATGCGATACAGTGCTGTTGGAAACGTATATTCAAGGATTTTCTGGAAATTTATACGGAAAAAAATTGACCGTACACTTTATAGAGTACTTGCGTGAAATTCACGCTTTTTCTTCGGCAGAAGAACTGCAAAAACAAATCAATCAGGATAAAATCACGGCAAAAGACCGGGTTACACCCCAAGATATTGCCCGTGTTTTGGAGATAGAGCAATGATACGTTTTGGCCCCAGCGGCAATGAACTGGCGTTTTATGAACGTGGCAATAAAAAAACCGAGCAAGCGGCAAAGTATATTTCGGATATGGGGCTTACCGCGTACGAATATTCCTTTGGAAAAGGGGTAAGAATTACACCCGAAAAGGCGCAGTCCTTAAAGGAAGCGTTTGCGCCCTACGATATTGCTTTTTCGGTGCATGCACCTTACTATATCAATTTTGCAAATCCCGATCCCGAAATGGTGCAAAAATCCTTTGGGTATTTAATTGCGTCTGCCCAAGCCGCAAAAGCAATGGGGGCCAGCCGTGTTATTTTCCACCCTGCAACCCAAGGCAAAGCCACCAGGGAAGAAGCGGTTGCGCGTACCAAGGAAAATTTAAGCAGGTTTGTTGGCATTGCCGCCGAAATGGGTGTGGACGACCTGATTTTTTGCCCCGAAACCATGGGGAAATTCGGTCAAATCGGCACCGTTTCGGAAATTGTGGAATTTTGCAAAATTAGCAATATGTACCTGCCCTGTGTGGATTTTGGGCACGTGAATGCGCGCGAACAAGGTTCCTTAAAAACCGCCGCGGATTTTATCCGCGTTTTGGACGAGTTGATGGATGGGCTTGGAAAGGAACGCGTGCAAAACTTCCACGTGCATTTCAGTAAGATTATGTACGGCGCAAAAGGGGAAATTAAGCATTTAACCTTTGAAGACCAAGTGTACGGCCCCGAATTTTCTTTTCTTGCCTGTGCCTTGAAAGAAAAGGGATTAACCCCCGTGATTATTTCCGAATCGGACGGAAAACAGGCAGAAGAAGCAAAAATTATGCAAGATATCTATGTGGGGAATTGACAACTGCCTACCAAATGTGGTAAAATAAAAAAAGAAACCGAAAGTATAAGGGTAACTATGCTGTATACGGATTTTTTGGCAGAGCAAAAGATAGACGCGTTTTTAACCGCGGATGAAAATACCATGTGGTATTTCACGCGTTTCAAAAGCTCGTTCGGATATGCGTTGCTTACCCCAAGCGAAACCTATCTTTTAACGGATAGTAGATATGCGGAAGGTGCAAAAAAGCAAACGCAGGGAGAAGTTACCGTGCTAACGGTAAACGGACAAACCCTGTATCCCACACTTGCGGAACTTTTGAAAAATGCGAACCGCGTGGGCTATCAAGCCGAACGCACCACCGTTCAAGATTATCAGGATTTACAAGACTTAAATAAGGAGTTCGTTGCGGTAGATAACGGCGTGTACGCGCTATCTATGGTAAAAACCGCAAAGGAACTTTCCTATATTGAAAAAGCGTGCGAAATTGCGGAAGCAGCGTATAACAACGTCCTTTCCCAAATATCTACGGGCATTACCGAACGAAGTTTAGCAGCGCGGTTAGATTACGAAATGCAAATGCTGGGCGCTGAAGGAAGTTCCTTTTCAACCATCGTTGCTTTCGGTGAAAATTCCGCCGTTCCCCACCATGTACCCGGGGATAGAAAACTAAAAGAAAACGAGCCCGTTTTAATGGACTTCGGTGCTTTATATCACGGATATTGTTCGGATATGACGCGCACGGTGTTTTACGGAACGCCGCAGGGGGAATTTCTTACCGCCTATGCCGCCGTTAAGGGCGCACACCGTGCAGCCGCTGCGGCAATCAAAAGCGGCATGACGGGAAAAGAAGGGGACGCAGTTGCACGTGCGTTTTTAACCGAACGTGGGTTTGGCGATGCGTTTACACATTCCCTTGGCCACGGTATCGGCGTAAACATTCACGAATACCCCCGTCTTACGCCAAGGTCAAGCGACGTACTTTTGGACGGCATGGTGTTTTCTAACGAGCCGGGCGTTTATTTCCCCGGTAAATTCGGTATCCGCCTGGAAAATACGGCGTATCTTATGGACGGCGAATACCAAACTTTTATGCAATCGGACATCTCGCTTACGGTAATTTCCCCGAAAGCGAAAATATAAAAACGTAACAAATTTTAAGGAGAAAATTATGATTTCTGCAGGCGAATTCAGAAAAGGCACTACCATTGAATACGAAGGTAACATTTACGTAATCGTGGAATTTCAACACGTAAAACCCGGCAAAGGTTCGGCGTTCGTACGTACCAGACTGAAAAACATCATCACGGGTTCCGCATTGGAAAGAACCTTCAACCCCAACGAAAAAGTAGAAAACGCGCACATTGAAACCAAAAGAATGACCTATTCTTATAACGATGGCGAACTGTACTACTTCATGGACGAAGAATTTAACCTTACTCCCTTAAACCACGATCAGGTAGAAGATGCACTGATGTACATTAAGGAAAACGACCCCGTAACCGTTCGTTTCTATAAGGGCAACGCATTCTCCGTAGAATGTGAAAACTTTGTAGAATTGAAAATCGTTTCGGCAGAACCCGGCGTTCGCGGTGATACCGCAACCAACGTAACCAAAGCGGCAGTTTTGGAAACGGGCGCAACCGTACAAGTTCCCATCTTCGTAAACGAAGGCGAAACTATCCGTATTGATACCCGTACGGGCGAATATATGGAACGCGTAAAATAAGTTTTATTTATTCAAAGAAAAAAGGGCGAACACAACAACGTGTTCGCCTTTTATATTTGTTTTTTAGTTAAAACACGCAAGGTTGCTTTTTGCGTTTGATTAGGGAATGCAAAATTTCAAAAGGGATTAAGCCCGGTTCGGTGAAAAGCGCGTACTCACCTTTGTAATCGCCCACTTTAATCTTTTTGTATGCGGTACACTTCTTTTCTTTTCCCGAATTGCAAGCGGTAAGCGCGGTAGCGCAGGTAATTACCGCAAGAAGTACGGTAAAATTTGAGGTAAGCTTTTTTAAGTTCATCGTTTATTCTCCTTGTAAGCGCGTTTTTCTTTTTGGAAAGTATAAACCGCCCCCTTCTTACCAAAATAATAAAAGGCTGATACGTAGCCAAAAAAGGAGAGAAGCATGAAAGCCACGGGAATTGTAAGAAGAATTGACGAACTTGGCAGGGTAGTCATCCCCAAGGAAATTCGTAAAACTTTGCGCATAAAGGAAGGGGACCCCTTAGAAATTTATACGGATAAGGAAGAAGTATTATTCCGTAAATATTCCCCTTTGGGGGGAATAACGGCAGAAGCCGGCGCGTTGGCGGAATCGCTTGCGGAAGTGGCAGACGCCACGGTTTTGGTATTTGATACGGATAGTGTTTTATGGGCGGCGGGCAAAGGTGCCAAAGATTACGTGGGGGAATGTGCAAGTGAAGAACTGTGCAACCTGTTATCCCAACGTACCGTAAAACGCGCTGCAAGAAGAACGGGGGAAAGTGTAGTTCCCCTATTCCGCCATGCCGCCGTAAAAACCGAAGCGGAAATTATCGTGCCCGTACTTTCAAACGGGGATTTGTTGGGTGCGGTATGTTTGCTTTCGCAAAAGGAGGGGGATTCTTTTTCCGAACGCGAACTGTATGCAGCAAAGTGTGCCGCGGCGTATTTGGGCAAGCGGTTTTCCTGATTGAATAACAGAGAGAATGCAAAACTTCTGAAAAACGCCCTTACCGTTGCTGTGGGAGGATTTTTTGCTAAACTGTTGGGGGCGGTATATCGCATTCCCCTGGGCAACCTTCTCGGTGGGTACGGTTTGGGGTTGTACCAGATGGTGTTTCCCGTATACGCCATGCTGTTAACTTTTTCAGGGTCGGGCGTGCCTTCTGCACTTTCCAAACTGATTGCGGAAAGTGGGGAAAGGGAAGTGGTGAAATTGATGCGTGCTTCCAAAACATTATGGTTGTTCGGGCTAATATTTTCTGTTTTGCTGGCAGCCTTTTCTTTACCACTTGCGCGCTTACAGGGAAACGCACAGGCGGGATATGCTTACTTGTTTTTATCCCCCTCCGTGTTTTTTGTTTCTGCTTTTTCCGCTTACCGCGGATATTTTCAAGGCAAAGAAAATATGCTCCCCACCGTATTTTCACAAATCGTGGAACAGGGTGCAAAACTGGTTTTGGGGCTGGTATTTGCTTTTGCTTTTATATCGGATATTTCCATGGCGGCAGGCGGTGCGTGTTTGGGGGTAACTTGCAGCGAAGGGATTGCCTATTTGTATTTGCGCGGAAAATATAAAAAAAGCGCGGGCAAAGCGCAAGCCGTTTTTTTGCCCGGGGAAAAACGCACGTATATAAAACGGATTTTGGCGCATGTGTTTCCTATGACGCTTATTGGAATTTTACCCCCGTTAACGGGTGTGATTATCGGCTTTTTTACCATCCCTTTGCTTTCTCAAACCACCCCTTTTGCAACCCGTCAGTACGGGGTGTATTTTGGGGGTGTAACAGCGGTGGTTGCTATGCCCGTTGCCCTTTGCTACGGGATTGCCGTTGCGGTAATTCCCTTGCTTAGTAAGGGAAAGGGAAGAATGCCCGACGCGGCGCATGGAAACAAGGAAAAAGCCGCGTATTTATATACGTTACTGCTTGCCTTGCCCGCAAGCGTGGCTGTGTATGTATTTCGCAGGGAAATCACCGCTATTCTTTTTCCGTCCCTTTCCGCAGTGGAACGGGTGCTTGCCGCAAAACTTCTGGGTGTATCTTCCGCATCCGTACTTTTTTTATCCGTGGGGCAAACCGCAAGTGCCGTTTTAATTGCAAAGGGCAGGGCTGTGCGCTCTGCAAAAAACTACGCGGTAGGCTGTGCGGTTACTTTATTCTTTTCTTTTGCCCTGTTAAAAGGGGGTTACGGCATAATTTCCTTGCCAATTTCCGCAAATTTCGGGGATTTTGTTGCAACTTTTTTGAATTTGGTGTATAGTAGAAGAAAACAAGAAAAACGCGCGCAGGAAATGCTTGTCGTTCTTGCCCTTGTGCTGCTTGCTCTGCTTTCGGGAATGCTTGGCAGTGCGGTGGGTGTGGGCGGTCCGTTGCTTCGTGTTTTTACGGGCGGCGGCGCTATGTTGGCGGCATATTTGATTGCCGTTGGAGCGGGATTGTTCGTTACCCGTTTACGGAAAAAAGGAGAAACAAAAGGATGAATCTTACGCTGATAGGTATGGGGAATAAGGAGGGGGATTGCACCCTGGCGGCACTTACCGCTATCCGCAACGCGGAAAAGGTTTTTCTGCGTTCGGAAACGCCCCATATCGTTCGCTTTTTAAGCGCACAAAATATTGCTTACGAAACGTTATCCGCCGTATATCAAAAAAGCCGTAACTTTGACACCTTATATAAAAACATTGCAAGTGCGGTTTTGCGTGCGGCAAAAACGCAAACCGTTTGCTATTTGGTGGATGGTTCCTTGCGTGAAGACCGTGCGGCACAGCATATTTTGAAAAAACATAAGTCCGTACAGGCAGAATACGGTGTAAGCAAAGCGTGTACGGTTCTTGCCCCCGGCGCAACGCTGAATTTTCAGTGTGTTTCGGCGTATGATTTAAGCGAAAATGAACGCTATCCTGCCCCCCTTGCCGTGTATGATATAGACGACGTGTTTTTGGCAAGCGAAGTCAAACTGTTGCTTGCTTCCCGTTTTGGGGAAGAATTGCCCGTTGTTTTTTATGCGGAAGGCAAGCGCAAAAAAATTCCTTTGTACGAATTGGACAGGCAAAAAATTCCCCCCACCGGTGGGATACTGTTTGTGGAAAAGGTGGATTTTTTTCAAAAACAGAGATATGATTTTTACGACCTGATTTACATATTAGCCCTGCTTCGCGGGGAAAACGGTTGCCCGTGGGACCGTGTGCAAACGCACGAAAGTATCCGTGGGGATTTGATTGAAGAATGTTACGAACTGATTGACGCAATTGATAATCAGGACGTAGACAATATGGAAGAAGAAACGGGGGACGTGCTGTTGCAGGCGGCATTCCACGCCCAAATCGGCACGGAAGAAGGGGAATTTACGGTGGACGACGTAACCACCCGTTTATGCAAAAAACTGATTTTCCGCCACTCTCACGTATTCGGTTCGGATACTGCGGCAACTAAGGAAGAAGCCCTTGCGGTTTGGAACAAAAACAAAAAGGTGGAACACGGGGAAAAGGCGGTGGACGAAATGTTTGCTTTTGCCGCAGGATTGCCCCAGTTGACGCGTGCGGAAAAAACCAAAAAGCGTTGCCGCAAGGTGGGGTTTGACTGGACCACGCAAGAAGAAGTGTGGAAGAAGGTACAGGAAGAAATTGCGGAAATTGCCGAACTTGGCAGGAATGCAGACCCTAACAGACTTCGGGAAGAGTGTGGGGACTTTTTGCTTGCCGCAGCCTGTGCGGTTGCGCATTACGGTATCAGCCCCGAACTTGCCTTAAAAGAAGGGGTAGATAAATTCCAAAATCGGTTCCGCAAAGTGGCGGCGCTTGCCGAAAAGGACGGAAAAGCCTTAAACGAACTTTCCTTAGAGGAATACGATGGATACTGGAATCTTTCAAAAAAAGATTGATATCGGTGGGGTAATTACCCGAAATAACGTGTTTATGGCACCCCTTGCAGGGTATACGGATATGCCTTTTCGCGCTATGGTAACCGCGCTTGGCGCAGGGTTGACCTTTACCGAAATGGTATCCTGCAAAGGGCTTTGCTACGGCAGTGAAAAAACCGAAGAACTGTTGGGAATCAGCAGGGCGGAACAGCCTGTTGCGGCGCAAGTGTTTGGAAACGACCCGGATATCATGCTGCGCGCTTTGGAACATCCCGCCTTGCAAAAATTTGATATTATAGACGTGAATATGGGATGCCCCGTGCCCAAACTGTATAAAAATGGGGAAGGGAGTGCGTTGCTAAACGACCCGGCACTCTCCGAAAAAATTGTAAAAACTTTATCTAAAAGCGGAAAACCCATTACCGTAAAAATGCGTATCGGCGTAACCGAAAACGCGTATGTTACCCGTGAATTTGCTAAGCGAATGGAAGGTGCAGGCGCAAAAATGATTACCGTTCACGGTAGGGTTCGGGATGCGTATTATGCAGGGGAACCCAACTACGCGGAAATTCAAGCGGCAGTTTGCGCCGTTCAAATTCCCGTTATCGCAAACGGCGGTATTTTTACGGTGGAGCAAGGGCAAAAGATGCTAACCGAAACGGGTGCCGCCGGCATTATGTTGGCAAGGGGGGCAATGATGGATCCCCGGTTGTTCTGTGATTTTTCAGGGGTGCCAAGACCTTCCTTTAACCCCCTGTTGATTGCCGAGATAGAGCAATTGTTTGCCATGTATCCCGAATCTTTTGCTGCGGCGAATTTCAGAAAACAGTTCAGTGCATATTTGCACGGCGTGCGCGGAGCAAAGCGCGTGCGCGAAAAACTGTTCCGTGCGCAAACGAAAGCAGAGTTGCTATCCTTGGCAAACGAAGTGGATTTTGAAGATAAAACGGCACAATCCGTTGGTTTTTCAGATTTCACGTAAAAGATTTCTGCGGGGCAAATTCCTTTTCTTCGTCATATACTGATACAGGGCGAAATTATGGAAATTGCAGTATATCCTTGCAGTGTACCCGCAAAGCACGTGCAGGGTTTTGATGTTACGGTGTTTGGAAAATATGCAGGGCGCGTGCGCTATGGGGAGGACGAAAAAAATAAGGATTCCCTTTTGTACCGCCTGTGTTCGGTCAGCCAACAGGCAGGAACGGTACTTGCGCTTGCAGATACGGTAGGTGGGGGCGCACCCCGCCGTTCGGTGCTTGTGGCAGACGGCGGAAAACTGCTGGGTATCACGGACGAACTTTCTGCTTTGCAGCAGTTACCCCGTTCGGGAAAAACTATGCGCGTATATGCAACTGCAGCCGGGAATATCGGCGTTCTTGTGGGGGCGGATTTATATGCGTATGAACCGGCACATATTCTTTCCGCGTGCGGAGCAGAACTTATCGTTCATCTTTCTGCCGTTCGCAAAAGGCAGGCAGACCTTGTGGGCGGTGCGCTGGCGTATCTTTGCGGTGTTCCCTTGCTTTCTGTTGCTTCGGGCGTTGCCGCACTGTATGGCGAAACCGGGGAACTTTTGTATGCTTCCCCGATAAACGGTGGTAAAATTACTTTTACACCAAAAAAAGAAAAACCTGTTTAGCCTGAAAAGGCATAAGGAGAAGTTTTGATACATATTGTTTTATATCAGCCCGAAATTCCGCAAAATACGGGCAACATTTCAAGAACATGCGCCGCTACGGGCGCAGTATTGCATTTGATCAAACCCCTGGGCTTTGATATTTCGGACAAGCAAGTCAAGCGTGCCGGTTTGGATTACTGGCATTTGTTGGAAATTCACGTACACGAAAATTTTGCGGATTTTCTTGCCGCCTATCCGGGTGCAAACCCGTATTGCTTTTCCACCAAAGCAAAGCACGTGTATTCGGAAGTGGACTATACGGGGGAGGAGGACGTATTTTTGATGTTCGGCCCCGAAACCCGGGGGCTGCCCGAATCCTTGCTTGCCGCGCGGTACGACCGCACGGTGCGGATTCCCATGCGTGCGGAAGCGCGTTCCTTAAACTTGTCTAATTCGGTGGCAATTGCGGTGTACGAAACGCTGCGGCAACGGGGAACCGAACACTTAAAAACCGAAGGCGAACTGACGGGGCGGGGCGATTAAATGAAGATTTATCTCGCTTATCTTATCGCAATGTCCCTTCTCACCTTTCTTTTTTACGCGGTGGATAAAAGCAAGGCGAAAAGGGGGCAATGGCGCATACCCGAAAAAGTTTTGCTTTCTTTGGGGTTTTTCGGCGGCGCATTCGGTGGGCTAATGGCAATGCAAACGGTGCGCCACAAAACAAAACATTCGTATTTTTACGCGATTAACTTTTTGGGTATCGCGTGGCAAATCGTGCTGGGGTACTGTATCTATCGCGGCATCATTCATTTTTAAGGAGATGGGGATATGAAAGAACAATGGATTTCACTGTTAAACATTTTACTTGCCGCAGCGCTTGGCTTTGTTATCGGGTTTGAAAGAAAATTGCGTTCTAAGGAAGCGGGAATCCGTACGCACGCAATCGTAAGCGTTGGTTCTGCACTGATGATGGCGGTTTCCAAATACGGATTCGGTGGGGAAGCAGATGCTGCACGTGTTGCTGCGCAAATCGTAACGGGTATCGGTTTCCTTGGCGCGGGCATTATCGTTTACCGCAAACACGCTGTACACGGATTAACCACCGCGGCGGGTATCTGGGCAAGCGCGGGCGTAGGTATGGCTTGCGGGGGTGGATTATATATCCTGGCGGCAGGTGCGTCCCTTATCTTAATCTTGGTGCAAGTGATTTTACACCTGCCCATCAAGGCGTTTAAGATGAAAAAGGGCTTTATGTTAAAAATCGTGTTTGAAGAAAGGGTGGATGAGCGCGAAAAGGTAAAGGAAATGTTTGAAATTGAACGTTTTACCCGCTTGTTTATGAAAACCGAAGGGGATAGAATCCTGATTCATGCCACCTTAAATACGGATAGGGAGTTTGATTCGGCACACCTTGCAAAGGCGCTTAGAACTTGCCCCTTTATTCTTTCGGTAGAACGTTGCGACGATAACTAAATATGGGAGGAGTGGTATGAACGAACATTTGCACGCCGTTTGGATGGATCAAATTACACGGGTAAGCGAAACCTTAAAAAAGAACCGCTTTGCCGTACATATTGCAAAAAATAAGGAAGAGGCAGCAGAGATTGTAAAAAGTTTAATTCCCCAAGGGGCAACGATAGGCTTGGGGGGAAGTGAAAGCATTAACGAATGCAATTTGATGCCTGCATTAAAAAGTGAAAATTACCGTTTGATAGACCGCTACGCGCCCGGATTAACACGTGAACAAGCGTACGAAAAACAGGTAGAAGCGCTGAGTGCAGACGTGTTTGTAACGGGAACGAACGCGGTAACCGAAAACGGGGAACTGTATAACGTGGATGGCAACGGCAACCGCGTGGCGGCAATTGCTTTTGGCCCCAAAAGCGTTATCGTGCTTGCCGGGGTAAACAAAATTGTGCGGGATATCCCTGCGGCGGTAAAGCGTGTAAAGGAAGTTGCCGCACCTGCAAATACCAAGCGCCTTTCCATGCAAACGTACTGTAAGGAAAAGGGGGAATGCGTTTCCTTATCCCGCACTTCCTATCCTTGCGACGGATGCCTTTCGGAAAGCCGTATCTGCTGTCAATACTTAATTTCGGCATATCAACGCCATCCGGGCAGAATTCAAGTGATTTTGGTTGCCGAACCGTTAGGTTTTTAGTTTTTTGTTCATCCTGCTGCGCCTTGATTTATGCAAGCGCAAGCAACCGGCTTTTCTTAAAATTCTTTATACGCGCACGCGTTTTTTACGCGTGCGCGTAATTTTATTGTCAAAAACCGAAAAGCGACCTTAAAATGATTGACAAAAGTTACAAAAATAAGGTAAAATTCAAAGGAGTGAATGAAATAGAATTGTAGGAGAAAACGAAATGGTACAGACTGTTTTGGAGCAGGTTTTCTTGATGTGCGGCGGATTGATGCTACTCATGTTCGGGATGAACTTTATGGGCGCCAACTTGCAAAAGGCCGCGGGTGGTAAAATTAAAAAATGGCTGAATAAGGTAACCAACAACCGAATTGCGGGCGTTGGTATCGGTATGGGGGTAACTGCCCTGATTCAAAGCAGTGCGGCAACAACCGTAATGCTTGTCGGTTTTGTAAATATCGGAATGCTGACCATGGCGCAAGCGGCAACGGTAATTATGGGTGCCAATATCGGTACCACCATTACCGCGCAAATCGTTGCACTGGAAAGCGTAAACTTGTTTGACGTAACCGCAATTTTTTCTCTTCTTGCAGGGGTGGGCTTCCTTTGCTCCCTAGTTGCAAAAAAGAAAATGATGCGTGTTGTAGGCCGTATCTTTATGGGGCTTGGCATGATTTTCTTAGGGCTGGAATTTATGAGTACTTCGGTAAAAGTACTGATTGACGAAGTGCCCTCCATTACCAAAGTATTCTCTGCGGTTAAAAATCCCATACTGTTATTGCTTATCGGTGTTATTTTTACCGCGCTTATCCAAAGTTCTTCCACCGTAACCAGTATCGTTATCGTTTTGGCAGGCACCGTTTCGGGGGAAGGAATCCCCGTGCTTGGTTTGGTACAAGCAATGTATATTACGCTTGGTTCTAACATCGGTACCTGTATCACGGCAATTTTGTCTGCTATGGGTACGGACGTAAACGCAAGAAGAACTGCGGTGATTCACCTGCTTTTCAACGTAATCGGTTGCTGTATCGTTTTAATTCCCTTGCTGATTTGGCAAAATGAAATAGCTAAGGGTATGGTTGCGTTAAGCGGTGCGAATATTCAACGCCAAATTGCAAACTTCCACACCATTTTCAACGTGGTGGTTACCCTTTGCTTATTGCCCTTTACCAAAGGCTTGGTATTCCTTGCAACAAAACTTGTTAAGGATAAAAAAGGCGCAAAAACAACGGGGGAGAACCGTTTGCAGTATTTGGACCCCCTAATTTTGGAAACGCCCATGGTTGCGGTTGGTTTGGTAAAAAGCGAAATTATACACATGGCAGGCTTGGCGTTTAAGAACTACGAACGTGCGGTAAATACTTTGGTGGAAACCGAAGAGGACGTGGTTGAAGAATTTAACAAAACGGAAGATGATATCAACTACCTAAACCGCGAAATTTCTTCCTACCTTGTAAAAATTATCGCATCAGATATCAATACGCAGGATAAGAAAACCCTTTCTACCTACTACCGCGTAATCAGCGATATAGAACGAATTGGGGACTACGCCGAAAACTTAATGGAATACGGCGACCGTATGCGCGAAGAAAGTTTGCAATTCTCGGACGACGCGAAAAAGGAAATTATGCAAGTGTTTGAAGACAGCCGTAATTTGTATGCGGACGTTATGTATACCTTTGAAACGCGCAGTCTTGACCGTATGTCTGCGATTATAGAAATGGAAGATCGGGTGGACGGCGCAAAGGACCGCATGGGCAACGCCCATATCGATCGCTTAAACCAAGGTTTGTGTACCCCCGTTACGGGCGCGATGTACCTTTCCACCGCCAACAATATGGAACGAATTGCGGATCACATGGTAAACGTGGCTAACAGCGTTGCAAGAAACAACGCATAAACGCAAAAACAAAAATTTTGTTAATAATAAAACTGATATAAGGAGAAAACTGCTATGAACAAGATGTCCATTAAAGACGTAGACGTAAAGGGTAAAAAGTGCCTGGTGCGCGTAGACTTTAACGTTCCCATGAAGGACGGGAAGATTACGGATGAAAACCGTATCAACGGCGCACTTCCCACCATCCAGTATTTGATGGAAAAGGGCGCAAAGGTTATCCTTTGCTCGCACATGGGCAAACCCCACAACGTATTTACCGAAGGGTTTGGTCTTACCAAAAAGGAAAAGAAGGCTATTGAAAAACTGCCCGAAAACGAACGCGACGCAGCAAAAGCGGAATATTTGAAAAAGGCACTGAAAGACCGTGAAAAGTATTCCTTAAAACCCGTTGCAGACCGTTTGAACGAACTGCTTGACGGCAAAGTAGCATTTGCTACGGATATCGTTGGGGCAGATGCTCAGGCAAAGGTTGCCGCATTAAAGGACGGCGAATGTGTTCTTTTGGAAAACCTCCGCTTTGACGCAGGCGAAGAAGGCAGAAAGGAAGACTTCTGCAAAGCATTGGCTGCTTTTGCGGAAATTTACGTAAACGACGCATTCGGTACTGCACACCGTTCGCACGCTTCTACCGCTGCTATCGTAGAATATGGTTTTGTAAAAACTGCAGTTTGCGGTTTCTTAATTGAAAAGGAACTTTCGGTTATGGCAAACGCTTTGGAAAACCCCGTTTCTCCTTTCGTTGCAATTTTGGGCGGTGCAAAAATTGCGGATAAACTGAACGTTATCAACAACTTGCTTGAAAAATGCGATACGCTGATTATCGGCGGTGGTATGGCTTACACCTTCTTAAAGGCACAAGGCTATTCGGTTGGTCAATCCTTGGTTGATGAAAGCAAAATTGATTACTGCTTGGATATGATGAAAAAGGCGGAAACGCTGGGCAAAAAATTACTTCTGCCCATTGATGCGGTTGTTGGCAATTTCCCCGATCCCATTGATAAACCCGTAGAAGCAACGGTTGTAGATTTAACCGCCATTCCCGATGATAAGGAAAGTATGGATATCGGTCCCAAGACCTGCAAACTGTACGCAGATGCGGTTGCATCCGCAAAAACGGTTATTTGGAACGGTCCTATGGGCGTGTTTGAAAACCCCAGCTTTGCTAACGGTACCATTGCAGTAGCACAAGCACTTGCAAATGCAGAAGGCGCAACCACCATTATCGGCGGTGGGGATAGCGCAGCAGCAGTTGCTAACCTTGGTTTTGCGGATAAGATGAGCCACATCTCCACGGGCGGCGGTGCATCTTTGGAACTGTTTGAAGGCAAAAAACTTCCTGGCATTGAATGCTTGAACGATAAGAACTAAAAAATAACATAAGGGTAGGCGAGAACGTGGTTCTCGCTTTTCCCCTGCTTTGAAAAAAATTTAGGAGAACGAAAAATGAGAAAACCTATTATTGCAGGCAACTGGAAAATGAACAACACGATTGCATCGGGCAGCGCTTTAATTAAAGAACTGATCCCCCTGGTAAAAGATGCACAATGCGAAGTAGCAATCTGCGTACCCTTTACCCTTCTTCCCGCAGCGGCAGAACTGGTAAAAGGCACCAACATTAAACTGGGTGCAGAAAACGTACACTTTGCGGATAAAGGTGCTTTCACTGGGGAAATTTCCGCAGAAATGCTGAAAGAAATCGGCGTTGAATACGTAATTATCGGCCACAGCGAAAGAAGACAGTACTTTGCTGAAACGGACGAAACCGTAAACAAGCGTGCAGAACAAGCACTGAAAAACGGCTTAAAACCCATCATCTGCGTGGGCGAAACCTTAGAAGAACGCGAAACGGGCAAAACCGAAGAAGTATTGGAACGTCAAATTTTGGGCGCTTTCCAAAACTTAACCGCGTATGATATGCCTGCAAACGTTGTTGTTGCTTACGAACCCGTTTGGGCAATCGGCACGGGCAGAACCGCAACCAAGGAACAAGCAAACGAAACCATCGCTTTCATCCGTAAAACTTTGGTGGAAAAAGTTTGCGCAAAATGCGGTGCGGAAATCCGTATTCAGTACGGCGGCAGCATGAACGCGAAGAACGCAAGCGAACTTATGTCCATGCCTGAAATTGACGGCGGCCTTATCGGCGGCGCTTCCTTAAAGGCAGAAGATTTCAGCAAGGTTGTAAACTACTAAGGGGAATATCATGGCTAAAAAACCGGTAGCGTTGGTAATTATGGATGGGTATGGGCTTGCCCTTCCCGATAAAGGAAATGCCATCGCAAACGACGGCAGTAAAAACGTCAGCGCGCTGATGCGCGAATATCCCACTTCCGCTTTGGGTGCCAGCGGTATGTCCGTTGGGCTTCCCGAAGGGCAAATGGGGAACTCCGAAGTAGGGCACTTGAATATCGGTGCGGGCAGAATTGTTTATCAGGAACTTACCCGTATTACCAAGTCCATTCAGGACGGAGATTTTTTCACCAACGAATCTTTCTTAAAAGCAGTAGCGTTTGCTAAAGCAAACGGCGGTAAATTACACCTGATGGGGCTTGTTTCGGATGGGGGCGTGCACAGCCACTTTACGCACATCACCGCCCTTGTGGAATTTGCAAAACGTCAAGGCTTAGATAACGTTTATTTGCATGCTTTTATGGATGGAAGAGATGTTTCTCCCACCTCCGGCGCAGACTTTTTGGATGCAATGGAAAAGGAAATGGCATCTATCGGCACGGGCAAAATTGCCTCTGTTTGCGGTAGATACTACGCAATGGACCGCGACACCAACTGGGATCGCGTGGAAAAGGCGTACCGTATGCTTACCGAAGGGGTAGGGGAAACCGCAACCAACGCGGGCGCAGCTGTGCGCGCCAGTTATGATAAAGGCGTTACGGACGAATTTGTTTTGCCTACCGTTATTGTGGAAAACGGCAAGCCCGTTGCTACGGTACAAGATGGCGATGCAGTGATTTTCTTTAACTTCCGTCCCGATCGCGCACGTCAAATTACCCGTGTGTTTGCAGAAGATGATTTTACGGGCTTTGACCGTAAAAAACTGAATTTAACTTGGATTTGCATGACGCAGTACGACGCTACGTTCAAAAACGTAACCGTTGCGTTCCGCCCCCAAAGTTTGAAAAACACGTTGGGTGAATTTTTGGCGACACAGGGCAAAAAGCAACTTAGAATTGCGGAAACGGAAAAATACGCACACGTAACCTTCTTCTTTAACGGTGGGGTGGAAGCACCCAACGCAAATGAAGAACGCGTGCTGATTCCTTCCCCCAAGGTTGCCACGTACGACCTAAAACCCGAAATGAGTGCGTATGAAGTTACGGATGCCGTTCTTGGCGAAATTGCAAAGGACGTGCACGACGTAATCATCCTTAACTTTGCAAACTGCGATATGGTAGGACATACGGGCGTGCTTGCCGCAGCGGAAAGTGCGGTACATGCGGTAGATGCGTGCGTGCAAAAAGTGGTAGATGCAATTTTGGCACGCGGCGGTCATTTGTTCATCACGGCAGACCACGGAAACGCGGATACCATGATTGCAAAGGACGGTTCTCCTTTTACCGCGCATACAACCAACCCCGTTCCCTTTATTGCGGTTGGTTCTGCATTTAAGGGGAAAACCTTAAAGGACGGTATTTTGGCGGATATTGCACCTACTCTGCTTTTTTCTATGGGAATTACTCCTCCCGAAGAAATGACGGGTAAAAACTTGCTTTCCTAAAAAACGGAATGATTTTCGCAAAAAAAAGGCAAAATCCATAAAAAAGTGGAAGAAAATGCTTGTTTTTCTGCGAAAGATATGTTATACTTTTTAGGCGTTGCAAATTTAAGCAGCGAAAAGGATGGTTAAACAGATGTTCGGTCTTGTACAGGTGTTATTGGCACCTACCAAATTTGACTATAATTTTTATATAATCAGCCGTACCGTTTTGGTCGGGATTATCGTACTTCTTTCCCTGATCTCTATCGTTTGCGTGGTTATGCAAAACGGTAACAGTAACGGGATTGACGCAATCAGCGGTAGCAGCGAAACCTTTTACAGCAAAAATAAGGGTCGCTCCAAGGAATCCGTGCTGAAAATTCTTACGGTGGTTTGCCTGATTGGCATTGCCGTATGCTGCATCGGTTTCTATCTACTTGCATTGCTTGCATAATCCAAAAGAAAAAGTGGGAGGCGGTTTTGTAACCGCCTTCTTTTTCATTTTTAGAAAAAAATCAGGATATAGCAAAGCCCCCGTGCTATTCAAAATCAAGTACAACGCTTTTGCAATATATCCGTTATGTTATGGAAAATAGGCATGAACCAAGGTTTTATCAAAGAACTCCAAACCCGTTTTCAGGAACCCGGCTATCAGTTTCGCAGTGAAAAAGAACTGTGCCGCCTGATGGGCTGTTTTAAGGAGTACGAAAAAACTGAATTAAAAAACGCATTAAGCGCTTTGATAAAGGAAGGAATTATTGTCCTGGATGCAAATAAAAAGTATCTTTCGGCAACCCGCGCGGGTGCCGTGCGCGGCAGGATACAGGGTGGGGAAAAGGGATTTGCCTTTTTTATTCCCGAAGATAAAACACTTTCGGATTTATTTATTCCCGGTAAAGCCCTACACGGCGCTATGGACGGGGATACGGTTCTTGCGCGAAAAAGTGTAAAGGCTTCCGCTTCTTCGGATGAAGGGGAAGTTTTAACCCTGTTACAGCGTAAACTAAAAACGGTTACGGGTACTTTTGAATCGCAAGGCAAAGGGCTTTCGGGCTACGTAACGCCTACGGCGCATGCCGGGTTTGGGGATGTATATATTCCTTACGGTAAAACCGCCGGGGCAAAAAACGGGGAGCGCGTTGTCGTGCGCTTAACCGAATATCCCGTGCGCGGTTATGGCGCAGAAGGAGAAGTCGTTGAGATTTTAACTGCGGAAAACGCACTTTTGCTGGAAGAAGAAAGCATCTTGCGGGAAGCAGACCTGCCCCTGATTTTCCCCGAACAGGTATTAAAGGAAGGGGCGCGTGCCGCTAAGGAGGATCTAACCCCCTATTTTAGTACGCGCACAAACTATACGGATTTATTTACCGTTACCATTGACGGGGAAGATACGCGGGATATAGATGACGCGGTATCCTTGACTATGGAAGGTGAAAATTTTGCCCTGTACGTGCATATTGCAGATGTAACCCATTACGTCAAACAGGGCAGTGCTTTGGATAGGGAGGCGTTTTCGCGGGGAACCAGCGTATATTTCCCCGACCGGGTATTACCCATGTTGCCCCCCGCATTATCTAACGGTGCTTGTTCCTTAAACGAAGGGGAGAACCGTTTGGCGCTTACCTGTAAAATTCTATTTTCCCCCAATGGGGAACGGATAGCAAGTGAACTTACCGAAAGTATGATTCGTTCGGATCGCCGTTTAACCTATACCTTGGTGAACGCATTGCTTACGGAAGGGAAAAGCACGGGGTGTTCGCAAACGGATGATATGCTACTGGGAATGAACCGTTTGAAAAATACCCTAATTGCCCGGCGTTACGCACGGGGCGCCGTGAATTTAGAAGTAAAAGAATCGGGCGTATATTACGATAACGGAAAGGTTGTTGTTTGCGAAAGAAAGCGCGGAGATGGCGAAAAACTGATTGAAGAATTTATGGTTGCCGCAAACGAGGCAGTTGCGGATTTCGCCGAAAAACGGGAAATTCCATTCGTTTATCGCGTGCACGAATCGCCTGCTCCCGAAAAATTGGCAACTTTTTCCGCTTTCGTTTCTGCTTTGGGGATTCCTGTTCAATTTACTACCCAGGTGCAGCCTGCGGATTTCCGCGACCTGTTAGATGATACCGAAGGGCAGCCTTATTTTCGCGTATTGAACAGCGTGATGTTGCGCAGTATGCAAAAAGCAAGATATCAAACCGAAAATATCGGGCACTTCGGTCTGGCAAGCCAACGGTACTGCCACTTTACTTCCCCCATTCGCCGTTATCCCGACCTGATGATACACCGCGTGCTGAAAAGCGTGCTGCATGGGGGCAAGGGAAAGGCTAACGTTTTCAAAGAACCTTGCTTGGCAGCGGCGGCACAGTCTAACGTTAGGGAGCGGATTGCAGATGAAACCGAACGGGACGTAGACGATTTATATAAAACCTACTATATGTCCGGTTTTATCGGCAAAGAATTTTCCGCAGTGATTTCGGGGGTTACGTCCTTTGGTATTTTTGCTGAAACGATAGATTCCTGCGAAGGGTTGATTCGCCCCGAAGAACTGCCCAAGGACGTTTACGAATACCGCGAAAACACTTTTTCGTATATGGGAAAATCGCACGAATTTCATTTGGGGGATAGCGTTACGGTGCGCGTGCTCCGTGCGGATTTAACGGCGCGAAAAGTGGATTTTGCGCTGGTAACCCAAGAAGAAAAGGGTGGAAAAATTCATAAATTGCTTTTTCCTTTGGAAAAAGCAAAGAAAAAAGAAGAAAAACAAGTTTTTATTTCTAAAGGCAAAAAAACGCGGCAAAAATCCGCGCATGCACCCAAAGGAAAAAAACGCAAGTATAAACGGCAAGGATAACTATGGAAAAGGAAATTTCTTACAACAGGCAAGCGCGCTTTGAATACTTTGTAGAAGACACGTTTGAAGCAGGCATTGTGTTAGAAGGGGCAGAAGTAAAGTCCCTGCGTATGGGGAATGCCAATATCAAGGATTCCTTTTGTTTCGTAAGGGACGGGGAAGTTACGTTGAAAAACGCACATATTGCCGTTTACGATAAATCGGGTGCGTACAATTCCAAAGATGCAAAGAGGGATAGAAAATTACTGTTGCATAAGCGCGAGATTCATAAAATTACGGGTAAAATTGGGGAAAAGGGGTTTACCTTGGTTCCTTTGCGCCTGTATTTTAAGGATGCTTTGGTAAAAGTGGAAGTAGCCCTTTGCCGGGGTAAAAACGTAGTAGATAAGAAAAAAAGTATCAAAGAACGGGATTTGGATCGGGATACTCGCCGCCAAATCAAGGAATACGGAAGATGAGAAAAAGCGGAATGTACAAAAGTAACAAATGGTGCCATCTGTTGTGTTATGCTCTACCGCCCATACTTCTTTCCGCGGTCATTCTTTGGATTTTTTCCTTAAAAAGCATATACCCTTTTGGTGAAAAAAGCATTTCATGGTGCGATATGGATTCCCAAGTTGTGCCCATGCTTTGCAACTTAAAGGATATTTTAACAGGAAAGGGCAGTTTGCTGTACAGTGCGCAAAACGCAGGCGGCATGAATTTTTTGGGCGTGTTTTATTACTATTTGTCCAGCCCCTTCCATCTATTGGTGGTTTTTGTTCCCAAGGTGAAAATTACGCAGTTTGTTACCCTGTTGGTTTTATTCAAACTGTGTGCGGCAAGCGTTACTGCATATGCGTATTTTCGGCATGCGCACCCCACGCTTTCGGTGGGAATTGCCCTTGGACTTTCGGTGTTTTACGGTTGTTGCGGTTATGCAATGGCGTATTATCAGATTTTGCTGTGGATAGACGCGGTATATTTGTTTCCTTTACTGCTGTTGGGGCTTACCAAACTGCTGACGGGCGGAAAACCTTATTTGTATCTGCTTTCCTTGGTTGCTTTTGCCTATATTTGCTTTTATCTTACGTTTATGGTGGCAATTTTTATATTGCTGTACGTGGGCGTTTGGGCGGTAACCACCCGCCATGCTGAAAAAAAGCGTATTTGCACGCGGTTTTTGCTATCCTCCGCAGTGGGAGTGTTGCTTTCGCTTGCAGGAATTTTACCCTTGCTTTCCGCATATACGGCATCTGCGCGCGAATTAACAGACTTATTAACGGGTATTACCACTTCGGGCGTTACGTCGGACATCAACACGTCCTTCCCCTTGCTTTTACCTGCACTTGCGGTTTTTCCTTTCTTTTTTTCAGGCAGGGCAAACCGTGCGGATATTCCGTTATACGTAACCTATTTTTTGACCCTGTTTTCGGTGATTTACGAACCGATTAACCGTTTATGGCATTTGGGTTCTTATATGATGTTCCCTGCAAGGTATGCGTTTATTCCTTGCTTTTTGCCCCTTGCGATTGCGGGAACGCGCCTTGCGGATGCCCCCCAAGGTTTTTTACGTGAAATTCCGCAAAAAACGAACCACGGGCGTTTTTCATTGCCGGCACTTTCTGCAAAAAAAGTAAAATTTGCTTTGGAACTGATAACCGTTATCGGGGTTCTTGCCGCGCTTGGTGGGGTGATAGCCTTTTCTATCCGGCAGTCCACCGAACACGTAAAAAGTTATACCTCTTTCGTGGATACGTTGGTAGGCTCGGATTCGTCTTATGGGGCATTTTTGCGCTATTACGGCGTTATTCTGCTGTTTAGCGCGTGCGTGGCGATTTTATACCGATTCCGCTTGCTTAAAAGGGTGGCATTGATTGCGGTGGTTTTATCCCTTGCACTTACGGAATGTGCTTTTTCTACCCGTATTTACATGGCGGAAAACGCAGGAACAAAACAGGCAAACGAAATTGTGTTGGAATTAAACAAAGACCTTGCTATCCTAAATAACAAGGCGGGTCAGTCCTTTTACCGCGTTAAAGAAAGCCGATATAATTATTTGGTCAATTACACGGGTGCCGCAGGCTATAATTCCCTTTCGCATTATACGTCCATGACGGATGCGGAAACCATGCGATTGATGAAACGCCTGGGCTATGAATCCTGTTGGATGGAAGTGGCATCGCATACGGGAACGATATTTACGGATGCGCTTTTTGCGGTGCGTTACATAACCACCTACGGGTATGATTGGAAAAAAGGTGAAGGGTACTACTATTTATCCGAAACGCCATTCTGTATGCCCCTTGGGCTGGTAACGAGCACAAATTTGCAGGAGAAGAAAGATATTTATGCGCATGACCGCGTGGAATACTTGCGTCAAATTTATGCGGCGCTGTATCCGCAAGGGGAGCCCCTGATTACCGAGTGGAAAACACCGCAGCCCGAAAATGCTGAAATATATCCGGATGAAAGCGGATACGGATATAAGTATTTTATGGTGGGGGATAATCCCGTGCTGCGTTTTACCTGCACGGTAACGCAAAAGCAAACGTTGTATTTGGATTTATATGACCAAGGCGTGTTACATTCAACTTCGGTTTGGCCTTATAACGTAGGGGATGTGTTTGTAAACGGGGCTGCCGTTTGGGATGGGCAAAACTTCCCACACAATCAGCACAACGGCTTTTTAACCTTGGGAACGTTTGAAAATTGCACGGTCAACGTGGAAATTCGTATGAATAGCCACGTGTATTTAAGGAATCTTTCGGTGTTCGGGATTTCGCATCGCGCAATGCAGAATATGGAACAAGGGGTAACCGGTGCAGATTTAGCACTGCACGGGAATACCTATTCGGGCAAGGTAACGGCAAAAGCAGGGGACTATCTGTTTGTTGCGGTTCCTTACCTAAAAGGGTTTCGTGCACAAGTAAACGGTAAGCGCGTTCGTGTTTCCGAAACCATGAACGGGTTTATGGCAATTCCCTTAACCGAGGGGGAAAACCGCGTGCGTTTGACGTTTACTCCGCCCGGGCTTATCGTGGGAATCGTGCTTTCCCTTTTGACTCTCTTGGGAATTTTGCTTGCATTTTTCTTAAAAATACGCTATACTAATCAGCGTATGGATCAACTGGCGTATTACGGGGTGCTTTCCCTTGGTGGCGTTACCTTGCTGCTATTGTTTATTTTACCGCCGGTAATCCGATTCCTTTTATAAAAATTCCGCGAAAGCGGAATGATACGGGGCAGTTGCAGATTCGATTGCACGGTGCGCCCTTGTAAGCATACCGAAGCGTCCGGCTTCGTAAAAACGGGCATTCAATTAAACGCAAATTCTAACGAATTAGCATACGCAGCTTAACTGCGTTGTCCGCCCTTGCTACCTGCAGGTAGGGTGTCGGGCATCAGAAAAACGGCAGGGAACGGCGAAACCTTTATAAAAGCGGAAGGTTAGCGGCATTTACGCTTTTCACGGCGGCGAAATTCCGTTTACCGAAGTTCGCCACAAGGGATAAAAGGTAAAATAAGTATGTAGAAAGCATTGGTTATCCGTGTAAGACTGGGGTGCAAGTCCCCACTGCTCCACCAGAAATCCGACAAGGTAAAACTTTGTCGGGTTTTTTATTTAAGCCTAAGGCTGGGAACATCGCCCTTCTTTTGTTGCTGAATTATTATCTGACATTTCGTTTATTAAAATCTATTTTATAAAATCAAATATTTGATTGGGTTTCATTGCTTTTTCCGTTGGCTTGGTATATAATTTAAGTGCGTAAGGGGGAAAGATGATGAAATTTTTTCAGCCTAAAATATTAACCGCCTTTCAAAACTATAAATCGCGGGATTATATTGCGGATATTGTGGCAGGGGTAATTGTTGCAATTATTGCGCTTCCCCTTTCTATTGCGCTTGCCATTGCTTCGGGTGCAGCGCCCGAGCAGGGCTTGTTTACTGCCTTTATTGCGGGGTTTGTAACCGCACTTTTGGGGGGAAGTAAGGTAAATATCACAGGTCCCACAGCCGCCTTTGCCACCATCGTTGCGGGGGTTATTCTTTCGCAAGGGATGGATGGGTTGTTCCTTGCAACCGTTATGGCGGGGATGATTCTTATTCTGATGGGGCTTCTTCGTGCAGGTTCGCTAATCAAATATATTCCGCACACCATCACGGTTGGCTTTACCGCAGGTATCGCAATTACCTTAATGATTGGGCAACTGCAAAACTTTTTGGGATTGCGTTATCCCGATGGGTCGGTTGCAATAGAAACTACCGAAAAAATTACCCTTGCAATAGAAAACGTTTCCACCGTAAATCCGTGGGCGTTTTTCCTGGGGGCGATCGGGCTTTTGATTTTAGTGTTTTGGGGCAAGGTATCCAAAAAAATCCCCGGTTCTTTAATTGCCGTTTTTGCGGGGGCATTGCTTTGCTTAATCCCCGTAATCAAGGTAAATACCGTGGGCTCGCTTTACAGTATTTCTTCCGCGTTTCCCACCTTTTCCTTTCCTAAAATCACGCTAGAAAGAATACTATCCTTATTCCCAAGTGCACTTACCATTGCATTGCTTGCAAGCATTGAATCTTTGCTTTCTTGCGTGGTTTCGGATAAGATGATAGGGGATAAACACAATTCTAATACCGAACTTATCGCCCTTGGTTTGGGGAACGTAGCCGTGGGGTGCTTTGGCGGCATTCCCGCCACCGGCGCGATTGCACGTACGGCGGCTAATGTGAAAAACGGGGGTAAATCTCCCTTGGCGGGCATGGTGCATGCCGTGGTGTTACTGCTTGTATTGGTTCTGTTAATGCCCCTTGCTTCTTATATCCCCATGCCTATCATTGCGGCAATTTTGTTTATCGTTGCGTATAATATGAGCGAGTGGCGCAGTTTTGTTGCCATACTTAAAACCAAAAAATGGCAAGATATTTTAGTATTAGTGCTTACCTTTGTTCTAACCGTAATTTTTGATTTGGTAAAGGCGATTGCGGTGGGCCTTGTGTTGCATTACGGTATCCTTATGGTGCAAAAATGGATACAAAACCGCAAAAACAAGAAAAAGGCTCCCGAAGGGCAAGCCGAATAACGCAAATGCAAATAAATCAAATAATTTTTAAGCGGCAGATTGTATCTGCCGTTTTGTTTTTCAGTGGGGAAGAAAGGTTTTTATTTTTATAAAAATGTGCGCTTATAATTTTTTTTCCTTACGGAATATTTTGAAAAAATTTTATAAAAAACACTTGACAAACAATACTGTGTGTTATATAGTATTGTGCGTTGGGTGGTATTCACCGTTCAAATAGGGGGAGGAAGCAGATGGATATTCAAATGAAACGCGGAATTTTGGATATCTGCGTGCTTGCGGCAATTAAAAAGCAGGAAAGTTACGGTTATCAAATTATAAAGGAGATGAAACCGTACGTGGATATTTCCGAATCTACCTTATATCCCATTTTAAGGCGGTTGGAAGCAAGCAGTTGTTTAACCGTTCGCAATGCGGAACATAACGGCAGGCTTAGAAGATATTACTCCATCACGCAAGCAGGCAAGAACCGCTTACAGGAATTTCGAGAAGAGTGGAAGGAAATGATTTCCATTTACCAATTCGTAATGAAAGGGGAAGAAGATGAATAAGAGTGAGTTTTTAATAGCGCTTGCCGTAAAACTGAAAGGATTTCCCGAGGAGGACGTAAAAAAATCCTTGGAATACTACGGCGAGATGATTGATGAAAGAATAGAGGAGGGGATGACCGAAGAAGAAGCGGTTGCTGCCGTTGGCACGGTGGAAGAAATTACCGCGCAAATCACTGCGGAAACACCCTTTGTGCAACTGCTAAAACAAAAGTTTACACATAAGCGCAAACTTACCGCAGGGGAAAAGGCGCTGCTGATTTGCGGTTCTCCCTTATGGTTGATTTTAATTCTTGCTGCGCTTATCTGCGTTGCCGCCGTTTACGTAAGTTTATGGACGGGCGTAGTGGGGCTATTTGCCCTGCCCGTAACCTTTGGCTTGGGCGGCGCAGGCGGTTTGGTTTATTCTGTAGTGATAGGCGTGCAAACCACGTGGGGCAGCGGGGTCGCGGTTGCCGGGGCTTCGCTAATTCTTATCGGTTTTACGGTGCCTACGTATTATGCGTGTAAATTCACTGCAAAAGCCTTAATCAAACTGGGGGCTATCCTTTGGCGGGGCATCAAAAAAGCCTTCGCAAAAAAGGGGGTGTAACGTTATGAAACATACAGCAACGATATTATACGTTTCCTTAGCCCTGATTCTTTTGGGTATCCTTCTTGCAGCCGTGGGGCTTGCGGGAAACGGATTTGATTTTAGGAAGTTTGATATGACGAAAATTGAAGAAAAAACCTTTCAAGTAAGCGCGCCTTTTACTTCCGTTTCGGTAGAAACGGGCGCAACGGACGTTCGCTTTGCCACGTCGCAAACAGGCGCAGGCGCAAGCGTGGTTAGCCACGTGGATAAGAAAATACAGTATAGCGTGGATGTGGTGGACGGGGTTTTAACCCTTTCGCGTAAAGATACCCGCAAGTGGTACCATTATATCGGCATCCGTTTTGCGAAACAGTACGTAACCGTATACCTTCCCGAAGGCGAATACCAAAACCTGAACGTTACGGGAACTACGGGGGATGTAACCGTGCCCGATAATTTTACCTTTGATAACGTAAGCGTGAAAATGAGTACGGGGGATATCCGCTATTCAGGTTCGGCAAAAAACCTTTCTTTAGAAGTAACCACGGGGGATGTATTCTTTACGGGTAATGCGGAAAGCGTATGGATAAAAGGCAGTACGGGGGATTATTCGGTTTGCCGTGCCACCGTTACGGGTGGTATTCGCGTTACCGCCACCACGGGAGATGTGGAAATGGAAAGCGTAACTGCCGATACGCTTGCAATTTCATTAAGCACGGGGGATGTGGAATTAAAAAACGTAGTAACCGTGGGGGAAACAAAAATTACCGCCACCACGGGGGACGTGCACCTTTCGCAATGTGATGCCGGCGAATATAACGTAAAAACCGGCACGGGGGATGTGAAAATGTCCTTACTAACCCCTAAAATTTACAACGTAACTACCAAAACGGGAAGAAAGCGTGTACCTTCAAGTGCGGCAAATGCAGGTTTTTGTAACGTAACCTGCCGTACGGGAGATATTGAAATTCGCGAAATCTCCTAAGCATCATGTGTTCGTAAGTAGCGGCGGCGGTTTCTTTTGAAACCCCCGCCGTTTACCAAAAATCCTTGCATAATTTTTTGTGTTGTGCTATAATTTTTACGAAAAAGTTTTGTGAAGATATAGTTTTTTTAGGAGAGAAGAATAAGGAGTTATCAATGGAACGCGCAAACAAATACGCAAACCGCCTTTCCGCTATGATACAAAGCGAAACGGTTTCCACCCGTGAACAAACGGATATATCCAAATTTTACGCTTTTCACGCTTTACTGAAAAGGGAATTTCCCCACGTGTTTTCTACCTGCAAAGTGGAAGATTTTTCGGGTAGTTTGTTGATTCTTTGGCAAGGGCAGGGAGGTTATTCCCCCATTTGCTTTATGAATCATATGGACGTGGTAGAAGGCGCGGGGAACTGGAAATATCCGCCTTTTCAAGGGGAGATTGCCCAAGGAAAGGTTTGGGGAAGGGGAACGCTGGATACCAAAGGGGGATTGTTTGCAATGTTGCAAGCAGCCGAAGAACTGTTGGAAACCGGGTTTGTTCCTGCGCAAGATATTTATTTTATTTCTACCTGTACCGAAGAAGTGGGCGGTGCCGGTGCCCAAGAAATTGCCAAAACCCTGCAAAGCAGAAATATCCGCTTTTCCTTCCTTTTAGATGAAGGCGGTATGGTTGTGGAGGAGCCGATTTCGGGGGCAAAAGGCAAATACGCAATGATAGGCGTAGGCGAAAAGGGATATGCAAATTTGAAATTTACTGCCAAAGGTAAGGGAGGGCACGCCTCTGCCCCCGGTAAAAACACACCCTTGGTGCGCCTTGCTAAGTTTATGGTTGCTATGGAAAAAAAGCCTCCCTTTCGCGCTGTGATCTCCGAAACGGTAAGCCGCACTTTTCGCCTTATATCAAACGGAATGCGCGGGTCTACAAAGTTTTTCCTGAAACACAATCGCTTTTTTTGCCCACTGTTAAAAAAGGTATTGCCTCTGGTTTCGGCAGAAGGTGGGGCAATGTTGCGCACAACGCTTGCTTTTACGATGGCAAGCGGAGCGCGTGGTGCCAACGTTTTACCCGAAAGCGCGTTTGTTGTTGCCGATATGCGATTTTCTCACCATCAGGGATTCACCCAAAGCGTTGCCGCAGTGAAAAAAATTGCGGATCGCTTTGATTTAACTACCGAGGTAATTAGCCCCGGGATTTCTTCGGGTATATGCGATTATCGTTCGCCTGCGTTTATGCGTCTTGCGCGCGCGGTGGAGAAGTGTTTTTCAGGGGTTCCGGCGGTTCCTTATATTATGACCGCCGCAAGCGACGCAAGGTTTTTTGACGGGGTTTCGGATGCCTGCTTGCGGTTTTCCCCCTTTGTGATTGATAAAAAGCAGTTAAAAAGCGTACACGGTGAAAATGAAAACGTGAACGTGGGGGATTTACCCCTTGCCGTGGATTTTTATAAAAAGCTGATGCAAGGTGTGGGGATGGAATGAGAACTGGAAATCAACCCAAAAAGAAATCAAAGTTCATAAAAATCTTTTCTTGGATTGTATTTGGGGTTGCTACATTTTATTTGCATGTTATGTTGTTGGTTTACCTTATGCCCACGTTTCTCGGCGCTGTTAGCGGCAGTGATTGTTTTAGCGGTGTGCGCTACGTACAGGTGGATAGCGTGCAGGGTGAAGTTTTTTGTTGGGATTTTACGGGAAAGGAAAATAAAATTTTGACCGTAAAAGAAGGCGTTGTTACCGAAAGTGTGGGGGAGCCCCCAGAAACGTATTACGAAACGCATAAAAACGTAGTGGTGCAGGATTCTAGTTTTAAGTGTAGAAGATACGAGCACGAGGCACCAGGCTACGAAGGTGTAATTGCCTTATTAACCAGCCGATACGTAAAAAAATCCATTCAAGCATATAACATTTACGCTATAGAGCACGACAAGGAAAACCAAATTGCATACGGATTTTTCAATTTGTATTCCCGTACGGTGGGTTGTTTATCGGGTGGGGGAAACAGCAATACGAAAAAAATTGTAGCAGGCGTATATTTTTCATATGCCGCAAATACCAAAGAACTGCACGTGATTCAGGAAGTGGAAAAGGGTTGCATGGTTGCTTGTGGCAAAGATGGTTGCGTATATATGCGTAATCGCAAATTTTACGTAAAGCCCCTAAATGCCCCTGAAAAATTTTTATGTGACAATATTGCGCATAACGCCGAAAGTGGGGATGTAGACGTACACTTTTCTCAAAACGCTTTTTCTTTGCAGGTTTCTTATAATAAAGAACTGTTCAAAAAAGCACGCAAAATCAGCATTTTGGCGTCTTATGATGGAACGGTTTATGTGAAAGACGTCAATACAGAATATCCGCAATACTGGTAAAATTTGCTTGTTTTTACCATGAAAAGCCAAGGATGATGACAAAAAACAAAAAAATCATAGGAAATACTTGCAATTTGCAAAAAGTAGTGATATAATGAATATGATGAATTAGAATATGCCGTTATTTTTCTTATTTCATGAAAAATGCGGATTCGGAGGAGAAAGATGTTGCAAATTTTAGCATTTTCGTTTCTAACGAAACCCGTAGTATTTTGGGCGTTAATCGGTGCAGCTGCACTGGTTGGTCTGTTCTTGGTTGCTTTAATTATGGATACTGCATACCGTGCAAAAATCCGTAAAATGAAAGCTTCTTACGAACAGGAAGGGGAGGAAGCACCTGCTCCCGTTTTTGTGGATGCTTTAACGGGTGAACAGAAAAAATATTATGAATCCATTGTAGAACGTGTAAACGAAACCGAAGGCGTAACGGTAAATACCGCTGCTGAAAGTGAAGAATATCGCCTTGGTAAATTCCGCGTATTGCGTTTACTGGTGAAAAATGGCATATTGTTTGCTCAACTTGTAACTTACGGAAAGGATTTCCAAGCGCAAGTATACGGCAACCATGCGGATGCAGAATTTTCCTTAAACGTAATTGCCGTTGACAGTGTGTCTGCGGTTAGAGATGTAAAAGCGGCATACGGCCGCGTATTGGCATCTATTCCCAACGCGTAAAAGCAAAAGCCACCCAAAGTCGGAGGCCAAGCGGTCTTAGGAAGACAATTAAACTCACCAAC
>JAZRTI010000012.1:0-1162 GCA_045651955.1 Christensenellaceae bacterium | reverse complement strand
ATGTTTGCCACCCTTTGTTGGGCGGGGAATTCGGTAGCCGCTTATTTGCGGGTAAGCCAATTTATGGGAAAGGCAAGCGTTTATTTTTGGCCGTCGGTTTTGATAGGCGCGCTGATTGGGCTCGTAGTGTTTTTACATGCGAAAAAGAAAGGGATTGGGGTAAAGATATATGATAACAAATAACGAGTTTATAGAAAAGGGCTTTTACAATCGCCCCCAGCCCGCAAACGCCTTATCCGTAAAGCAGTATATGCTAATCCGCAAAAATGGAAAACGCTGCTTAATTTTTCGCTTTTTAAACGAAACGGGTGTTGCCGTAAAAGGATTTCAGTTTTTACTGATTCAGTTAGATTCCCACGGGCAAGAAATTGCGCGGGATAAAGTAAAATTAAAGCGTTTACATATCCCCGTCGACGCCACCTACGCCACCGAAAAGGGGGTTGCGGTTTTAGAAAACTGTTCGGATTTTATCGTAAAAGTATTATACGTGTATTCGGGCGCTTACCGCTATACGTACGTGGGCGGAAAGGCCGTTGCGCATTACGACGTGCGCGGATTTGAAGAAGAGGACCCCAAAGCAAACGCATCCTTTGCTTTCCAAGCCAAATCCGAAAAGAAGGAGTTTTCGCGGTTCTTCCGCAAGGTTGCGTTTTTAATGTTGGTGCTGATTGTTGTGGCAATAGCAGTAACGATTCTTCGCGCAAGAAGCAAGTTTGGGAAATTTGACGAGGAAAGCGCGGTTACGCAAAGCCGAACGGCTTTCCATAACGCGGCGCTTTCGATAGATAACCAAAGAACAGGGGAGGGAAAGCAATGCTAAAGTATGCAGATATTATTGCAAAACTTACCGACCAACAGCGCATAAGAATACTGACGGGGCCTGCCAGCCTTTCGGCAAAGGAAGCGGGCATTTTGGGAATACCGCAGGTGGGCGTTGGGTATATGAAATCCTACGGGGAGGAAATTTATCCACACGCAACTGCAATTGCGCACGCGTGGGATACCTCTCTTTGGCACGCGGTTGCGGCGCGTAAGGCAGAAGGCATGCGCGCGGGAAACGTAGGTTTTGCCATTGCTCCGGGCGCAAAAATTAAATTTTCGCCCTTCCGTAAAGAAGTTTCGGAAGATCCGTTGCTTGCCCAAAGTATTTCTTGCGCGTATA
>JAZRTI010000011.1:0-31300 GCA_045651955.1 Christensenellaceae bacterium | reverse complement strand
GGAAACCCCGTGTAATATAACCATTGTGGTGAGTGGCAGAGAGGTCCCACCTGTTCCCATCCCGAACACAGAAGTTAAGCTCTCTCGCGCCGAAAGTACTTAGCGGGCGACCGCTTGGCAGGATAGGTCATCGCCACATTTTATTCCTCGTTAGCTCAGCGGTAGAGCATCCGGCTGTTAACCGGAGGGTCGCAGGTCCGAATCCTGCACGGGGAGCCAAAAAAAGAACGCAACATCCGTTGCGTTCTTTTTTTGTTTTCCGTCAAGATTTGTGCCTTGGTTCGGCCGCCATATGACGGGCATATTTTACGGGCAAAGGTAACCGAGGGGCCCCTTTTTAAGGGGTGTCGGTTTCATCCTGCACGGGGAGCAACTCGTATGGGTCTATAAGTACTTTGCTTATAGACCTATATTTTTTATATTTTCACGCTAAAATCGGCATTTTACAGCAAAAATTAAGACCTATAAGAGCATTTTCACGCTTTTATAGGCCTTTTTTAATGCAATTTTTTTGAAAAAAGCCACGACAGATTTTGTCCCACACACTTTAAGTCGTTGTAGGCTAAAACCCTCCCACACCTGGATTTGAACCATATAATTTGTTATTTACAGTGTGAAAGAACTTGTAAAAAACGATAAATTATGATATAATATAATAAGTATATTTCGGAGGGATTTGATGAAAACTCAAAACAAAGATATAAAAATTGAAAAATCAAACGGTCGAATATATACGCCTGATTTTATTGTTGAGAATATATTAGATCTATCTGGCTATTATGGAGATAAAATATTAAAGAAGCATGTAATAGACAACAGTTGTGGTGATGGCGCTTTTTTAAGAAAAATTGTTCAAAGATACTGCGAAGAATCAGCTCGTTTATTAATTGATAAAAATATCGTCAAAGAAGAACTTGGCAGTTATATTCATGGAATAGAAATTGAGAGAGTAGAAAGGGATAAATGCATAAACAATATCGACGAAGTTGCGAACTCATATGGAATATATGGCGTAAATTGGGATATTATTTGTGGAGATGCCTTGAAAGAACATAAATTTGACGGGAAAATGGATTATGTGTTAGGAAATCCACCGTATATTCGTGTTCATAATTTAGGAGAAAATATTGAAGATATTAAAAAATTCTCGTTCGCTCAAAGTGGTATGACTGATTTGTTTATAGTATTTTACGAAATAGGATTAAAAATGCTAAAGTCTACGGGAATATTGGGATATATTACGCCGAGTTCATTTTTTAATAGTGTTGCTGGCACATATATGCGTAAGGTCTTTGTTGAAAATAATTTGATTTCTAGTATTGTGAATCTTAGACATTTTCAAGCTTTTACGGCAACAGCATACACGACGATTGTTGTTTTGAAAAAAAATAAAGAAAGAAAAGAACTAGATTATTATCAATATGATGAAAAAAATTTAATTCCATATTATGTTGATACGTTAGCACCTGATGATTTTTATATATCAAGTAATTATTATTTTTCAACAAAAGGCGATTTAAAAACATTAAAGAGAATATTGTTTAATTTAGGGAAAAGCGATATTGCAGTTAAAAACGGTTATGCAACTTTGTGTGATAGCGTTTTTATAAATGATTTCTCTTTTCGGTCAAAGTATATTATATCTGTGATAAAAGCATCAACGGGGGAATTAAAGGAAATAATTTATCCATACAATAAACAAGCACAGCTTGTGCCAGAAGAAGAATTGGCTAAGGAAAAAGAGCTGTATGAATATTTAATTTTAAACAAAAAAGCGTTGTTAAAACGTAGTAACGAAAAAGATGCAAACAAATATTGGTATGCTTTTGGAAGAAGCCAAGCAATAAATGACACTTATACCGATAAGTTAACAATAAATGCCTTATTAAGAACGAAGGAAGATTGGAAATTCAATTTAGCAAAAAAAGGCGTTGGGGTTTATGGCGGATTATACATTATCAGCGATACCATAAGCTATGATAAAATAAAAGAAATACTTAGAAGTGACGAATTTGTTTCGTATATAACATTATTGGGTAAATATAAGAATGGCGGATATTATACTTTTTCGTCAAAGGACGTTAAAGTATATTTGGATTTTAAATTTGCATACAACGGGGGGATTTTAGATTATGACTAATGAAGAATTTTTGAAGGTTTTAAAGGATTCTTTTAAGGTGTATTTAAGGACAAGCGCAAGAAGTAATAAAAAGTTAGAAGTTTTGCATGGTGCAATAGCAAAAGACTTGTATAAACGCTTGGGGAATAATTATCAGATAAAATCATTAGGGTTTGGCACAGGGAAAGAGGCTAAAATTAACGGTCGCTATATGGAAAAAGCCGTTGATATTTCCATTTTTAAAAGTGAAAAAGCGCTTGGTGGCGTCGCTGTTAAATATATAATGAGTAATTATTCGCAAAATTCGAACAATTATTTTGAAGGAATGCTTGGAGAAACTGCAAATCTTAGAACAACGAGCAAAGCCTATTTTCAAATTGTTGCTTTACCTAAACATGTGCCGTATTTTAAAAAAGACGGTACAATTTCAAAGATAGAAACAATTACGACGCATAATATAGAAAAGTATTTAAAATTATCGCAGGATGATGTAACCGTGTATATGCATACGCCTACCAAAACATTATTTTACCTAATAGATACGCCAACGATACCATTAGATATAGTAAAAACAAAATCAGACTACATAAAATTTTTGTTAGATAAAGAAGATTTTGAAATAACATTATGTAATGATAAATATAACTTTAAAGATTCAATAGTGTATAATGACTATGAAAATTTTATTAACAAAGTTGTAAATTACATCAAATTTTTGGGTTAAAAAATACTTTTTGTCCCACACACGCAAAAAAAGAACGAAGCAACCGCTTCGTTCTTTTTTTGTTTTCCGTCATGATTTGTGCCTTAGTTCGTCTGTAAAATTTCAACGTTTCATACTGAATTTTACCGAAAATGGGGGATGCCATTTTATGCTTTTTTATTGCAAAAACGGCGAATATATGCTATAATTAAGGGAGAAAACAGGGGAACTGAAAGCCACTATGATTATTTTAGTTGCGGGCGCAACACACGTGGGGAAAACCGCGTTTGCCCAAAAACTTTTGGAAAAATATCACTATCCATACCTTTCCATTGACCACTTAAAAATGGGGTTAATTCGTAGTGGAAACACCACCCTTACCCCCTTAAGTAGGGAGGAAGATTTAACCGAATATCTATGGCCCATCGTACGGGAAATAATAAAAACCGCAATAGAAAACGATCAAAATTTGATTGTGGAAGGGTGCTATATTCCCTTTGATTGGCAAAAAGATTTTTCAAACGAACACCTTGCTAAAATGCAATATTTTTGCCTAATTTTGGGAGAATCGTACGTAAAAACGCATTTTTCCAAGATAAAGGAATTTGCAAACGTGATTGAAAAACGGCAAGCGGACGACGATTTAACCGTGGAAAGTTTACTGGAAGAAAACGCAAAAAATTTAGAACAAGCTAAAAAGCATAACGTAAATCACGTGTTGATACAAGAAGACTACGAAACTGAAATAGAGAGTAAATGCTTATGTTAGAACAAACCGTGCAGCATCCTATTTCTCCCGTTTTCAGCGGAAATTCCAAAATTCTGATTCTTGGCAGTTTTCCATCCGTAAAATCACGCGAACAGGGCTTTTTCTACGGTCATCCGCAAAATCGGTTCTGGATGGTGCTTTCCGCGGTATTCAAGGAAAAAACGCCCCTAACCGTACAGGAAAAGCGGGAATTTTTACTGCGAAACGGTATAGCCGTGTGGGACGTAATTGCATCTTGCCAAATTACGGGAAGTGCAGATAGTTCCATTCACCAAGTAATTCCTAACGATTTATCCCGCATTTTTTCAGTTGCGGATATTCGCGCGGTGTTTGTAAACGGTAAAACGGCGGAAAAGTATTTCAAAAAATATCAAGAACAACAAACGGGAAGAAAAGCCGTTTGTTTGCCTTCCACTTCGCCCGCAAACGCGGCGTATTCCTTGCAGCGTCTGGTTAAAGAATGGGAGAAAATTTTACTTTACGTAAAAGAATGAAAAGAGATAACAACGCAAAGGAGCGCGTATGAATTTTACAGATTTTTATAAAAACAACGCAGTTTTGTTGGACGGCGGGTTTGGCACCTTACTGCAAAGTTACGGCCTTGGTGCGGGGGAAAAGCCCGAACGCTGGAATGTAACCCATGCAGACGACGTGATTAAAGGGCATAAAGCCTACTATGATGCGGGTAGCAACGTGGTTTCTACCAACACGTTTGGCGCAAACCTATTAAATTTTAGCCGTAAGGAATTAGAAGAAATTATCCCTGCGGCGGTGAGAAATGCGAAAACGGCAAGGGAACAAAGTGTGGGAACACAACCCAAATTCGTTGCCCTGGATATCGGCCCATCGGGAAGATTGGTGGGGCCCCTTGGTGGGTTTTCCTTTGAAGACGCAGTAGCTACCTTTTCCGAAACGGTAAAGTTGGGGGTTGCTGCCGGGGTGGACTTAATTATCATTGAAACCATGAACGACGGTTACGAAGCCAAGGCAGCCTTAATTGCGGCAAAGGAAAATTCGGACTTGCCCATATTCCTTTCCAACGCGTACGGCACGGGTGGGCGCCTGATGACGGGCGCAAGCCCCGCAGTGATGGCGGCGATAGTAAGCGGTATGGGGGCAAATGCCATTGGGGCAAACTGTTCCTTTGGACCTAAACAACTGCGCCCCGTAATGGAAGAGCTACTAACCGTTAGCAGTATGCCCGTAATCTTAAAACCCAACGCGGGTTTACCGCAAAACCGCAACGGCGTTACCGCGTACGACGTAACCCCCGAAGAGTTTGCAGAGGAAGTTTTTGCTTTGCTGGAAAAGGGCGTGCGCATTGTGGGCGGGTGTTGTGGAACCACCCCCACGCATATTGCGGCTTTGGCTAAAAAAATGGGGGATAGGACTTTTGCCTACAACCCTACGCAACTTTCTAAAGAACCGGTTACTGCTTCTTTTTGTAACGTGGTAACCCTTTCAAAACCCGTTATCGTGGGCGGTTCGTTAAGTGCTGCCACCCCCAAAGGCCTTGCGATTTTTGAAGGGAAGGACGAATACGAAGTGTTAGACGAAGCCCTTTCTATGCAAGAGGAGGGGATGGACGTATTGCTGTTTGCCCCCGATACGGATTCTCCAAATATGGAATTTATCCGTGCGGCAATTTACGAATTTAACGCGGTAATCAAAGCCCCCCTAATGCTTTTCAGCGAAAATGCGGATATGATAGAAACGGTGCTTCGCGCATATAACGGAAAGGCGTTGCTTGTATTTCCGCAAACCGAAAGCGCACAAAAGGCGGCGCTTTCCGCGGCAAAAAAATACGGCGCAGTAATGGTTGGAAAGGTGCAAGGATTAACGGATTCTGTTTTTGCGGATTTTGAAAGCGTATTAGGGCAGGAGTTTAGTCATGCAGATTGGATTTTTGAACTTCCTGTAAAAGAATACATTGTATAAAATAAAAATTTCGCCCCGTTTATAACGGGGCGTATCCTTTATGCATAAAATAAGCAGGATACATCATAGTAAAGAATGGGCTTTTTGCCTGTATATAAAAATGCTTTACATGCACAAATAAAAGTGCTATAATGCAAGTATCTCTAAAAATAGGAGAGGAATATGAAAATTATTATTGTCGGAATGGGGATGATTGGCAAAACCATTTTGGAAAACTTGATTGGGGAAGGGCATACCATCACCATTATAGATGAAAACAAAGAAAAAATAGAAAGTTTAATAGAAAAATACGACGTACTTGGCGTGGTGGGGAACGGTGCCTGTTTAGATATTCAGTTAGAGGCCGGTGCAAAAACCGCAGACATGGTTATTGTGGTTACGGGCAGTGATGAATTGAATATTATGACCTGTATGGTTGCCAAAAAGGCAGGGGCAAAAAGCACGATTGCCCGCGTTAGAAATCCTTTATATCGCAAACAAACGGAAGAAATGAAGGAGGAGTTGGGAATTTCCATGGTGGTAAACCCTGAAAGGGAAACCGCAAATGAAATTTTTAATTTGCTAAGCCTGCCTTCTATTTCGGATATTGAACATTTTGCAATGGGGCGCGTTTCCCTTGTGGAAGTGGTTGCCACAGAAGGTTGTTCGTTGGTGGGTGAAACGCTTATTTCCTTAGGTAAAAAATTAACCAACAAGGTTTTGATTTGTGCGGTTCAGCGAAATGGCGAAGTGGTTATTCCTACGGGTGAATTTTTAATTCAGGAAGGGGATAAAATCAGCTTTACTGCGGATACGAAATCTTTGGGGGATTTTTTAACCGAAATTCACTTAAACAAGCGCCCTTTCAAAAATGTAATGATTGTGGGTGGCGGCAGAATCGGTTATTACCTTGCAGATATGCTTGCACGTAAAAAATACCGCGTAAAAGTGATTGAAAATAATAAAGAGCAAGCCGAAGAAATGGCAGAATTGCTCCCTGCTGTTTCGGTTGTATACGGGGACGGCACCCAACATTCGGTGTTGACCGAAGAAGGGGTGGAGGCAATGGATGCTTTCGTAGCCCTAACGGGTAGTGATGAGGCAAATATTATTGCTTCCATTTTTGCAAACCGTTCGGGTGTAAGAAAAACGGTTGCGCAGGTAAAAAATGACGAACTGACGAATATGTTGGACAGTGAACAGTATTTGCTGGGCGTATCCCCCAAACATATTGCGGCAAGTAAAATCATTAGTTATGTGCGCGCTATTGCAAACAGCGAAGGCAGTAACGTAATTACCTTATACCGCCTGGTAAAAGATAAGGTAGAGGCGTTGGAATTTGCTGCCAAGGCAGAAGAAAAATTTTACAACGTTCCCCTAAAAGATTTGCAAATGAAAAAGGATTGCTTGATTGCATGTATTATCCGAAAGGGAGAAGTGATTATTCCCAACGGTTTATCGCATATTGAACTGGGGGATAACGTTGTGGTTGTAACTACGCATAAAAATTTTGACGATCTTACCGATCTGTTTGAATAAGGAATTTTATGAATTATAAAAAAATCGGAAAAATTTTAGGGAAAATTATGATAATGGAAGGGATTTTAATGCTTGCCCCCTTATTCGTTTCCCTAATATATCACGAATCCGGCCGTAACGTGCTGGCATTTGTTTTCCCGGCGCTGCTATTGGTGGGTCTGGGATTTTTATTGCAAATTCCCAAGGCGCAACGGGAAGCCTTATACCAAAAGGAAGGGTTTGCATTAGTTGCGGCTTCTTGGATTGTGATGTCCTTATTCGGTGCTTTGCCTTTTGTTATCAATAAGGAAATCCCGAATTATATCAATGCTTGCTTTGAAATTATGTCCGGCTTTACCACCACCGGTGCAAGTATTTTAGAGGACGTAACTTTGCTTTCACACTCCTCTTTGTTTTGGCGCAGTTTTTCGCACTGGATTGGCGGTATGGGGATTCTGGTGTTTATTCTTATTTTCATTCCCGAAAGCAAGGAAGGTTCCTCTATGCACCTTCTGCGTGCGGAAAGCCCCGGCCCTCAAGTAGGGAAACTTGTTTCCAAAATGAAAGTTACCACCCGCATTTTATATCTCATTTACGCAGGGCTAACCGTTTTAGAAATCGTTTTACTGATGTTTGATAAGCCTGTTGCGGGTTATGAAAAGGATAAATTCTTTTTTAGTATGCTAACCGCGTTTGGTTGCGCAGGCACGGGCGGTTTTGGCTTTATACCCGGCAGTATGCAACTGATGAATCCTTATTCGCAGTATGTAATAGCGATATTCTTGCTACTGTTCGGTTGTAATTTTACCTTATACTATTTACTACTAATCGGTAAAATTAAACACGTGTTAAAAAGTGAAGAACTTCGCACGTATTTTGCTTTAGTGTTCGCTGCAATACTTATTATTTTTATAAGTTTATACAATAATATAAGTGCGATGCCCCAAATTGGAACGGGGGAAGAAGCCTTCCGCCACTCCCTATTCCAAGTGGCGTCCTTAATATCCACAACAGGTTTTTCCACTACGGACTTTAACGTTTGGCCCACAATTGCACAAACCGTACTGATTTTACTGATGTTTACGGGCGCAATGGCGGGTTCTACCGCGGGCGGTATGAAACTTTCGCGTATTTTAATTGCCTTTAAGGGAATGTACGTAAACGTTCGTAAAACCATAAATCCGCGCTACGTTCCCAAAACCAAGTTTGAAGGAAAGGTTTTAGAAGAAAAAACAACAAATAGCGTGCTTGCCTTTATTACGCTGTACGTGTTTATCTTAATGTTCACCGTTTTGATATTATCCGTAGACCCCATCAATCAGCAAACGGTTACCATTTCTTCGGATGCAGGCGTTTACACCGTGCAACATGGATTTTTCAGTAATTTTTCTTCCGCCCTTGCTTGTATTTCCAACATTGGTCCCGCGTTTGAGGCGGTTGGACCTTACGCAAGTTACGTAGCGTTTAGTCCCTTATCCAAAATCGTTTTGATGCTTACCATGTTGATCGGGCGTTTGGAAATTCTACCCGTGTTAATTTTGTTCAGCCCTAAAACTTATCGTAAATCTTAAATAACCCTTCCGCCGTAAAAAACGGCGGAAGGTGTTTCTTTTCATATTGACAAATAGTAATCCATGTGCTATGATAACCAAAGAAAAATTTTGTTAGGAGCGTAGCAATGAATCGGCGTGAACGCGTAAAAAATGCAATGCATTTTAAGCCAGTGGATAAAGTTCCCGTTCGCTTTTATTATTGCCCCGTAGGCTACTATGAACACGGGGATAAGTTAAACGATTTATACGCAACCCTTCCCGGGGATTTTGAGCCTTTCCGTAGGGTTCCCCCCACGGGACCCGCGCCCGATGATTACGATAAGGATGGCAAGTACCACGCTTTCCGCACGGATGCGTGGGGCGTTACTTGGGAATACCGCATTTTCGGTATTACGGGGATTCCGCACTCTCATCCCATTACTTATGCGGAAGAGATTGAAAACTACGTTTTACCCAAGGCGGAAGGGTGTGAGGGGCAAGGTGTTGCCGACTTTCAAAAAAGGATTACCGAACGCAAGGCGCAGGATTATTACACGACGGCAGGTTGCGGCAGCCTTTACGAGCAGTTAATTGCCCTTTACGGGGATGAAAACGTGCTTTGCGATATTGCGCTGGGGGAAAGGGAAATCGGCGTTCTTGCGGACCGTATCACCGAACGCAACGCGCAGTTCGTTGCCCGTGCCGTTAAAGCGGAAGCAGACGCGCTTACTTTTGGGGATGATTACGGAAGCGAGCAAGCCCTATTAATGAACCCCGAAACGTGGCGCGAATTTTTCAAGCCTCGCCTAAAAAAATTGTTCCAGCCCGCCGTGGATAAGGGGATGGATATTCACTTTCACAGTTGCGGAAAAATTTGGGATATTTTGCCCGACTTAAAGGATATCGGCGTAACTTCTATTTGGCCGCAAATTCCTGCGTATAATATGAAGGATCTTGCGAAATATTGCAGGGAACTTGGTTTGGCGGTGGAAGTGCATACCGACCGCGCAAGAACGATGACCTACGGCACGCCCAAAGAGGTAGAAGAACTTGTAAAACGCGAATTTGATACCTTCCAAATGGAAAAGGGGGGCGCGTGGTTTTACGTGGAAGCGGATAACGGCTTCCCTTACGAAAATTTAGAAGCGCTTGTAAACACGATAGCTCTTTTAAGAAAATAAAAAATGACTGCGTAACCATTTGATTACGCAGTTTTTTTGTGATTTTTTAATAGTGACAGGCGTGTGTCATCATTTCCGTGTTAAAATGCAGAAAAGAGGTGTAATTATGAATTTTAACGATGGAATAATGCAGATGACAGTACAAGAAATGAGCGATCAATTATGCGGAATATACGCGCAATCTATTTTGCAAGGTAAAGAGTTTACGAAATTACCTTCCATAATGCTTTGGGGGCCGCCTGGCGTGGGGAAGTCGCAAGGGGTAAGGCAAGTGGCTAGGCGTTTGGAGGAGGTAACGGGAAAACGCGTGGTGGTTACGGACGTTCGCTTGCTTTTATTTAACCCCGTGGATTTAAGGGGGATTCCCACTTCTAACGCGGAAAAAACCCTTGCGATATGGTTAAAACCGAAAATTTTTGCCATGGACGAAAGTGAAGAAGTGGTAAATATTTTGTTTTTGGATGAAATTTCTGCTGCTCCCCAATCCGTACAAGCGGCGGCTTATCAAATTACCCTAGATCACGCAGTGGGGGAACATCGTTTGCCTAAAAATTGCTTGGTAATTGCCGCGGGAAATCGCGTTACGGATCGATCAGTCGCGGTTACTATGCCCAAAGCGCTTGCAAATCGGTTGTGTCATTTGGAAATTGCAAGTAATCCTTCCGCTTGGCATAGTTGGGCGGTGGCTTGCGGTGTTCATCCCAAAGTTTGCGGTTTTTTGGATGCAAACCCAAGTATGTTAATGGGTTTTGAGGCTGATGAAGATGGGGTAGCGTTTCCTACTCCTCGTTCGTGGGAAATGGTAAGCAATATCTTATATGTGGCGCAAAGTATTGAAGACGTATTTTCCCTTATCGTTGGTTGCGTGGGGGAAGAAGCCGCACAGGAGTTTTTATTTTGGTGTAGACAAACCGAAAAAACCCCTTCCGTTTCGGATATTTTCGCAGGAATAACCCAAGGTGTACCTCTTCGCCCCGAACTTTTGTACGCGTTAGTCGCGAATATGGTATTTTACGCTAAAACTTGCGCTAAAAAAGAAGGAATCGCTAATGCGATTCAGTACGCTATGCGAATGCCTACGGAATTTAAGAATAAATTCTTTAACGACTTGTATAAAGTGCGCGAATTACGTAAGATTCTAAGAAATATTCCCATTTTCGATGAATGGATAATTTTGAACGAATTGGAGTAGGATGATGCTTACGATACGCAGATGGCAACGATTAAGGAAAATTATTGAAGATGCAAGATTTCGTTTGTTAGAAAAAAACCGTGAATTCGGCATCGTATTAATGTATTTTCGATTCGTAGCCCATACGGGAATTAAAAAAATATCTACCGACGGTAGCACCATTTACTTTTCGCCCTCCTATTTGGAAAAATTACGCGAAGAAGAGTTGGAATATTTGTTGTGCCATCAAATAATGCACGCCGTTTTAGGCCATACGGAAACAAGTGAAAGGGATCTAATTACCGAATATCATTTAGCGTGTGACGTGTTTTTAAACGATAAATTTTCCAAAAACGGATATCGTTTGGAAGGGTTTAGTCATTTGGGGAAATTGCCCACGCGCCTTCCGTGGAAAGACTGTGAAGTTGGGAATTTAAGCGAAGCGGAAATACAACGTCTTCCCGAAATGGGGATGTTATACTTCTTGCCTGAAAAAAACCGACAAGACTATTTTCCCGATTCGGTTGAATTTTGGCAAGGAAAAGATATTTCAGGGGAAGCAACGACGATTATTGATTTCCCAAATTTAGAAACGGAAACCCAGCCTAACATGCCAGAGCGCGAAGGGGAAAACGGAGGCGTGAAAAAGTTTGGGGGCAACCTTCCTACGGGGGCAAAAAAGTCCACTCTTTTTCGTAAAATTAACGTCACGTCGGCGCTTCGGCTAGCGGGAAGTGGTAACCCGCTATTGAAACTCGTTGTAAACGCAAGAAAAAAGGCAACATTAGATTGGAAACGGTTGCTGATTGATTTCGTGCAAAGGGAGGTTTGTGATTATTCCTTTACGCCACCCGATAAAAGATATACGGAATCCCCTTTTTTTCTTCCTGACTATAATCAAGAAGAAAAAAGGGTGGAAAATATTATGTTTTTCGTAGATACTTCGGGTTCGGTTTCGCAAGAAGACCTCACCGCAGCGTATTCCGAATTTTGTGGAATTTTTGAGCAATTTAACGGAAAAATTACGGGGGAACTTGCATTTTTCGATTCGGAAGTGCATCCTTCCTGTAAAATTGGCGTAGGAAAGGGTTTGCCAAAATTTGAACCAACGGGTGGCGGTGGAACTGATTTTGATATTTTGTTCGAATACGTAACCGAAACGCATTCCTTTTCACCCCCCTCCGGCATCGTGGTCTTTACGGATGGGTTTGCGGATTACCCCGAAGAAATAGCGGCGAAGGGCGTTCCCGTTTTGTGGCTTATAAATAACGAGGAAGCGTCGCCTCCTTGGGGTAAAGTTGCGCGCTATCCAACGTAAACGAAACCGCCTACGAAATTTGTAGGCGGTTTCGTTTTTGTAAGTTTATTTTAGTGTGAAGTTTTCCGCAAAGGGGCCAACGGTAATTTTCGCTTGTTCAAAATCCGATAAGCGTTTTCTGTTCACGGTTAAATTTTCAATGCTAACATTACGGGTACAAACTTTGGGGGAATAACCGCGGATTGCGCTGGGCGAAACGGGAACCCCTATCGTTAGAAAGGATAAGCGGTTTTTTCACGGAAACGCTTTTACGGAAAAGGGATTTTTAAAAAAATTTTATTTTTTTTATAAAATCATTTTACAAATGCTGTTATTTTTGGTATCATATTAAAGTGGGTTTGCTTTTGATAAGGAAACCGAAAGGAGATAGAATTATGAGTCGTATGGTTGGTACCGTTTCTATGGGTATTCGTGCTCCCATTATCCGCAGTGGGGATGATTTGGTTGAAATCGTAACCGATTCCGTTTTAACGGCGGCAAAGGAAGATGGGTTTACTATACGCAACCGCGATGTTATCGCGATGACCGAAGCCATTGTTGCGCGCGCACAAGGTAACTACGCTACTACGGATGATATTGCGAATGACGTTCGCGCTAAATTCGGTGGCGAAACCGTAGGCGTTATTTTCCCCATTTTAAGCCGTAACCGTTTTGCTGTATGCCTTCGCGGTATTGCAAAGGGCGTAAAGAAAGTGGTTTTAATGCTTTCTTATCCTTCGGACGAAGTGGGCAATCATTTGATTTCCTTAGATATGATGGATGAAAAGGGTATTGACCCTTATAAGGACGTTTTGGATATTAAAAAATATCGGGAACTGTTCGGTTATTCCAAGCATCGTTTTACGGGCGTGGACTATGTGGAATACTACGAAAAATTAGTGCGCGACTGCGGTGCTGATTTTGAAGTGATATTTGCAAACGATCCCCGCGCAGTTTTGTCTTATACCAAAAACGTGCTGAACTGCGATATTCACACTCGCGCACGTACCAAGCGCTTATTAAAGGCGGCAGGTGCGGAAAAAGTGTATGGATTGGATGAAATTTTAACGGCACCCGTAAACGGTAGCGGTTACAATGAAAATTACGGACTTCTTGGTTCCAACAAGGCAACCGAAGACCAAGTAAAACTGTTCCCCCGCGATTGTCAGACGTTGGTGGAAGATATCCAGGCACGCATCTTTAAGGAAACGGGCAAACTTGTGGAAGTTATGGTGTACGGCGATGGTGCGTTTAAGGATCCTATCGGAAAAATTTGGGAACTTGCCGACCCTGTTGTTTCTCCCGCTTATACCAAGGGGCTGGAAGGAACCCCCAGTGAACTGAAATTAAAATATTTAGCAGATAACGATTTTGCAAACCTTTCGGGGGATGCGTTAAAGGCGGCCATTAAACAAAAGATTCAGGAAAAGGATGCAGACCTTGTGGGAAAAATGATTTCCGAAGGTACTACGCCCAGAAGATTAACCGACCTTATCGGTTCGCTTTGCGATTTAACTTCGGGTTCGGGGGATAAAGGAACGCCTATCGTATTTATTCAAGGCTATTTTGATAACTACACGGCGGAATAAGTAACTAAAAATCGGCTGGAAACAGCCGATTTTTTATTTTAATTAAAAATATAAGCAATACTTGCAAAAGGCAAAAAAGTTTGTTATAATAAACAAAAGCACAAAGGAAAGAACTTATGGCGTGGCAATACTTAAAAGAAGGGGACGTTATTTATAATAAAGAACGTTACTTCGGTAAATTCAAAAACATCATTATTACATCCTATTCGGCATATTTTGATATCCCGTGGTATAAGGATAGGCTGTTTTTAACCAGTGAATCGGTAAAATATACCCGTGAATATGTTGCAAACGTAAAGGAAGAAGAACCTTACGGTTGGTTTTATAAAAGTTACGGCAGTTATTTTGAAGAACGGTATGACGCACTTGCAAGGCAAATTTTCTTGTACAGTAAAACCAGGCGCAAAAAACTAAAAGCGGTAGATGCCATGGGCTTTACTATCGTAATGCACGACTATTTCCACAACCGTATTAAAATTGAATGTGATCTTGGGATGATGGAAAACGGCATGCAGGAAATTGTAAAACTGTTAGAAACGTTCGTTCCGCAATATGAAGAACCTTTGCAGTATACACAGCCTGTTGTTGGATGGGAGGATTATCTTGTTAAAGAAGAATAGGGCGCAACGTTATGCCAAACTGATTGATGAATACGTAAAACCGAATTTGCTGAAAGTTTGTGCGCCTGCATGCGGTATCTTAAAACACCCCTTTGTTGACCCCAGTGCGCAATATGCGGGAACCCTTTGGGATTGGGATAGTTACTGGGCAATCCGTGCCATGATAACGGGATTAAACCGTTATAAAAACACCCCGGGGTTTGATTACGCCGGGGCAAAAGAAAAAATCCTTTTGCATGCCAAGGGTACCGTGCAAAACTTTTTTGACAATCAGGAAGAAGACGGATTTATTCCCATGATGTTGGCGTCCTCCGGACCCTTTTATAACTATTATCGCGATGCGCACCGTGCAGGGGTTAAGCACAATATGCATAAACCCTTTTTATTGCAGAATATTTTACAAATTGCAAAACTTGCAGAAGATTTTTCATGGATTAATGTGGACTGTGCCGTAAAATATATGCAATATTATGAAAATGCGCAGCTAAATAAAAATGCAGACCTGTTTTATTGGGTGAATGATGTTATGATTGGGATAGATAATAATCCCACGGTGTTTTTCCGCAAAAAGGAAAGTGCTGCAGATATCTACTTAAATTCCTTTCTTGCGATGGAATATGACGCGTTAGTGGAAATTTTATCTCAAAGCAAGGATGTGCGATTTGATGCGTACCGCACCCGCGCGGCACAGTTTAAGGAAACCTTAAACCGCGTTTGTTACGACGAAAAAGCGGAAATTTATTATTCACAAGACCTTTCTTTTGAGTATGAACCCTTTTATGCCAACGGATTTTTATTGCATGAAAACATGCAACCTTTTTGGCATGCAATGCCTATAAAAATTCGTTTTTGGGGATGTTTTATCCCCATGTATGCAGGGTTTGCGGGGGAAAAACGCGCCCGTGCTATGGAAAAAAGACACTTAAAAGACCCTGCGGTAATGGCAAAATACGGGGTACGTACGGTTGCTAGCGACGAGCCTTTCTATAACCTAGAAAAAACCTCCAACCCCAGCAATTGGTTGGGCGCCATTTGGGGGGTATCCAACTACGTTGTTTACGCAGGCTTAAAAAAATACGGCTTGCCCACAGCCAAAGTTTTGGCAGAAAAAACCATCCGTTTATTTGCGGAAAATTTGGAAAAAACGGGGGATATGTACGAAAGTTATCTGCCCGATACGGGGGAACCGTGTTTGTATCCCGGTTTTACCAACTGGAATATTTTAGTTTTGGAAATGCTGAACGATATGGGTGTATAAACGGTTTGCATAAGTATAGCAGTCAAAGAATATTACTTTGGCTGCTATTTTTTATGCTGTTTTCGTGATTGCAGCGGTTATTTTTTATAAAAACAAGGGGAAACATAAAATTTGTGCAAAAAACCGTTGAAAAAAAAGCGAAAATTTGGTATACTAATAAAATATAAAACAAAAACGTCCGCACTTTGCGGTAGGGGGCTTGTATGGAAAAAGAACTAAAAGCGCTGGTGGCATTGATTGGAGAGCGTACGGGGATTGCCTTTGACCTATATTCCAAATCGGGAAGTCGTTTTTTTACCACCCGTGAAAACGGTGTGCCCGAACCCTTGCCCGAAAGCGCAAAAAAATCACCTATGGCAGATGCGGAACACGGGCGCACGTATTTTTCGGTTGTTTGCAGAAAAACCGAATTTATCGGCGTTTTGTTTGGGGTGGGAAAGGAATACGATAATTATGCACAGTTAATTTCTGCCGTGCTGGAAAGTCAACCCGTTGGCGGTGCCAGCAGGGATGGGGATTTGAAAAACATTTTATCGGGGGAATATACAAAACTGCGCGTGCAAAAGTTTGCGGAAACGTACGCGCTTCCCAAATGCGCATGCTTTGCAATCGCTTTTGAGCCGGTGGAAAGAACTGCGGAACTTGCCGACTTTTTGAAAAACTTTAATGAAGAAACGGTTTGCGAAGTGGTGGAAACCGAAAAAGGTGGGCTTGCCCTTGTGAAATTTATGGATGGGGCAACACAATCCGTATTCCGTTCGGCAAACGAATACGCTGCGCTTTTGGTAAACGCCGTTACCATGGAAACGGGAATCCCCGTGCAGGCAGGTGTGGGTTGTGTGGTTCCTTCTTTCCGGGAAATTGCATCTTCCTACCGCCAAGCAGAAACGGCACTTGCGCTTGCCAAAACCTATCGCGTAAAAGGGCAAATACATACTTACCGTGAATTTTTATTGATTCGTATGCTGGAAGAAATCCCCGAATATAAGCTGAAAGAGCATTTTACGGCTTTATTTGACGGGGAAGTGGAAAGTATTTTATCCGACCGGGATTTGATGAATACTGCCGAGGAGTTTTTGCAGAACAGCTTAAACGTCAGCGAAACTTCGCGCAACCTATTTATGCACAGAAATACGCTGATGTACCGTTTGGATAAAATTGAAAAAACAACGGGTCTGAATATTCGTAATTTTGAAGATGCAATGTCCTTTCGTTTGCTTACGGTAATGTATCAAATCTTAAAATAATGGCATTTGCCTAAAAGGGGTATTCTTTGAAAAATGCAGAAATAAAAAACGGGGCAACCACCCCCGAAATCAAAACAACGCGCGGAGATAAATTAACGCTTGCGTTGTTTTGTATTACTTTATGTCTTGTGGTTGGTACCGCGTCCTTTTTTGCCGGGTATGTCGTACGCGAACGGAAAATGAATGAAGAACTCCGTACTTTGGACTGGGTGATAACGCAAATCAAAAAAAATTATTACGAAGATTTTACTGCTAACGAAATTATAGATGCAGCAACCACCGGTCTGGAAACACTTTTGGATCGGCATTCAAAATATTATAATGAACAAGAATACCGTGCCGCGCAACATGGCGACCAAGGATATAAACTGGGTATCGGTATCGGTATCGGCGTTGCAGCAGATGGGAAAGGGATAGCAACTCGCGTAGTTATGGGTTCCCCTGCGGAAGATGCCGGGATTGTAAAAGGAGATGTGCTTTTAGGCGTTCGTGAAATTAAAAATCCCGAAGTGCCCTTTACTTTGGGAGAAACAGCCCTGGAATTTTCAGCGGCACTGGAGCAAGTTCCCGAAAATGTAGAATTTGAACTGCTGATTTCACGGGACGGGGAACAAAGTATTCGTAAAGTTATCAAAAAAGAATATATGCAAATCACAACGCGCTATTATACGCAAGCGGAAATTCCCTTTTTGCCGGCGCACGCAGCATATTTGCGCTTTGATACCTTTATGGGCAATGCCGTAAAGGAGTTTGGTGCGGCGATGGATCGCTTCAAACAGGAAGGGAAAACGGCTTTAATTTTGGATTTGCGAGGTAACGGTGGCGGCAAGGTGGGTATTACCCAAAAGATTGCCGCACATCTGTTAAAGGCGGAAAGGGGGACAAAACCCTTGATGATGGTGGCGCGCTATCAAAATCATGAGGAGAAAGTTTATACCGCTCCAAGCGTATATAGCGACTACAATTTTACGGCTATTCGCGTGCTTTGTGATGAAAACTCCGCTTCTGCATCCGAAGTGCTGATGGGGGCAATGTTGGATCACGGCAGTATCTCGTTGCAAGATGTATACGGCACCTGCACTTACGGCAAGGGCATTATGCAAACCACTTTTGACCGATTAGGGGCGGAAGATGCTATCAAACTTACAACCGCAAAACTTTATTGGCCAATCACAGATACGTGTATTCAGGGCGTAGGAATTACGCCGGGAACCATTGCTCCGCTTGCGTTAAACGGAAATTCCTATTCGTTTTTACGGGATGCAACCCTTGCTGCTGCCGTTGCCTCCCTTAACCCGTAACCAAAGGGCTTTCTTCTAAAAATCGGCGTAATATACTTCCCATTTCTTCCCCCGTCAACTCTTCGGAAGGGAACTGCGTGTTTGGGGAGAAATTCTGGGCAGGTGCTTTGTTTTCCATAAAGGAAGATAAAATACCAAGTAAGTTTTCTACGGGGAATTCGCCCGAAAAAAGGGAGGATAACGGACGTTCGCTTTTAAGAAGTTCAAACAATCCGCTTTCTTTAGCGGTGGCAGCAAGTTTCAATAAGGATAGTAAATTTTCACTTCCCGTACTGCCTTTTCGGGAAGTGAAATTTTTTAACACAAAAATAACAAGGATAAGGGGTAACCAGTTCATAAACGTTCTCCATAACGGTCATTTTTCTTTGTTGCGGCATAAAATAAAGGGGAGTTTAACTTCCAAACCGCGGGAAAGGAGGAATGGTATGCGAAAAGAATTTAGTAAATTTCAAGCCGAAGAAAATAAGCAAAGGGGAAGGGAGGAAGACGTGCTTGCCGCTTTTGCTAAAAAATACGAAGGGAAAAGCGAAAGCGAACTCATCCGCGAAATTGTGTCTGTGGCAAAGGAAAGCCGCAAAAACGGTACGCTTTCGGATGAAGAAATTGACCGCTACGTTGCCTTGCTAACCCCAATGCTTGGGGAGGATAAACGCAAAAAATTGATAGCGGTATCCGAAAAAATCAAAAGTGGTAAATAGTTTACTTGCCACCGCTTTTAGCGGTGGCAATTTTTATTTCCGTTCGTCAATCAAAATGTGCATTGCCCGTAAAAATTGTAATTCTTCCCCCCGGGTATTTTGGGGGGATAAACTTACGCGTACCAGCCCTTCGTCTTCGGTATGCAATGCTTTGTGCAGCAGTGGAGCGCAGTGATATCCGCCGCGCACCGCAATATCAAAGCGTTCGGAAAGGGCGTCTGCAACTTCTTGGGATGGAAAATCACTTACGGCAAAAGAAACAATGCCAACGGGGTTCGGCTTGGAATACAGCGTGATTTCGGGAAAGGCAGATAGCGCCTCACAAAGACGCGCCGTGCTTTTTTTCAGCGTTTCGCCAAAGGAATCCATATAACGGGATAAAAAACGCGCTGCTTCGTTTAGGGAGGAAATGGCAGGCAAGTTCAAAGTTCCGCTTTCCAAGGCATCGGGGTATTGTGTGGGCTGTTCGGTGGAAAGCCCCGCACTGCCTGTGCCCCCAAAAAGCAAAGGGCGCAGTGTTAGGTTTTCTCCAAATATCAGAACGCCACTGCCCGGAATTGCGCCCATGCCTTTATGACCTGCAACGGCAAGAATATCTATCCCATCTTTTGTCATATGAATTTTTACGTGTCCTGCCGTTTGTGCGGCATCCAGTAAAAAGAAAACACCGCGGGGTTTCAGTACTTTGGAAATTTCCGTAAGGTTAATTCCTTCACCGGTAACGTTGGCTGCGTGGGATAAACAGCATAGTTTTGTTTTGGGGGTAAGGGCTGCGGCTACATCCTGTGCAGTAACGGCATAAAACCTTTTTACGGGTAGAACGGTCAAGGTGATAACACCTTTATTTTTCAAATAAAACAGGGGGCGAAGCACCGAATTGTGTTCGGCCTCGCTTACAATTACGTGATCTCCTTGCTGTAACAGTCCAAAAATGGCAAGGTTCAATGCCTCGGTGCAATTTTTTGTAAAAATCACGCGTTCTGCATTTTCTCCCCCAAAAAAATCACGCAGTGTTTCCCGTGTTTGATACACAATGCTAGCCCCGGCAAGGGAAAGTCGGTGGCCGCTTCTGCCCGGATTTGCGCATAAAAAACGCATACTGGAAAGGGCAGCGTTCAGTGCGGCGTTTGACTTGAATCCACCCGTGGCAGCGTTGTCAAAATATATCATATTCTCTCCTTCACGAAGGCGTTTTTCCCTTCATATTATGTAGTACGGTGCTGGTACTTTTAGTATATGAAAGGATGCGGCCGAATATGTGGTTTACAATAAGGAGGAAGGGGAAGTGGGGTACTTTCTTGCAGCGTTTCGTTCCAGAACGCAAACTATGCGTTTTTATGAAAGGATGAAAAGTGCCGGTTGCACGGCTACGGTAGTGAATACACCAAAGGAAGCACACGTTGGATGCGGTATTTCCGTAAAGCTTGCGGAAGGATGTTTTGGCTTTGCCAAACGTGCTGTAAACGGTGGTGGGTACGATTCTTTTGCCGGATTTTTTGAAATTAAGCAAATCGCAGGCAGAACACGGGTGAAAATTCTTTGAAAAAGATTGTACTTTTACAAAAAATGTGCTATACTTAAATTGCAGTACAATGCAGTACTGCAATTTTTTTCATGGGAAGTGCAAAAGATGGAAAGGGAAAAGGTAAAGGAGATGTTATCACTGTTTCATCAGCGTTATCCAAATCCCCGTCCGGCACTTCGTTATACGAACGCTTTTGAACTTTTGGTGGCGGTCATTCTTTCCGCACAGTGCACGGACGAACGGGTAAATCGTGTAACCGAAAAACTGTTTGTGGATTGCGGTACGCCCGAACAGATGCTTGCGATTGGGGAGGAAGAACTGGGGAAACGCATTTTTTCTTGCGGATTGTACCGTTCCAAGGCTAAACATTTAACCCAAACCTGTCGGGCGCTTTTAACGCAGTACGGTGGACAAGTTCCTTCTACTTTACAGCAATTAAAAACGTTGCCCGGTGTTGGGGTGAAAACGGCGAACGTGGTTTACAGTGTACAGTTCGGCGGTGCTGCCATTGCCGTAGATACGCACGTATTCCGCGTAAGCAACCGTTTAGGTTTATCACAAAGCAAAACACCTGCCGCCTGCGAAAAGGATTTACAGCGAGTTTTGCCAAAAGAATCGTGGGCAAAAGCGCATCACTATCTCATATTTTTGGGTCGGGAGATTTGTTCTGCAAGAAAGCCCGACTGTGAAAACTGTTTTTTAAGTCATTTATGTAAAAAAAGAATAAGGAAGAAATAGCACATGTTTGTTGATAAAGTACAAATTACCGTAAAAGCGGGGGATGGCGGGGATGGCGCCGTTTCCTTTCTGCACTTTAAGGGGGTTGTAAACGGTGGTCCTGACGGCGGGGATGGCGGTCGCGGTGGCGACGTTGTTTTTGTGGGAGATCGCAGAATTACCAGCCTTGCGGAATTTTATTATAAAAGAAAATACACCGCGGAAAGCGGTGCGAACGGTGCGTCCAAAAACTGCCACGGTAAGGCAGGGGATACGCTGATTGTAAAACTTCCTTTGGGCACGGTTGTACGCGACGTGGAAAGCGGAAGAATTATGTGCGATATGTTTTACGACGGGCAGGAAGAACGTCTGTTTAAGGGGGGCGAAGGCGGAAAAGGTAACGCACGTTTTGCCACTTGGCGCAGACATGCCCCCAGGTTTTCCCAAAAAGGGGAAAAGACCAAAATTCGCACGGTATTTTTAGAATTAAAAACGATTGCAGATGTAGGGCTTATCGGCTTTCCCAACGTTGGAAAATCCACCTTGCTATCCGTAATTACCAACGCGCGTCCCAAAATTGCAAATTATCACTTTACCACCCTTTCGCCCAACCTTGGCGTTGCGGATTATTATGGGGAAAATTTCGTAGTGGCAGATATCCCCGGATTGATTGAAGGCGCTGCGGAAGGTTTGGGGCTGGGGCATGATTTCCTGCGCCACGTGGAACGGACGCGTATGCTTGTGCATGTTGTGGACGTTTCGGGGGAGGAAGGCAGGGATCCCGTACAGGATTATAAAATGATTAACGCAGAACTGAAACGGTACAGTAAAGTTTTGGCGGCACTTCCGCAAATCGTGGTGGGGAATAAATGTGAAACCAAAGAAGCGGAAGAAAATTTCAAACGCTTAAAGCGTTCCATTCGCAAATATCCCGTATTGCCCATTTCCGCCGTTTTGGGGGAGGGTGTACGCGAACTGAAACAGGCAGTATACGAAAAATTGCAAACTTTACCCCCCCTGGCTCCCATAGAATACGAACCCTTCTTTTATGAAGAAACAGATCCTTCCAAATTTGAAATATTCTATGATGAAAGCGAGCATGCGTTTTTGGTTACAGGACCTTTTGTGGAGGTGGCGTCGCGCAATATTACCGTTAGCGACTATCACTCTCTTTCGTATTTCCAAAAACTTTTGAAAGAAAAGGGCGTGATTAAAAAGTTGCGTCAATTGGGCGCTAAGGACGGGGATACCGTTATTATCGGCGACGTAGAATTTGAATTTACTGAATAGGAGAAAGTTGTTATGACTTCTAAAGAAAGAAAAAATTTGCAGGCACTTGCATCAAAAATGGATGCGATTATGCAAATAGGAAAAGGCGGAATCAGTGAAAATTTATTAAAATCTCTTTCGGACGCCTTAGATAAAAGGGAACTAATCAAATTGTCTGTTTTGCAAAATCAGGATGAAAGTGCAAGAAGTTTGGGGGAAAGTTTAGCCCAAAGTCTTTCTGCGGAATGTGTGATTGCCATCGGCAGAAAAATCGTGCTTTATCGCCGTTCGGAAAGAAAAGATATTGAGCATATCCGTTTTTAATGCAAAACGGAACGCACCCTATAAAGTACGTCCCGTTTCACAGGAAAAAAGATGAAAAATCGGATAAGCAATTACGTTTTTACCCCAAACAGCAAGCAAAATGCCGAAAGGAATAAGAAAATTCCCCCTGAAATCAAATAGTACGTAGGGAAAGGGATAAACAGGCTGAAAACGGTCATCCATGCCCCCAAAACAAAAAAGCGTTTGCTGCGTTTTCGTGTGAAAAGTACGCGAAAGTATTTTCTAACCTGAAATCGCTTTTTTTCTTCTTCTTTTGGAAAAGGGGGAAACAGTTGTTGTGTTTTCATGGCAGAAAAAACTTCCTTGGGGTCAAGCAATTTTGCCCCGAACGCATCCGCTACTGTTTGCGTACCTTCGGCGTATGCGCAGGCAACGATAGAAAGGGGGCGGATAGTGGGATTGTTTCGCAACAGTTCCATCAGCCGTTCCGCTTTTATGGGGAAATACTCGGGAAAAAATGCAAAAATTGTACCGCCCTCACTAAAATATACGGTTTTTCCGTTTGCCCGCCTGGGGGAAAGCTTTTCATTTAACTGTTTTTCATATAGAATTTTTAAGAAGTTTTCCGCATCGGTATAGGGCATTTTGGAAAGGGCGGAAAAGCATTTTTCTGCAAACGCGTTTTCCCTTTTTCCCATACAAAGTTTTCCGCATTTTTTGTGTCTATGCCAATAAAACACAAAGGCGGCAATTCCGCCAAGCAATGCGGCAAGAATTACGGAAAGGGGATATTTACACGAAAACCGTAACCCCGTTAAACTAAACAAAAAGATAATTGCAAACAACAAAAACGAATCAAAAACCGTGGAAAGGGAATCCTTCATAATAGTAACACTCCTAACTTTACCGTGAATATTCCCCAAAACGGAAAATTATATACGAAAATATGGTAAAAAATATGAAAATCGCCGTATTTGGCGGAACGTTTGATCCGCCGCATACAGAACACGCAAATCTGCTTGCCGCCGCAAACAGCGAACTTGCGCCCGATTGGATTTACGTAGTGCCTGCGGGCATTCCACCGCATAAAACACGTAAAGTTTCGCCTGCGCCCTTGCGCTTAAATATGACCGAACTGTTTATCTCCGGGCAAAAAAATGCACAGGTTTACGACGGGGAACTTTTGCGAGAGGGTAAAAGTTATACCGTACTGACTTTGCGTGAATTAAAAAAGCAGAATCCGGATGCACAGTTGCTTCTTTTGATGGGTGCGGATATGTTAAAGGATTTTCCGAACTGGAAAAACCCGCAGGAAATTCTTTCCCTTGCGCACGTATGCGTATGTTTGCGTGGGGAAGAAATGAAAAACGCAAAAAAAGCAAAGGCTTTTTTCAAAAAACGCTTTTCTGCCGAATGTACCGTGCTTTCTTATCACGGCAGGGAAGTTTCTTCTACCGCTATCCGCTGTAAGGCGGCAATCGGTTTGGATTACGAAAAGGATACCTTGCCGCAGGTCGGCACTTATTTACGGCAACAGGGCTTATATCTGCAACCGTGGACGGATCGGGTAACCACCGCACTTTCTCCCAAAAGAAAAGAACATACGCTGGGTGTGATGCTTACTGCGCTTTCGGCAGCAAAACGCCTGGGCGTTCATGAAGATTCGGCATTTACCGCTGCGGCTTTACATGACGTGGCTAAGGCGTATCCGGACGCTTTTTCGGATGTGATTCCTTCTAAAGTTCCGGGGCCGGTAAAACACCAATACGCAGGTGCAGAACTTGCCAAGCGTGAAATGGGTATTACGGATAACGACGTATTAAATGCCATTCGTTACCATACCAGCGCACGTGCGGGTATGTCCAATTTGGAAAAATTGATTTACGTTGCGGATATGATAGAGCCGGGAAGGAATTATCCGTGTGTAAAAAAACTTAGAAAACTGTTTGATAAAAATTTTGAGCAATGCTTTTTAGCATGCCTAAAACATACGGTAAAACACTTAAAGAAACAAAAAAAGGAAGTCTATCCGTTGACGGAAGACGCCCTTCGCTATTACCGAAAAAGGAGAAGAAAAAATGGAATTTAACCCCGAAACGCTTGCAAAAGCAATAGAAACGGAATTAGACAAAAGAAAAGCGTATGATATATTAACGCTGAACGTAACGGATAAAACCACCCTTGCAGATTATTTTGTAATTGCAAGCGGCAGAAGCGGAACGCAGGTCAGCGCCCTTGCCGAACACGTGGAAGAAGAAATGGAAAAACAGTTCGGCATTGTTGTAAGAAGAAGGGAAGGCGTACGCGACGGACGTTGGGCAGTGTTGGATTTTGGGGACGTAATCGTGCATATTTTTAATGACGAAACGCGCCTGTTCTATCATTTGGAACGCCTTTGGGAAAATAAATAAGTTTATTCGCTTTCTTCCTGTTTTTGTAAGGTGGAAAGATAGTATAATTCCTGTTTTGGCTTTGATGTTTGTTTGTTTTTTTTGGCAGTTTTCCGCCGTTTCGGTTGTTTTTTCAATATAAAATAAACGGGTGGCGTGTGCTTTTGCGGTGCTTGTGCAGGGGAGTCCTTCCCGTTTTTACGAAAGTATGCGCCCACGTATTTTATACTGAGAACCGAAACAAACGAAAGCAAAAATAACAACAAAACGTATAATCCGCCAAGCAGTGGTGTAACCGTGTACAAATCCTAATCTCCTTTTTTTCGTAGCATATCATAAAAAAAAGGGAAAACGCACGGATTTTTTCGTAAAAATACGGAAATAATGTAGAAAGGAGAACCGTTATGAAACAAAACGATCAAACTGTACAACCTTCTACTACCGAAGAAGTAAAACCTGCTACCCCCCAAATGGATCGGGAACTGCAACAGGAATTTCAATCCTTCAAAGTAGCGCAGGTAATGGGAAAACTTGCAATGTATTGCGTTGGCTATCCGTATTCTTTAGATGGGATTAAAAACGCAGTGGCAAAAACCAGACAAGGGGAATATTCCGGAATTGCCGTGTTACCTACGGCAGTACCGCAGGCGGCAAAATGGATGGTAGGGGCAACGCCTACCGTGTGCGCAACTATTTCTTATCCGCATGGAGAGGACGCCTTAAAAAGCAAAATCGTGGCTGCTAAAACCGCTCTTTCCCAAAATGCGGAAGAACTGATGGTATTTGGTTCGGTATCGCCCGTAAAACGCGGAGATGCAAAAGCGGTTAGAAAGGAAGCAGATAAATGCAAAGGGCTTGGTAAACGCGCTAAAATGCGTTACGCCTTGCTTTTGGACGGATTGACGGATTCCGAAAAGGAAAAGTTGTTTCGCGCGTTCAAGGGCTATCCACACCCTCTGGTTTTGGTTAGGAACGGCGGTTCGGTAACAGCCGCAGACGTGGCACAGGCAAAAAGTTTTGCCGTTGGGTGTGTGGTGGAAGCCGTTGGAAATTACCGTACGAATACCGAAGCATTAACGGTTTTAGAAGCAGGCGCACAACGCGTATGGTCCCCGTATGCAGATGAACTTGCCAAAGGCTTTTTGGAAGAATTTACACTTTCCGTTTCTCAAGAAAAATAAAAAACACCGTACTTTTGATATGCCCCAAAAGTTAGAAAAAATAAAAGTAATATGTGTAATTGAGTTCGGTATTGTACCGAACTCTTTTTTCATTTTGTTTGTCAGGATGGCAATGCCTGTGGGTTTTATACCTTTGCACTCTTTTATCAAGCAGCCTTTATCTATCCTTTGTGTGATGTATATACGGGCTGAAAATCTTATAAAGATTTTATGTAGATGGAAAAAAGGGTTGTTTGATGCTTGACAATAGGGAAAACAAGGTTTATAATTAGCGTATTCTTTGGGGCGGGGTGAAAGTCCCCACCGGCAGTACAGTCTGCGAAAGGGTTTCCTTTGAGGAAGTGCGATTCTTCCACCGACGGTGATAGTCCGGATGAGAAAAGAGAGCAGTTTTCTTTGCCCGAAGTATAAAACTTCGGGCATTTGCGTTTCTTTTCCTGCCAAAACTTTTAGGAGATAGATATGCAGGACAACAAAACAATGGAAAACAACACCGAAAACACTGTGGAAAAAGCAAAAAAACGGGGAAAATATTTTACCGCAAGCAGATGTGCCAAAATTGCTATTTTTACCGCACTGGCAAGCGTGTTATATTTTTTCGTAAAATTTCCTTTACCGTTTTTCCCGCCCTTTTGGGATATGAAATTTTCGGATATCCCCATTTTAATCGGCGGTTTTGCGCTTGGACCTGTTGCCGGGGTTTTGATTGTTGCCGTAATGGTTCTGCTTAAACTGCCCATGACCAGTACCGCAGGGGTGGGAGAACTGGCAGACCTTATGATCGGTATCGCATTTGTTCTTCCCGCATCCATCATCTACCGCAAGAAAAAAAACGTGAAAGGCGCGTTATTGGGCGTTACGGTGGGAACGCTTTGTTCGGTGGGGATTGCCATGTTGGTTAATCGCTTTATCCTGGTTAAAGCGTATATGCATTTTTATCATATGGATATGCAAACCCTTACCAATATGTGTAAAGTGCTTTCTAAAAACATCACGCCCGAAAATTTCTTTACCTATTATATCTTTTTAGGGGTGTTGCCTTTTAATTTACTGCGCTGCACGGTGGCATCCATCGTTACCTTTCTTGTATATAAACGTATTTCCGTTTTGCTAAAAAAGTTTTAAGGGGGACCCAGATGAAAATTTGTTCGCAAAACCTTGCCGACACAAAAAAAATTGCCGCCGCTTTTGCTAACACGTTAAAGCCGGGGGATTGTATTTCGTTGGAGGGGGATTTGGGTGCAGGAAAAACTGCGTTTACCAAAGCGCTTGCCTTGGCAATGGGTATCCGTGCAGAGGTAGTCAGCCCCACATATGCATATATGAACGATTATGAAGGGAAACTGTATCACTTTGATTTTTACCGCCTTTCTTCGGGGGAGGATGCCGAAGCACTTGGTCTAACCGATTATTTTTACCAAAACGCCGTGTGCGTGTTTGAATGGGCTGCAAACGTTTGGGATGTGATTCCCGAAAACACCCAACGCGTCGTGATTGAAAAAACGGGGGAAACCGAACGGGTTTTCACGTTTAGTAAGGAGTTTTCATTATGAACGTTCTTGCCGTGGATACCGCACAAGGGTATTTAACCGTTTATCTTTCCTGTAAGGGAAAGGAATCTATTACTTATCGTGAAAACGCAGGCATGCAGCATTCCACCCTACTTCTTCCGCAGATTGATGCTGCGCTTTGCCGTGCGGGGATTACGCTTGCGGATATAGATGTGTTTGGCGTTGTGGTGGGGGCAGGCTCGTTTACGGGTATTCGTATCGGCATTGCCACCGTAAAGGCGCTTGCCATATCCTGTAAAAAACCCATTATTCCGGTAACTTCTTTTGACGTGCTTGCATATCATAAAACGGAAGGGAAATACTTAGCGGTGATAAACGCAAAACACGGGCATTATTACGTGTGCGGTTATCAGGATGGCAGTGTGGATATCCCCCCCCAATATCTCCCCGAAGGGGAAGTTTTGGCACTTGCCAAAAATAGAGAACTTTTTGCATATGAAGAAATCATAAACTTGCCCGTAACCGTGGTCAGTCCTGCGGTTGGTTTGGGGTTGGCAATTCGGGCAAAGGAAAGGGATTTGGTATTGCCCGAAAACGTACAACCGTTATACGTAAGGAAAAGCCAGGCGGAGGAAGGAAGATGATTGTTCGCCCCATGCTTTTTACCGACCTTGTTGCGGTTGCCGAACTGGAAAAAGCCTGTTTTCGCGATCCGTGGAATTACCGTATGCTTTCTTCTTCCTTTACGGGGAGCGGATATAGCGGATTTGTTTTGGTGCACGAGGAAGCAGACGGCAGTTCTCAGACGGTAGGCTATGCCTCTATGACAGCGGTGTATGAAAACGGGGATTTGGATAAAATTTGCGTTTTGCCCGTATACCGTAAATCGGGTGGCGGAACTTTGCTAATGCAAGCGGTTTTAGCCCGCGCAAAAGAATTGCAAGTTACCGACTTGTTTTTGGAAGTACGTATCAGTAACGAAAAAGCAATCAATTTATATAAAAAATTTGGATTTTCTCGCATTAGCGTGCGTTCCAAATATTATGCAGACGGGGAGGATGCTGCGGTATTCCGCAAACGGATTACCCGTCCGGAATAAGGGGGTTTTGCCTTATCTTTGTCAACGGAGAATATTATTCTACGATGGAAAAAGGGGAGGGAGAGCCCCTTGTTTTTTTGCACGGTTTTGCTCTTTCCAAAGAAATTTTTTTTCGCCAGGTGGAATACTTTTCTAAACAATATCGCGTTATATGCGTGGATTTTCCGGGTTCGGGGAAAAGTTCTCCCATAAAAAGTGCGTACGGGGTAAAGGAATATGCCGAAGGTATTGCCGCCTTATTGGAAACAATGGGCATACGGAAAGCAATCTTCGTGGGGCATTCCTTTGGCGGCAGGGTGGCGGTGTACCTTGCGGCAACCACAAATTTGGTTAGAGCCTTGGTGCTGACCAACGCCGCAGGTGTAAAACCGCGCTTTTCCATCAAAAAAGCATATCGTAAGTTTCGGTATTCCTTACGGAAAAAGCGTATGGGTGAAACCGAACGGATGCAAAGCGGTTCTGTGGATTTTCGCACCCTTTCTCCCTTGGAAAAACAGTCTTTTATTAAGGTAATAAAACAGGATTTAACACCCCTGTTATCTAAAATTACCTGCCCAACCTTGATTGTTTCGGGGGATAAGGATAGGGAAACGCCGCCCTACTCTGCCAAAGTTTTTTACAAACGTATAAAAAACACCAAACTGGTGCTTTTCAAAAATACAGGCCATTTCGCTTTTTTGGATCGCTATCGTGATTTCAACCTTGCGTTACAGGCTTTTTTTATTGAAATCGGTGGGAAATAATATGAAAATTATAATTTATTTTTTCGTTTTTTTTGCTTTTGCTGTTTTGGGTGTGGAAACTTGCTTTTTCGTGCAGGAAAACGGATACCGTTATTCTTCCTTGTACCGAAAACGCTTTGGCATGGCAGAGTTTTTCGGTGCACTGGCATCCTTTTTGGCAGTATTTTGCTTGCAATATATACTGCAATCCCGAATTTGGGGTGCGGTGGGGGGATGTTTTATTGCCCTATGTTATCTATTTTTTCGCCTGTTATTACCCCGAAAAAATAAACGGAATCTAACGGCGCGGCTAAAAAGAACGGCTTGCATTTCCGCGCTGTGCTGCGGCGGAATGGCGTGCGGAATGTATATGCTTGGAACGCATTTGCTTTCTGTTAAGGCGTTGGGATCTGCAATATTTGCTTTGCCCGTTTTGCTTGTTTATCCCGTTACACTGCTTTCCGTTTGTATCCTTTCTCCTTTGGAAAAAAAGGTGCAAAAACAATTTATCCGAAAAGCACAGGAAAAATTGCAGGCAAATCCCAATTTGGTGCGGATTGCCATAACGGGAAGTTTTGGAAAAACCACCGTAAAGCACTTTCTAACTGCTTTTTTAGCAAGTAACGGCGGTGCATTTGCAACCCCCAACTCCTACAATACTCCGCAAGGAATCAGCCGCGCTATTAACGAAAGTTATCATGGGGAAAAATATGCGATTATGGAGTTTGGTGCAAAACGTAAGGGAGATATTCATACGCTTTGCAGGCTGTATTCTCCGCAAATCGGTATTTTAACAGGGGTGTGTGCACAGCATTTAGCCACCTTTCAAACCCTTTCTAACGTAATGCAGGCAAAAGGCGAATTGCAGGCGGAAATAGAAAAGGCGAACGGCATTATGTTTTTCAGCAGCGATGATGCGCGTTCGCGTGAACTGTATTCTCATTGTTCGGGGCAAAAGTATTACTGCGGAATGGCAATCTCCCAAACACCTATCACCGTAACGCTGTTAGGCGTAACGGCGAAAGGCAGCCGTGTGCGTGTTTGTGATGGGGAAAGAATGGAAGAAATTTTGCTTTCCCTTTACGGTAAGCATATGGTGCAGGATTTTGCGCTGGCGGCGTGTGTGGCAAGGGGTTTGGGTGTTTCCTTTTCTGATATCCTTGCAGTGGCAAAGGGGTTAAAGCCCCCGGCGCACAGAATGGAGGTTCTGCAATTACCGCATTGCACGGTTATTGACGATTCGTATAACGCAAACTCGGTGGGCGTAAGGGAGGCACTTTCCGTGCTATCCTGTTTTAATGGAAGAAAAGTGGTGATTACCCCGGGACTTGTGGAAATGGGCAACGCCGCCGAAAGCGAAAATCAGGCGTTGGGAACAGCCATTGCCGAGGTGGCAGATTACGTTTTGATATCTGCAAAAGAAAACGCAGCGGCGCTTTCGCAAGGATTAAAGGCGGGGGGATTTCCCCAAGAAAAGTATCGCGTAATGGGGAACGGAGAATCCCTTTCCCAAGGAATAAAAGCAGTGGTTCAATCGGGGGACGTTCTGTTGTTTTTGAATGATCTTCCGGACGGTTATCGGTAAAAGGAGGTAAGTATGCGTTCTGTTGTTTTGGTTGTGTTTGGGGGCAGGTCTACCGAACATGACGTTTCGGTTGTTACGGGGGTGCTGGCTCTTAAC
>JAZRTI010000010.1:0-2194 GCA_045651955.1 Christensenellaceae bacterium | reverse complement strand
GGCGTGGAAACCACGCGGCCCACGCGGCCGCCTCTGGCTCGTGGATGAAATCGCCCTTGCCTCCGTCCAAAAATCCCGCATCGCCCGCGCCCGCCATGACTATGAGGCAGCACAGGCCAAACTCATGCAGCTTGAACTTTTCTGATCTCCCCCCGGCCACAAAAAAAGCCCCGGAATTACCGGGGCAATAAACAAGGTGCTTCACCTACCTTATTTTTCAAATCAGTAAATAATAATTTTGCCTGTAGCATTCCTTCCGTTTCTATTTCTTTATGAGTTATTACATCGGAAGGCGTCATTTTCTCAACATTGCAATTTTGCGCATTTACTGTGATGATATAATACGGCCACACCCCATCGGTGAAAGCAGGCTGGCTATTATATACACCACAAACTCTTCGGATATACCCCGCTCTTGCGGTTTCTACAGCATACGCACGACACACCGGCCCGAATTCTCGCAATACAAAGCATTCACTTTCATAAGCAGAAACAACGCGGCAAGGGGCAATGGAGTTCAATATAGATATCAGGCTAACTTCTTCTTTAGAAATAGCTTTCCATTTAAGTTCTATTAAGGGCAAATTCCCCCTTTCTCGCAATAACGTTTCTTTATTCTTTGCGTTCTCTATATTGAGGGCATCGTTGGTGCAAAAAATAATTTTATGCCCCGCCACATTGTCACCCGTGTGATTATAATCGTTTTTTGCCCCCGTATTCAAATCGCCAACTAGTTTACTATGCTGAAAAACAGGGGCTGAATTGCTGTACGCAGTGTTCGTGGTGGAATTGTTAGCCTTTGAAACTTTAATGCAAAAATACGCCGCAGCAAATACAACGCACATAAAAACAACGATTATTGCAACGGTAGGGCCTAGATTGTCAAAAATCCAATCTAGAACATTTATTACGGAAACATTTTCCTCTTTCATGCCATGCTACTTTTCTTTTTTTGTCATTTGTTACCCGGGTGCCGTTTTGCTACCGTAACAGGTGTTACTTTTTGCTCCGTTCTTCTACCAAATCAGCCACGGCATCGACAATAAGCTTTAAGGCTTCCTTTAATTTGTCGGAATCACTAGCAGTGCCCCCCTTGATTGCAAGCTGTGCTTTAAGCCGGTCAATTTCTTCTTGCTGGCGTTGGCACAGGTTTTGCCAATACTCCAAATCTTTCACGGCGCAATCCCCCAAAAGCTCTTCAACCGTTATCCCGAAAAAGTCCGCAATAAGCGGCAAGGTTTTCTTTCGTGGGTAATAGCCACCGCCTTCTTCACCCCGCAACCAGTTCGAAATCACAGTCGGGCTTACTTGCATTCTTGAAGCAAAATCTTTCTTCTGGCAGCCGCTTTCTTTTAGTAAACGTGCAAGATTTGAAGAAAAATTGGCAAAACTTTCATTTTGTGCTTGCATAACTTAAAGTTTGTGCTAAATTACTTTCAGCGGGTATCAGAAATTACAGTTGCACCCGTTACGGTAATTATAAACTTAAAGTTTCAAAATGCAAGCCATAACTCCTGAAAAGCTACTGAAAAAGGGTTACAGTATGCGCGCCGCTGCCAAAGCCATCGGCCGCAGTGCGCCTCATGTGTACCTTGTTCTCACGGGTAAACGCGAATCCGCGCCAACGTTGGAAGCGTTGGAAAAATTACCGCCCCGCGTTTTAACCCTTCGTCACTCCCTTCTTGCCTCCCTCAATTCCTAACCCATTAACCACCCAACCTGCAAACATAATGAAAATTTGTCTAGCTTTTTTATTTTCTTTTTGCGTCTGTGTAGATTGTCTTTTAGCCGTTGCATTATTTTGGGCTCTTTTTTACTCATGGAATGTGCCCATAGAGTTTGCACTCGGGACTGCTGTTTTTCTAGTGTCGTTATCTCTTTGCTTCCTAATTGCAATAGCAGAAGCCCTCACCCATTAACCACCCAACCTGCAAACATAATGAATCAGCAAGAATTCACCGCCCGTGTTGGCGAGCAGTACGCCAACGAATTCACCCACGCAGAGGCCCTCTACATGGCGCTGCCCAACACAGACAAAGACCGCTTTTGCGCCCTGTGGAAGTTGGAAAAGGAAACCGGCCTTATCATCTTTGCCAAGCTCGCCCGGTGGGTGAGCGCCTACAAATACGAAATGGCGGAATGCGAAACATTCGCCGCCTTTGCCCGCCCCTTCCATGAAAGCAAGCTTGCGCAT
>JAZRTI010000009.1:0-34407 GCA_045651955.1 Christensenellaceae bacterium | reverse complement strand
CCAGCGGCACCACGGGCAAGGCAACCGTTGTGGGCTATACCCGCCGCGACCTTGACATCTGGTCTGAGTGCGTGGCGCGCTGCATGACGATGGCAGGCGTAACCCGTGACGATATTATCCAGATTGCGTATGGCTACGGCCTCTTTACGGGCGGCCTTGGCGCACACAGCGGCGCGGAAAAAATCGGCGCAACCGTTGTTCCCATGAGTACGGGAAATTCCAAGAAACTGACCACCATGATGGTGGACTTTGGCGCAACCGCGATTGCTTGTACCCCTTCTTACCTACTGCATATTTCCGAAGTGTTGGAAAGCGAAGGCTTAAAAGATAAAATCAAATTAAAAGCGGCAATTTGCGGCGCAGAACCTTGGACGGAAAAAATGCGCAACGAAATTGAACAACGCTTAAACATCAAAGCGTACGATATTTACGGGCTTAGCGAAGTTATGGGTCCCGGGGTTGCTTGCGACTGTGAATACCACAAAGGCTTGCACGTTTGCGAAGATTACTTCTATCCCGAAATTTTAGATACGAAAACCTTACAGCCCGTTGCGGAAGGCGAAGTGGGCGAACTTGCGTTTACCACCTTAAACAAGCAAGGCATTCCCCTGATCCGTTATCGCACGAAGGATTTGACCAGCATTGACAGAACGCCTTGCGAATGCGGTAGAACCAGCGCGCGCATTTCCCGTTTTAAGGGGCGCGTGGACGATATGTTGATTATCCGCGGCGTAAACGTATTCCCCAGTCAAATTGAAGCGGCACTTGTAAACGTAGCAGAAGTTACCCCCCACTACATGATGATTGTGGACCGCGTAAATAATCTGGATACCCTGGAAGTGCAAGTGGAAATTGACCCCAAATACTACACGGATGAAGTTCGCGCCATTGAAGCGCTTTCTAAAAAAATCGGCCACGTAATTCAACAAGCGTTAGGGATTTCCGCAAAAATTAAAATTGTAGAACCCCAAACCTTGGTTAGAAGTGAAGGCAAGGCTGTTCACGTAATTGACAAGCGCAAACTGTATTGATAGGAGGAAAAAGTATGTTTGCAAAACAATTAACCGTATTTATTGAAAACCGTTTGGGTAGACTTTCCGAAGTATTGAACGTGTTAAAAGAAAATAACGTAAACATTTTATCCCTTAGTTTGGCGGATACCACAGAATTTGGCTTATTGCGCTTGATTGTGGACGACGCACAAAAAGGGAAAGAAAAACTGACCGAAAGTGGGTTTTCTTCCCTGCTTTCGGACGTAACCGTGATTAAAATCCCCCACAAGGTTGGCAGTTTACAAGAACTTTTGAAAGCGGTGGACGAAAGCGGCGTAAATGTAGAATATATGTATGGGCTTTCCATTGAAGCGGAACAAGCATACGTAGTATTAAAGGCTTCGGACGGCGTAAAATTAGATACCATCTTGGTAAAATACGGAATTCAAACCGTAACCAGTGAAGAATTAAAATCCTTATAATCTATGATTATAGATTTTCATACGCACGTTTTCCCCGACCAAATAGCCCAAAAGACCATTGACCATTTGGCAAGAACGGGCAAAGAAACGCCCTCCTTTAACGGTACGGTGCAAGGACTTTTAGAAGAAATGCAACGTAGCGGCGTTGACCTTTCGGTTATCCTTCCCGTGATGACCGCGGCAAGGCAGTTTGAAAGTGTAAACCGCTTTGCTGCTGCGCTGAATCACGCGGAAGAAACGCGCGGAAAACTGATTTCCTTTGCAGGAATTCACCCTGCTTGCGAAAATTTAACCGAAAAAATGGCGTGGATAAAAGAAAACGGGTTTTTGGGTGTGAAAATTCACCCCGATTACCAAGGTACTTTTATTGACGACGATGCGTATGCGGAAATTTTGCGCGCGGCAAGGGCTTTGGACTTAATTGTTGTAACGCACGCGGGGGTAGACGGGGCTTTCCCCAACGAACCCGTGCGCTGTACCCCAAACCGTGTAAAAAACTTGCTGCAAAAAGCGCCCCACGAAAAGTTGGTGTTGGCGCATTTGGGCGGAAATTTGATTTACGAGGAAGTTTACGAAAATTTATGCGGACTTCCCGTATATTTTGATACGGCACACGTGCTTTCGTCCATTCCCAAGGAAACCTTTTTACGCGTGGTTTATAAACACGGAATCAACCGCGTTTTATTTGCAACGGACGCACCTTGGAGCAAGCAAAAGGAAGATATTTCCACCGTGAAGTCCTATGGCCTAACGCAAGCGGAACAAGAAAAACTGTTTTATAAAAATGCATTATCCTTATTAGGATTAGGAGAAAATTATGGGCATTAATCAAAAAATGTACGAACTGGGCAATAAACGCTCTATCATCCGTGAAATTTTTGAATACAGCAAAAAACGCGCTACGGAAATCGGCGCGGAAAACGTATTTGATTTTTCGCTTGGAAACCCCAGCGTTCCTGCCCCCAAGGAAGTGAACGAAAGCATCGTGAAACTGCTTGCCGAAAAAAATTCGGTAGCTTTGCACGGATACACTTCCGCGCAAGGGGATGCAGGCGTTAGAAAAGTTATTGCGGATAAAATTAACCGTGATTTTTCCGTTGGCATTACCCCCGACCTTATCTATATGACCTGCGGAGCGGCAGCTTCCCTTTCCATCAGCTTAAAAGCGTTGATTGCAAGTGCAGGGGAAGAAGTTATCGTGTTTGCGCCCTTCTTTACCGAATACCGCGTGTTCATTGAAAACGCGGGGGGCAAAGTTGTTGTTAGCACGCCCGTGGAAAAAACTTTCCAAGTGGACGTAGCAGATTTTGCAAGCAAAATCACCCCGAACACCAAGGCGGTAATTATGAACAGCCCCAACAACCCCAGCGGCGTTGTATACAGCGAAGAAACCGTAAAGGCGGTTTGCGATATTTTAAGGGAGAAATCCGAAGAATACTGCCACCCCATTTACCTGATTGCGGATGAACCTTACCGTGAACTGGTGTACGCAGGCGTTTCCGTTCCCTATTTAATGAACTACTACGACAACACTTTGGTTTGCTATTCGTATTCCAAATCCCTTTCCCTGCCCGGCGAACGCATCGGTTATATTGCGGTTTGCCCCAAAATGCAGGATGCTTTACCCGTTTACTTGGCGGTTTGCGGCGCAGGCAGGTCGCTTGGCTACGTTTGTGCACCCAGCCTAATGCAACAAGTGATTGCGCTTTGCTTAGACGCGCAAGTGAACGTTAGCGCCTACAAAGAAAACCGCGATTTGCTTTACGACAACCTTTCCGCATACGGCTACGAATGCGTAAAGCCGGACGGCGCGTTTTATCTGTTTGTGAAATCCCCCATCCGGGGCGACGCGTTTGCTTTTTACGAAAAGGCAAAAGCGCACGAAATTTTGGTTGTTCCTTGCGACGACTTCGGCGTTACGGGCTACGTAAGAATTGCTTACTGCACCGCTAAAGAAAAGGTGCTTGGCGCCTTACCTGCATTTCAGGCGCTTGCCAAGGAATTAGGTTTATAACAAGGTGTTTATGAAAAAAACATCTTATCTTGCCCTTTTGCTTTGCATCCTTTTTTCTTGCATTGCGGTAGGGTGTTCGAAAAACCCGTCCCCAAGCCCTTCCGTATCCCCCGGCGCAACCCCTTCCATTTCCGCGCCGAACCCTTCCGTTGCGCCTGCAACGAACGTGGTTCCCAACGGCACCTTTAACGGCAATGCAGAGGGTTTCCCTACCGGTTGGGTGGGATATAACAATAATAACGCCGCATTGGTTACCGTTACGGACGGAAAGCTTAACATTGTGGCGGATTTTACTTCGATGATGATGCAGACCCCCGTTACCTTGCAAGCAGGTAAGAAATATACTCTTTCCGCGGATATTCACGTAAACACCATGCAAACGGGGCCGTTTGGCGATTATTTTATCGGATTCGGCGTTTCCCAATTACAGGATGAAACCGCCGTTAAGCCCGAAAACGCCATTGCTTCCCTGTTCTTTACATCGGGCATTTCCGTTACGAATACCGAAGAGTTTTTCGTGATGACGGGATACCGCGAAGCCACCTTTTCGGTGGATACGGACGGCACCTATTACTTAGTTTTTGCAAGCTGGCTTTCCATTTTAGATATTACGGTTGACAACGTTTTTATCACGACGGATACCGCCACGGAAGACCCCGTAAACGAACGGGTACGTATTTTAATTTCCAGCGATATGCATAACACCCCCGACAGCCACAGTTGGTATGGCGTGGGAAGTAACGCGCGTTTACAACAATGGGTGGACGGGATTATTGCAGAGCACCAAAAAGACCCCATTGACGCGCTTGTAATTTTAGGGGATACTTCCCTTGACCATTGGGCTTTTCCGCCCTACGGCTACTATTTAACCGCAGGGGTTTCGTATACCAAGGATTTGGTAAAACGCTACGTTTCCCAACTGCCCAAGGATTTCCCCGTTTATTTCGTTCCCGGCAATCACGAGCAGTACGGCAATGCAAAATGGGTAGAACTAACCGGGCAAAACCGACAAGGTTATTTTACCCTTGGCGACAATTTGTTTATCCTGGCGGATACCTACGCAGGATACCTTGACCCCGCCGGGCATCACGACGGCATGTATACGGGCGTTGATATGAGCCACGTAACAAAAGCAGTAAAAGCAAACACCAACGCAAGCAACATTTGGCTTTTGGCGCACGAATTTCAATTTAATGCGGAAAGCGCGCAGTTTATTCATTTTTTAAAGAGTAACCAACGCGTTCGCGGCTTGTTTATGGGGCATACCCACCTTGCCAACGTTTATTCTACGTATTACAGAAATTTAACCGTTGCGCAAACGGGTAACTTTTCGTATACGTTAGACGATGCTTCGGAAGAAGACCTTATTGCAAGCTTTTGGGGATATAGGGAATTAATTATTGACGCGCACGGCGCGGTAAGTAATTATATTATTCCCGAAACGCAAGCGATTCTTAACGGCTATACCCAAACGGCAATTCCCTATCAAAAAGTGCATCAAGCGACCTACACTTTTAAGAAGTAAAAACCATACGTTTTTGTGTTTAATATAGAAATTTATTTAGGAGATTTTTATGAAAAGGTTATCCATTATTGCATTGATACTTTGTTTGGTTCTTTCCTGCATTGCTGCAGGCTGCACCAAAAACCCCACAACAACGCCATCTGCCACACCCAGCGTAAGTGTTTCTTCTACTCCTACGCCCAGCACAAGTGTTTCGGCTACTCCTACGCCCAGCGTTAGTGTTTCTTCCACTCCTACGCCCAGCACAAGTGTTTCGGCCACTCCTACGCCTAGCGTAAGTGTTTCTTCTACTCCTACGCCCAGCGTTAGTGTTTCGGCTACACCCACGCCCAGCGTTAGTGTTTCGGCTACACCCACGCCCAGCGTAAGTGTTTCGGCTACGCCCACGCCTAGCGTAAGTGTTTCGGCTACGCCTACACCTAGCGTAAGTGTTTCTTCTACTCCTACGCCCAGCGTTAGTGTTTCGGCTACACCCACGCCCAGCGTTGGCCCTTCGGTTCCCCCCAGTGTGGAACCCGAGATTATCGTTCCTTCTTCGGTAAACAAGGTGATTAATGGGGACTTCCCCGCAGGCACCACCTTAAAAGAAGACGGCAACAACTTTGACGCAGACGGCGACGTTGCGCAAGGTATCCTTTGGGGCTGGCATAATGACTACTACACCCTTAGCGAAGAATATAACCGTTATATTGGGGACGGCACGTACGCGCTTGTATATAATAGACCTGCGGGCGGGGAAAATAATTCCTGGTTTGCTTTGAAAATGGCAGTGGAAGGCGGAAAAACGTACGTATTCAGCTTTGATATGATGTGCATTAACGCAATAAAAGCTACCGCACCCGTTATTCGCCTTGCTTTCTTAAACGAATTAAACAACCCCAACGATTCTGCCTTCGCCCCCTTAAAGGACTTTGCGCAAGGCTTTGCTTGGGGCACTTCCCCCTACAAAACCTATTCGTTTGAATTTACCGCCGAAGAAACGGGATACTACTATTTTGATATCGTGCTTTACGGCATGAGCGGTACGATTGCTTTTGACGAATTCAAATGCTACGAAAAAGGACAAACCTTACCCGATAAATCCTTAACCTACGAAGAAAACGAAGGCGTTGCGGTAAGCAGCATTGTAAACGGCGACTGCCCAGCTTCCGCCCCCTTAAATGACTGGGGTTGGATTACGGACGACGATAATTCGGTTGCCCCCGGCACCTTCTGGGGTTATAACACCAAGTTCTTTGCATTCGACGCCACCTACAACCGCTATATTGGGGACGGCACCTCCGCGCTTGTATTTGATTCTTCGAGAGATTCTATCGCACCCAACGCTTGGGTAGGATTGAAAATCGCCGTTGAACAAGGCAAAACCTACGTGTTCAGCTTTGATATGATGAGCATTAACGCCACCAAGTTGAACGGGCACAACGTTCACTTAAGTTTAGTTACCGAATGTAAAGAAAACGGAGCAACCACGGTAGTTAAAGACTTTGCAGACGTAATTACTTGGGGCACGCAACCTTACGGAACCTACTCCACCGAATTTACCGCAACCAAAACGGGTTACTACTACTTCCGCATTATGCTTTACGCGTTTAGCGGTTTGGTTGCCTTTGACGAATTCACTTGCTACGAAAAGGGCGCGGATATTCCCGTGAAAGACTTCCCCAAATACGAAGGCGCAACCACCGTATCCCTTTCCTTTACGGGCGGTGAAGGCACTACGGGCTCTGTAAACCCCATTATCGTCAATATCGGCGAAACGGTTACCCTGCCTGCTAACGGCTTTACCAAGGCAAATAGCGAGTTCTTGGGTTGGACGGTGAACGGCACCGAATATAGCGTGGGCGACACCTTAATTCTTACCCAAAATCTTGTTGCAACCGCACGTTGGAAAACGTGGGCGGTTGGCACGAACTTAGTTTCCAACGGTACCTTTAATACGAACGGAACGGGCTTCCCCGCAGGATGGTGGGGATATAACCACCAAGGCGCTTCTAACGTAAGCGTTACGAACGGCGCGCTGAAAATCGTTACCAACGATAACAATATCGTAACCAGCATCCCCGTAACCTTGCAAAAAGGCGTGGTTTATACCCTTTCCGCGGATATGACAGTAAACAAAATGCAAACGGGTACAGCGGGCGGCGCGTACGTAGGCTTTGCCGTTTCCAAGGCAAGTAACGAATCTGCCGTAAAACCCGAAAACGCGATTGCAAGCCTTTTCTACACCGCCTCCATTTCGGTTACCAACGATAGCGACTTTAAGGCTACTACGGGTTATGCCCCCGCAACCTTTACGGTTGATGAGGACGGCGAATACTACGTTGTGTTTGCAAGCTGGGCATTCACCATTGATTTGACCATTGATAACGTTTCGGTTGTTGGCGCTATGCCCACCCAAGAACCCGCAAAAGAACGCATCCGCATTTTAATTAGCAGCGATATGCACTATACCCCCGATAGCCACAGCTGGTACGGCGTAGGCAGCAACGCACGCTTACAACAATGGGTGGACGGCATTAAAGCCGAACACCAAAAAGATCCCATTGACGCGCTTGTAATTCTTGGCGACGAATCCTTGGACCACTGGGCGTTCCCCCCGTACGGTTACTATTTAACCACGGGAACTTCGTACACCAAGTTGTTCGTTGATAATTACGTTTCCCAACTTCCCAAGGACTTCCCCATTTATTACGTTCCCGGCAACCACGAACAGTACGGAAACGCAAAATGGTTTGAAATTACCGGACAAAACCGCCAAGGCCACTTCACCGTGGGCGACAACTTGTTCGTTCTTTCGGATACCTACGGCGGAAACCTTGACCCCACAGAACATCACGACGGCGTATATACGGGCGTGGATATGAATCACTTGATGGGCGCTGTAAAAGCGAACGCAAACGTAAGCAATATTTGGTTACTTGCACACGAATACGCTTTGAACGCAGAAAGCACGCAGTTCCGTAACTTCTTAAACAGCAATAAGCGTGTACGCGGCTTGTTTATGGGGCATACTCACCACGCAGCAGTTCTTGCCACGAATTATAGGGGCTTAACCATTGCGCAAACGGGTAACTTTAGTTACACCTTGGATAACGCCACGGAATCTGCTTGGAAGCAATCCTTCTGGGGTTACAGAGAACTTGTGATTGAAACGCATAGCGCAGTAAGTAACTACATCATCCCCGCATCTTCCGGTGCCTACACCGAAGGCGGCTCCGCAACCACCATCCCCTACCAAAAAGTACACCAAGCAACGTATAGTTTTTAAGTTGTCATAAGGAAACCCGTATACCTTTTTATACTTACAGGTCTATTAGTGTACACCCCAACCCAAAGTCATCTATTTTTCGCTCAAGGGAAAATAGATTATAAAAACAAAAAACGACCGAGAAATCGGTCGTTTTTTTGGCGCTCCCACCGGGAATCGAACCCAGAACTAGCCCTTAGGAGGGGCTTGTTATATCCATTTAACTATGGAAGCAAGGGTAAGGGGTTTTGGTTGTCGGGTATTATTATATCCGTATTTGAGGAAAAAGTCAAGCATTCGGTATTCACGATATTAAAATAGATTTTTATGAACCCTTTGGCGCAGAAAACGAACACGAATTAGCAAACTTTTGGAAATTTCCCATGGGGCGTAGGTTAGGGAACTGCGTTCTTCCGTGGTGCCGTCAGAATACGTAACAATCATTCCGCCTTCTTCCGTGAATTGGTATCTTATTGCTTTTCTTTTAGATGCCCCTTTATCTCTAAAACTTTCCTCATTACTTGTGTTTCTGTTGCGTTGGGGTTCTGTTCTATATAATCCACCACTTTGTCCATTGATTGATTGTCCTCCCAAAGCATTTGTGTTATTCCGATAATGTTGTGTTCCTGCATTTTTATAGCGAGCAACACTTCCATAAACGCTTTTGTCTTTTCCTTCATTGTTTTCTTTAATCTCCTTTAAGAACTTCTCAATTTCGTTTTTATTGTTTATAGGAATTTGAGAATAATGCGATAATCTGTAGGAAATCCCTCAGTGTCCGCATCTATTGCTTCATATATGTACGCAAATGTTTCATCATACCCTATATTAACATCTCCTATTTTTCTTTTAGGGTTATTTGCCCAAGATAAGGCATCCGATTTCCATTGAATATATTGGGTTCGTTGCTTTTTTGTATTATACCCATTTTTATTGTTGTTATCAACAAGCGAAAGCCTAATATCCTCGCTTTCGGTGGGGGATTTCGTTTCATTTTTGCTTGCTAAAGCAGCCCTTTCCTTAACCTTTTTAATTTTTTCCGAAGAATTTTCGCTTGAGGGGTTGCTTTTTTTCGTTGGTTGGGATATACTAGTTGTAGTGGTGTTTCTGCCGTCCGTTTTGGACGTTGGTGCAAGGGTATCAACACTTGCTAACGGTGTACGAGCTCCACTATTATTACATATTCGGGCACTCTTTCACAAAAGAGTGCTCTTTTTAATATACTGAAGGGAAAATCCCCTACCCAAGCTCTTATAAAAGAATAGCAAGGCCTAAAAGGGCGGCAAGCAAGGTAGGAATAGAAAGAACCGCGCCGTAAAGCACAAAGCTTTTGAAGGTGAATTTTACCTGTTTTTGGCGAACCAGCTGGGTAAACATAATACCTGCAAGCGCGCCCACGGGGGTTAAAAACGCGCCCACGTTAGAACCGATAATGGTTGCGTAAACCGCCTTGTTTGTAAGCAAGGCAGTGGGCATTTGCGGAATGGTGGAAAACAAAACGCTCATAGGGATATTATTGATTAAATTACAAGCGAAAAAGGAAGCAACGCCATATCTTAAAATTACGTTTTCCTGCCCCAACCAACCCGAAATTTTTTCGGTAACGCCTTGCGTTTTCAGTGCTAAAACAAGGGCGAACATAGATAAAACGAAGGGAACGAGCGTCCACGGTAAGCGCTTTACGGTATGGGTAAGAACCAAAAATTTTTGTTTATGAATCGCAGTAAATAGTAGCGAGCATACAAGAAGGGAAAGCGCGCAAACTGCGCAAATCAGCCACATGGAAAGCCCCATATACGAAGAAAATACCAGTAGCACCAAACAAGCTGCCAAGTGGATTAGCCCTGCTTCCACAGGCAGTTTTTCTTTTAGGGGCTCGGGGGCAATTTCCACCGCCAACGGCGTTTTTAATTGCTTTCTAAACAGCAGTAAAAGCATTGCAATTTGTACTACCCCGGCAAAAAGGGTGGGAAGAGCCATCACTTTAAGGTACTCTAAAAAGGTAATTCCGCTTGCGGAAGCCAAATATACGTTAGTGGGGTTGCCGATAATCAGCATCATGCTCCACGTGTTTGCGGCGCAAAATTCTGCTACCAAATAAGGAACGGGGCTGATGTTCGCGTTCTTTGCAAAATAGCAAAGGAAGGGGGTAAATGTTAAAATAACTACGTCGTTAGAGGTAAACACGGTAAGAACCGAAACTAGACCGTATACCACGAAAAACAGCGTTTTTTGCCCGCCCTTTGCGTGGGCGGTTACGTGCGTTGCAAGGTACGAAAAAAAGCCGACCTCATCCAAAAAGACGGATAGAAAGGTCATAGACAAAAACAAAATCAGAATTTTTAAGGGATTCATTCCCCCGCTTGCGGTAAGCCCTTGCCAAAACCCTTTTAGGGTGATTCCCCCACACAAAAACATACAAAGTGCGCCGATTAGCCCCACCATCCAAAAAGTGGAAAACTCCCTTTTGCCTATGCGAATTTTAGGAAAAAACAACACCGAGGAAATAAGCCCAATTACGGTAATCCCCGATAGGATAACGGTTGCAATCATCTTCTTTTTCCTCCTTGCATGTTCGTCTTTTCTTCGGTAAAAAACTTCTTATTCTTGCGCAACTTGTTGCGATTGTTCTTGTGCGCTATTAGTAATTAAGGTTTTATAAACCTTGCGATACAAAAGGGTGCTGACAATAAAGGTAAGCCCGTCCGAAATTGTTTGCGACATTACCACCCCATAAAGCCCAATAACGGAATTCAAAATGAAAAGTGCGGGGATTGCCAAAGCGCCTTGGCGAAGAACCCCCAAAAGAAGGGACTCCTTTCCCTTTCCCATGGCTTGCAGACAGAAAATTTTTTGAAAGTTGGATATCATAAACGGGGGTGCAAGGCAAGCAATTCGCAAGAACTTGGTGCCGTACGAAACCGTTTGTGCATGTTGGATAAACAAGCGGATAATGAAAGGTGCAAGCGTTTGACTAATCAAAATAAAAGCAACCGCTGCCGCCATGCCCCACACCTGCGCGGCACGCGCAAAGGCTTTCATTCGCTGATAATCCCCCGAGGCGTAATTATACGCCACAAGGGGCATCATACCTTGACAAAGCCCCATACCGATATTTAAGGGCAGCATATCAATTTTGGTAACGATACCGTAGGCGGCAAGTTCAATATCCCCATAGTTTTCGGTAAGATTGTTTTTAATAATCAAAACAACGTTGGCAAGCAATGCGGTAATTGCCGAAGGCAGCCCAATAGCAAATACTTCCCCAATGAGTCCCTTACTGATGCGAACCGCCCTTGGGGAAAGGGTAAGAACGGATTTTTTTCTTAACCGGTAATATACGTATGCAAAATACCCAAAAGAAATCACGTTAGAAAGCAAGGTGGCGACTGCCGCCCCCGTAACTTCGTTCCCTTTGGGCAAAATTACAAACATAAACAAAGGGTCTAAAACAATATTGCAAACGCCGCCAAGGGTAAGCCCAAAGCCCGATTCCTTGGAATAGCCCGCGTTGCGGATTAAGTGGGACATGGTGATAGAAAGCGTGGAAGGAATTGCCCCCACAACAACCACCCAAAACAGATAACTTTTCGCATAGGCTAACGTATTTTCGGATGCACCCAACAGCCGCGTAACCGGCTCTAAAAACAACAGGCAAACAAGCGAATACACTGCGGCAAGCACAAAACTTCCGTAAAAACTGAAAGAAGAAACGTTGCGCGCTTCATTATCCCGTTTTTTTCCCAAAAGGCGGGATAACAGGCTGCCACCGCCCACACCAAACAGGTTGGCAAGAGAGTTTAACATAAAATATAAAACGCCTACCAAGGTGGCGGCAGCAACCTTATAAGGATCGTTACTTTTACCGATAAAGTAGGTATCTGCCAAATTGTACACCATGGTAATAAGTTGACTGACAATACTTGGAATTGCCATGGTAAGCAGTGCTTTCCCTACGGGTGCGCTTTCAAACAAACGGCGTTTTTCTTCCGAAAGCACTTTTTCTTGCCCTGCCATACAGCCACCCCCTTACGGTAAAAATCCTACTTATTATACACCCCGTAAGGGAATTTTGCAAACAATTCGCCCATACTAATCTTTTTTTCTTTGAAAAAGAAAAAACAGACCGCTTGGTCTGTTTTTACGTATGCACGTCCGTTAATCTATGGGTAAAACTATGCTAAAACAAGCGCCCCCTTGTGGTGTGTTTTTCGCCGATATACTACCCCCTGTTTTATCTAAAACGCGTTTCACGAGCGCTAAGCCCAATCCGTTGCCTTCCGCTTTTCTGGAAGTATCCGCTTGGTAAAAGGGTTGAAAAATCCGTTCTTCCGCATGCGGCTGTATCCCTTCCCCCTCATCCGTAACCGTAAATACGGCGGTATTGTCCGCGCGCTTTAAGGTAAGGGTTACCGTTCCGTTTTCGGGGCTGAATTTGATTGCGTTATCAATTAAATTGACAAGAATGTGTGATAGCAGCATTTCGTTTTGTAAAATAAAAACTTCTTCTAAAACTGCGTCAAAGGATAAATTTTTACTTTCCCATTTTTTTTGCAATTCGGCAACTGTGGTACGCACTTGCTCTGCTAAGTCATATCGTTTTTTTACAGGTTCCAACCTTTGATGGTCAAGGCGGGAAAGCAGCAAAATATTGCCGATAAGTTCATTCATTTTATGGGTGGTATCTATAATTTTTTGAATGTAAATTTCCCGATCTTCGGAAGTGAGCAAGGGATCTTGCAGAAGCTGCGCATATCCTTCCAAAACCGAAAGGGGTGTTTTGAATTCATGCGATACGTTGGAAACAAAATCCCTTTGCATTTGTTCGGAAGAACGCAGTTCCCCAATCATCAGGTTGAAAGAATGGTTGATGCTGGTAATTTCTTCAAAAATACTTTCTTCGCTTACCGCCGCAGCAAGGTCGCCGGCTGTAACCGCTTTCATTGCCGTTTGCAAGTTTTTAACGGGTGAAAGCAAAAATTTTCCAATAAAAAAAGAAAGAACCGTGCCGATAATCAGCCCCAAAACCCCCGTTAAGATAAAGGTGGGAATACGGAATTTGGCAGGCAAATATTTGGTTAAAATTGCAGAAAGCGTACTTTCCACCCCAACGGCAACAAACACGGTAATTACGGTAAAAAGAATAAAATAAAAGCGAAAAGAGCGCTTTTTCCAACCGGGCAATTTCTTTTTTGCAACTTGCTTTTCCATCATTTCCGCACCACCTTATAGCCGATACCGCGAATGGTTACGATATCAAAATCGGGATTATCCCGAAAGCGATCTCTTACCCTTCCGATATGCACGTCTACCGTATGCGTATCCATCTCCCCATCATATCCCCAAATTTCCTGCATCATCTCCTTACGGGTAAAGATTTTGCCCGGAAAAGACGCCATTTTATAAAGTATCATAAATTCCTTTTGGGGCAGAACCATGCTTTCTCCCCCACTATTTACGGTAAGTGAATCCATATCCAAAACCGTTCCGCCGATGGTAAGTTTCCGTTCATTTGCCATTTGTGCGCGGCGAAGAAGAGCCCCCACCCGAATTAGCATTTCCCCCACATTGACGGGTTTTACCATATAATCGTCCGTTCCTGCCAAAAATCCTTGGCGCATATCCGCAAATTCTGCCTTGGCGGTAATCATCAGTACGGGAAGGGTATTTCCCTTTTCGCGCAACGAACGCACCAAAGAAAATCCGTCCTTTTTGGGCATCATAACGTCCGAAACCAGCAAATCAAAAAAGGATGCGGCAAGTGCCTGTTCTGCCTCCTCCCCATCAAAAACCACGGTTACCGTATAGCCCGCCTTTTCCAAGACGTGGCGGAACAACAGGGCAAGTTCGGTATCATCTTCCGCAATTAAAACGTGTGCCATGCTTACTCTCCTACAATTCTCTGTTTCTATTATAAACCAAAGGGAAAACGCGGTCAACCTTTTTCTAATAAAAAACCGCCCGTTTGCCAAAATGCAAACGGACGGAATTATGAAATTTTAGGTATTTTTCCCTTTGAAAATCAAGCGAAAAATCACATTTTTACGGGTATTCTTATACCACGCCTTGTGCCTTCATTGCTTCTGCCACTTTAATAAAACCGGCAATGTTTGCACCTGCAACCAAGTCGCCTTCCACGCCGTATTCCTTAGCAGCATCATAGGACGCTTTGTAGATATTCTTCATAATATCGTGCAGCTTTTCGTCTACTTCCTTTGCAGACCAGCTGTAACGCATGGAGTTCTGGCTCATTTCCAAGCCCGAAACAGCAACGCCGCCTGCGTTAACCGCCTTAGAAGGAGCAACCACAACGCCGTTTGCTTTCAGGTAAGCAACTGCTTCTGCGGTGGTGGGCATGTTGGAAACTTCCACGTAATACTTAACGCCGTTTTTCACGATATTCTTTGCATCTTCAATGCCAACTTCGTTTTGCGTTGCGCAGGGCATAATTACGTCCACCTTGGTATCCCAGGGTCGTTTGCCTGCAAAGAATTGTACGCCGAATTTATCTGCGTAATCTTGTACCTTATCACGGCAGGAAGCACGCATTTCAAGCATAAAGTTTACCTTTTCTTCGGTGCTGATACCATCGGGATCATAGATGTAGCCATCGGGACCGGAAATGGTTACAACCTTGCCGCCCAGTTCGTTTACCTTGCGAACGGTACCCCAAGCAACGTTACCGAAACCGGAGATAGCAAAGGTTTTACCCTTAACGTCTTCCCCAAAGGATTTCAACATTTCCACGGTATAGTAAACTGCACCAAAGCCGGTTGCTTCGGGACGAACCAAAGAACCGCCGTAGGGCAAGCCTTTACCCGTTAAAACGCCCGTAAATTCATCACGAAGACGTTTATACTGACCGAACATATAACCGATTTCACGCGCACCAACGCCGATATCCCCTGCAGGAACGTCCGTATCGGGTCCGATATACTTTTGCAGTTCGGTCATAAAGCTTTGGCAGAAACGCATTACTTCTCCATCCGACTTACCGCGTGCGTCAAAGTCCGAACCACCTTTACCGCCGCCCATGGGAAGGGAGGTAAGGCTGTTTTTGAAGGTTTGTTCAAAACCAAGGAATTTGATGATGCTTTCGTTTACCGAAGGATGGAAACGTAAGCCGCCCTTATAGGGACCGATTGCGCTGTTGAATTGGATACGGAAACCACGGTTTACCTGTACTTTACCGTTATCGTCTACCCAAGGAACACGGAATTTAATAATTCTTTCGGGTTCTACCATTCTTTCAATCACGCCCGAAGTGATGTATTCGGGGTGTTTTTCCAAAACGGGTTCAATAGATTCCAATACTTCCTGTACTGCTTGGTGAAATTCATTTTCACCGGCGTTTCTTTTTACCACTCTTTCCATCAATTCGTTCAGATAGGCATTTTTGAAACTCATTGTTTATTACCTCGCATAAAAAATAGAATCGCAGAAGGAATCTACGATTCCACCTACGAAAATTATTATAACACAGCGTTTTTTTCTTTGTCAACAATATAAAAAAATTTCCTTTCAGGAAATCCATTTTTTTTACTAATATGGGGATTTTTTCTATGCTAAAACAAAATTTTATACATAAAACAGCGCGCTATCCCCTTTTGGATAGCGCGCCGTGCACATTTAATTACTTTTTTCGGAAAAGGGATTGCCCCCTTCTTTTCTCTGTTGCATTATGCTGCGATACTTATACATGTTTTCCAAAAAGTGCCACGCTTCGTTAATCAGACGGGCATACATGGTATAATCAAACAGCCGCTCCATCTCCCCTTCCCCCAAAACGGTTAAGGTGGAAATATCCATATTATCCGAAAAATCCATCAGTTTTACAAGGGATGCCGTTGGGGAGGGCAACAGTTTATGCAAATATGTAACGTATTCTTCCCCATCCTTCCGCGTTAACAGCAGCAGGGGTTCTTTGATATAAATACGGAAAAAGTTACCCAGGGAAAGTTCTTCAAACACGCTTTCCACGTCCGCAACAGTAAGCGAACTATCTTCTAACACGTCGTGCAACAAACATACTTCTTGCACGCCTTTGTAAGGAACTTTACATTCCCCCACCAACAGGTCTTCGTTCAAGCAAAAATAATCCCCTTCCACAATACCCACGGCTTTGCGGTATTTTTGCAAAACCCGATAGGGATGGGCAAAATAATTTTCCCCATTTACGCGCGTTTGCCCTTGATGCGCGTACATGGCGATTTGTTGGGCTACGTAAACCGAAGAAGAATCCATATAGGCAATATCTTCCGCCAAGTAGCCAAGTGTTTCCAAATACGCGTGAATTTCTTTCAATAATGCCATAAGCGCAAGTACTATTCGTCCAAACGGAATAAATCTTCCAAAGACTCGCGGCGCACCGCAATTCGGTCCGACCCATCCGCAATCATAACCACGGGGGGCTTGGGTAAACGGTTGTAATTGGACGCCATAGAATAGTTATATGCGCCCGTAGTCAACACCGCAAGAATATCACCGCGCTGCATACTTTGGGGCAAGGGCACGTTTTCTTGCAGAATATCTCCGCTTTCACAGCATCTGCCTACCACCGAATACACAGTGTTGCAGTCTTCGTTCATGCGCGTTGCGGGAAGAAGGGTATATGCCGAACGATACAGCGCATAACGGGGATTATCTGCCATGCCGCCGTCTACCGAAAGATAGGTTTTATAGCCTTCAATCACTTTACGCGTTCCTACCGTATAAGCGGTTAGCCCTGCGTTTGCGACGATACTTCTGCCCGGTTCCATACAAATAATCGGAAGGGGCAAATGCAGTGCTTGGCACTTTGCCTTAATGGCTGCGGCAACCGTACGAATGTTCGCCGCAATATCTATGTGGGGATCCGCCGCCGTATATCTAACACCGTATCCGCCGCCCAAATCCATAACGCTTGCGGTAAAGCCAAGCTCGTCCCGCATTTCCGCCATAAAGCCGAACATAATATCCACCGTTTGCAGATATACGTCGCTATCAAACACTTGGGAACCCACGTGGCAGTGATATCCCACAAAATCCACGTTCGGAAGGGAAAGCGCAATTTGTACCACCCGCTTTGCCTGTCCCGTTTCAATGGGCGAACCGAACTTGGAATCCACCTTTCCCGTTGCTACTTCTGCGTAAGTATGGGGGTCAATTCCGGGCGTAACGCGCAAAAGTGCCTTTTGCCTTACACCCAGTTCCCCTGCCAAACGGTTTACCGCATACAGTTCTTCTTCATTATCCGCAACAAAGTAGCCAACGCCCCGTGTAATGGCAAAGCGCACGTCTGCATCCGTTTTGTTGTTGGAATGGAAAAACGCGTTTTGTAACGGATATCCCGCACTTTCCGCCGTAGCAATTTCCCCTGCGGAAACTACGTCAATTCCCATTCCTTCTTCCTTCATTACACGGTAAAGCGCACGGAACGCCGCCGCCTTGCTTGCATATAATGCGCGGCAGTTTTCCCCAAATTCTTCACGAAGTGTATTTAGATAAATGCGACAGTTTTCACGCACCTTGTTTTCATCAAACAAGTATAAGGGCGTACCGTACTTTTCTGCCATTTTACGCACCGAAACACCGGCAAATAACAAGTCGTTACCGCTGACGGATAAATTATCGCAAATCAGTTCTCTTTCCATCATAGTTCCTTTGCACAAATTACCGTTTTTTACAGTAAGTGTGCCAACAATTCTTCTTTGCTAAACGGAGATAAATCGGCGGGAGAAACGTCCAAAACCGTTTTGCAGCCGAAATCCCCTTTTTGATTGCATTTATATACCGCGCGGGCATAAGCAACTAACACGCTGGCGGTAAATTCCGGATTGCTATCCAGTTTTAAGGAATATTCAATAACTTGCTTATGTTCCCCTGCTTTTCCCGTTTCGCCCGAACGGATTACACTGCCGCCGTGGGGCAATTCCGCGTGATTTAGTTTTAATTCTTCCACAGTTACAAAGTTTACAACCGTATCGTAATCCGCAAAGTAGTTGGGCATGGTTTGAATGGCGGTTTCCACCGCGGCTTTATCCACCCCGTCGGCTACCGCAACGTAACATTCGCGAAGGTGCTTTTGGCGGGTGGTAAGATTGGGATTTTCCCCCTTTCTTACGCTTTCCACCGCCGCATCCTTGGGAACGGTGTATTGCCTTGCATCAAGCACACCGGGAATACGGCGAATGGCGTCCGAATGACCTTGGCTTACCCCTCTGCCCCAAAAAGTATAATCCTTACCCTGGGGAAGAATTGCACTTGCGTAGGTACGGGCAATGGAGAACATACCGGGATCCCAACCGCAAGATATTAACGCGGTGGTTTTTGCCCCCTTTGCTACTTCGTCCACTTTGGCATAGTGCGCAGGGATATTTGCGTGCGTATCAAAACTGTCCACCACGCAAAAATCCTTAGCAAGTGCAGGGGTAATTTCGGGCAAATCGGTTGCGCTGCCCCCACATAAAATTACCACGTCAATTTCGTTTTTCATATCGTAGATACGGTCAATACCATACACGGGCGCACCGTAACTGACCACCGATTGGGGATTTCTGCGGGTAAAAATACCCGTTACGGTTACCCCGTGATCCCGACAAGCCAGTTCTACGCCTTTGCCAAGGTTGCCGTATCCGTAAATTGCAATTTTCATAAATTTTCGTCCTTAAACATTCTTGTTTCCGCATGCAGCGGAAAGGATTAGTTTTCCTTAACGATATCCGCCATAGTGTAAAGCCCTGCAGATTTCCCCTCTAAAAAGGTTGCCGCAGAAAGCGAACCTTCCGCAAATAGGGCGCGGGTGAACGCTTCGTGCTTTAAGGTTATAGTTTGCGTTTGGGTGGAAACCATTACTTCGTGTACACCCACGATATTGCCCATTCTTACCGCGTGAACGCCGATTTCATCCGCGGTGCGTTTTCCGTTACCGCTTCTGCCCACGTTTGCATACGCTTGGGGGCGAACTTCCTTAATTGCATCCACCAGCATTACGGCAGTGCCGCTGGGGGCATCCAACTTTCTATCGTGGTGTTTTTCTACAATTTCAATTTCCGCATCGGGAAAAGCCTTTGCCGTTTTTTTGGCAAGTTCCACAAGAACGGCAATACCCAACGAATAATTGTACGAAAAGAACACGGGAATTTCTTTTGCCGCGGCAAAAATCATTTCCTTTTCTTCCGCAGTTTGCCCCGTGGTGGCTACTACAATGGGCGTTTTGGTGCTTAACGCATATGCCATCATTTCCTTGGTTAAGGAATGGTGGGAAAAATCTATAATGCAGTCGGGTTTTTCTTTTACTTCGGCAAAAGTGGAATACACGGGAACGGTATCCCCCGCCGCCGCTTGCATATCTACGCCGCAAAGAAGGGTATGACCGCCCGCGTTTTTATTGAGCAAAGCAACCACTTCCCTACCCATAAAACCGTGAATACCGCTAACTAAAACTTTCATAATTCACCTTAAATTAAGTTGTGCTTTTGCATTTCGGCAAGCAGTTTTTCTTCATTCTGCTTTGCCATGGGGGTTAAGGGCAAGCGAAGATAATTTTCGCAGAAGCCCATAGCCGCGCAAGCCGCTTTTACGGGAATGGGGTTCACTTCACAGAACAGTAAGTCTACCAAGTTTAAGTAGTCTAATTGCATTTTGCAAGCGCCGGCTACGTCCCCAGCAAAGTATTTTTTGCACATTAAGGAAGTTTCCTTGGGCATGATATTAGAAAGAACGGAAATAACCCCCTTACCGCCTAAGGAAAGCACGGGAACGATTTGGTCGTCATTGCCCGAGTAAATATCAATTTCATCCCCGCAAAGGGCTGCCACTTTAGCAATTTGGGAAATATTACCGCTTGCTTCCTTAACCGCAACGATATTGGGGTGCTTAGCAAGGCGTGCAAGCGTTTCGGGCAGTAAATTGCAACCCGTTCTGCTGGGCACGTTGTATAAAATGCAGGGCTTTGTGCTTGCGTTTGCAATCGCCGTAAAGGATTGATACAAACCTTCTTGCGTAGCCTTGTTGTAGTAAGGGGTAACGAGGAGCATTGCGTCCGCACCTACTTTGCAAGCGTATTCGGTAAGTTCAATCGCGTAAGCGATATCGTTAGAACCCGTACCTGCGATCACGGGAACCCTGCCCGCTACCTTTTCTACGCAAAAACGGATTGCTTCCTTATGTTCTGCATCCGTAAGGGTGCTGCCTTCACCCGTAGTTCCTACCGCAACGATTGCGTCAATCCCTTCTTTAATTTGCCATTCAATTAACGCGCCAAACTTTTCATAGTCCACGCCGCGTTCGTTTAAGGGGGTGATGATTGCGGTTGCCGCACCCGTAAATACCGTGTTTTTCATTGTTTTCTACCTCCGAGAAAAATATAAAAATAAGAGATAGCCGTAACCTTTGTTTGGTTTGCTATCTCTTCTTCTACGCCTGATATGTGTAAAAGGGATAGCTCTCCGCCCGAAAGGCGACAACAACACGGATATTTTCCGTATTGCCAGCAAAGCGTTTGCCATTCGCTTCACTTCGGCACCCGTCCCTTACAATAGCGCGGCTTTGGCAGCCGTAACACGCTATGCTAATAACAAGGTGCGCCTCTATCATTCTTTTTTATTATATTAACATACCGCATTGTGCCGTGTCAACCCTTTTTTGCTGTTTTTTGCTTTTTTTCCAAAAAAGGCTTTCTTTTTATAAAAAGATGCGGTATAATACATTTATGAAACATCTATGCATTGTAGAACAACTGTACATAAAAGCAACGCAAGAATACACCTCGCCCACGCATACGCACGATGGGTACGAGCTGTTTTTTGTTACGCGCGGCAACGCGACCCTTTCGGTTAGGGATAAGCACTATACCGTAAACGAAGGGGACGTGGTTTTTATTTCGGGAAACGAAGAACACCGCCTGCACTCCAAATCCGAACGCTACGAACGCGTGATTATTTTACTGAATGCAGAACGGGCAGACGCGCTTTTACGCGCCAAGGAACTGATTGCACTGCTGAAATTCCGCCCTGCGGAGTTTTTACACGTAAGAAAACTTGCCTCCATGCAAACTGCAACGGTTCTGATTGAAAACATGCGAAAGGAACTTGCCGACCGCGCGCCCCTGTATGAATCTGCGGTAAACGCCATTTTAGAACAGTTGTTGATTTTACTGTTCCGCGAAGATGAAGCCCCCACCCTTTCCACCCCCGCGCGCTTTGCGGAAATCCGAAAGTATTTAGAAGAAAATTACGCCGCCCCCTTGGATTTGGAGGAGATTGCACAGCGTTTCCATTTAAGCAAATATTATTTGGCGCACGCGTTTAAGGAAGAATGTGGGGTTTCTCCCATACAGTTCCTGACATCCTTGCGCCTATCGCACGCCAAACGCTTGCTTACCGAAACGAATTTAAGAATCGGTGAAGTAGCAGCACAGGTAGGCTTTACCGAACTAAACCGCTTTTGCCGACTGTTTCGGCAAAAAACAGGCATAACCCCCAAGGAATACCGGCGGGGGAAGAAATAAAACAATGATTGTAATCAGCAAAGCAAAAAGCCCGGAAAACCGAACAATCAGTTTTCCGGGCTTTTTATTTAGCATCATTCTAAAATGCACTGTGTTTTATTGCATTTTACAAACGTTTCTTATTTTGCGTCTTTCACCTTTTCGTAAGGTTCAAAGGTTTCCCCTTCTTCATTCATAGTTAAGGTATAGTTCAACTTGAAATCCGCTTCCTTATCCACCGTAAATTCCGCAGAGCCAACAAACTTCGTAACAAAACTTCCCTTCATTTCCAGAGAAATGGAAAGGATTTTTCCGCCCTTTACCGTTACCTTGCAAAGCGCCTTATCCAGTTCTACCGAAGATGCCGTGAAAGATCCGAACAACAAGGGATTTGCAGAAGAACGATCTAAGGGATCCACATTGATTTCTGTGTTTACATACGTAAGCACTGCTGCCGCGCCCTGATTGGAAAGACCCAGAACATATACGGTTTCGCCGCTTTGTGCTTCCGCTTTTTTATCTACGTACATCAACGTTCCCACTTGATTGATTAAGCCCAAGGTAAAGTAGGAATCCGTTGCATTGGGAGCATAGTTTTCCACTTGTTGCGTGCTATCCATAAAAACTTTCTTTTCAATGATATGCACTTCCCCGTTTGCAAGTTTGGTGCGTTTTACGTGGACATCTTCTAAACCGGTATCTTTATACAAATCTTGATTTTTTAAGTCCGTATCTATTTCAATATCGTTGTGGAAATATACGTTGGATCCGCTTACTTTACGAAGTGCAGAACCTTGAACGGTTGCATTGATTTCCCCCGTGGTAACGCCGAAATCCACGCCCGTTTCCACTTTGTAATCATACCCGGAATGTTCTTGTGCCTGTAACGCGTTTACCGCATTTTCAATTTCAGCCGAAAGGTTGCTGATTTCATCGGGAGACAACGCTACATCAAAGGTTTGGGGATTAATGGTGGGAACTTGCCCGGGATTTACAAAGTCTAATTTGTAAACCAAGTCAAACTGAATTTCCGCAACGCTGATATGCATTTCGTAAGTGTACGAAGAAATTTTACCCGAGGCAAAGGTTACAAACATTTCCGTTTCCACGTCGTTTTCGGGAATATTGCTGATTAGTTTCTTAACAAGTGCGCTATTCAAAAGATTGGACGCGCTTTCTAGGATAGAAGAAAAGTTCCTATCGGTATCTAAACGATACGTATTGCTTTTTCCCGCAACCGGGGTAATTGCATTTAACTGTTCTTCGGAATACGTAAACAAAGCCTTTGCAAAGGAGGAAGAATCAAAAGTATAAGCGGCGTTTACTTCTTCCACTTCGTATTTGGTCATTTCTCCTTTTTCGTTTGCCGTAATTTTTTGTAAACTGTTTGCCCTTCTGATTTGATAGTTGGTACCATCATTTAACAACAGTCCGCTGTTTACGGACTTATCGTAATAATTTACCGCGCCGTTTTTGCTGTATTGGGTTCTTCCCGTGGTGGTACCGGATAAGGTTTGCGAGCCTACAACAGGAATATTGTTTACGGTTGTTTCAATCGTGGTAGTATGCGTAAATTCGTAACCTTCCACCGCGGAACCGATTGTATTGACACGCGCTTTTTCAAACGCGTTCGCATACGAATAAAATTCTGCGTATAAGTTTACGTTGTTATTTACCGTAATGGGGAAAGTTGCAGGAACCGTGCAAGCGGCATCCGTGTACCAACCACCGAAAATATGCCCTGCTTTTGTGGGATCGGTCGGCTTTTGCAGTTGCGTGCCCTGATTTACCGTTTTCGCTGCAATTTGAGTGTTGTGGTACGTTACGGTATACGTGGGAACAACGGATACCGACGGCGTGGGCGTAATGCTTGTTGAGGGGGTAACGCTGGGTTTGGGGTCCGAGCCGCCCCCACAAGCCGTAAGCACACAAATACTAACGATTAAAATAAGTGCTGTGAAAAGTTTTTTCATAATTATCCTCCTAAAAATTAGATTTCCATTTCTTGAAATTCTTTATCAGATGCAACGCGGTGCAAAGCAAAGAAGAAGGTAAGCGGCGAAAGCAAAACAGCAAACGCGGTAATTGCAAGCCAAGCACATGCAGTAAACAAGAAACCGAGTACGGCAAATAATATCTTCATGCAAATTACCCAAATAAATCCATCTAAATCCCACGAAAAAATCAATCCGGGGAATTGAATGGTTTTTACACTAGCGCCCATAATATCCATAATTGCGCCATCCCAGAACAGTTGGGAAACGTAAGTAAAGAACAGTACGCCAAGGGCTGCCCCACCGGCAATGTATAAACCCGCACTTCCTTGCGACACACCTAAAATAATAGACAAAATAAACAGCACACCCCCACCGATAGCAGGCCAAATCAACGTACGGCGTAATTTGGTTTTATACTGTTTTTCTTTTTCCATGTATGCACGTGCTTGTGCATCTTTCTGTTCGCGCTTCGCCCGCTCCGCAGCCAAACGTTCGCGTTCCTTAATCCTTTCAGAACATTCCACGCAGTATATTTTTTGCATACCGCCTTCCGCCGTTACAACTTCGTAATCTTCCCCTAAATACAACGGCTTTTTACACGCGTTGCAATATCCCGCAATTGTTTTGGGCGCTGCCGTTTGAGCGGTTGCCGCAACCTCTTCGGAAAGCAATTCATCCATGCTAACCCCAAACAGCGTTGCCATGCGTTTTACAGTTTCCAAATCGGGCTCGGATAAATCGTTCTCCCATTTAGACACCGCCTGAGAGGAAACATTGAGCATCTCCCCCAATCCCGCCTGTGTTAAACCTTTTTTCTTTCGGAAAGCAGCTATTCGTTTCCCATTTCCTTGCATAATTGTTTTCTCCTTCAATTTTTTTTGCGATTGTTTCGCATATAAAAATTATAGGTTTTTCTACCTGCGGTTGCAATAAAATCCTTGCAACCGTTAGTTGAATTGCTTTCCGTTTGGTTGAATTTACAGTTTTTAGGTTAAATTCTGGCGTTAAAGGGAAAAATCAAACAACTGAATTTATTATAATAGGTCTTTTGACCTAAGTCAAGTCTTTTGACCTGTTATAGTGTATAATTTTTCCATGCCATACGTTGAAATTATTAAACAAATTATGATAGAATTTAACTATTCCCAACAACAGGTTGCGGACGTTTTAGGGGTGAACCAAACCACCGTTAGCCAATGGCTTTTGGGAAAGAAAAAACCCGGGTATGATAGCATTTTGCTGATTTACCAAAAATTTGGCGTGGAACCGAATGCTTTATTTGGTATTGACGAATAAAACAACCGCCCCGATTGCGTTTTGCAATCGGGGCGGTGTTTGTTTATTGCTATCGTTATTTGAGTAGTTTATTGCAACTCGTCGTAGAAGTAGGCGCGGGTGTAGGCACAAGCGCCCGTGGCGTCCTTTACAGTGATGCGAATATAGGGTTTGTGGTCGGTTTTTGCAAGGATTTCTTCGTTTTGGTGGAAGAAGCCTTTTAGCCCGAAAGTGGCCTCGGTTAAGGGCCCTTCGGTTGCCTTTACGCGGCCTGCGTATCTTCTATCCGTGGTGAGCATAATTTCCGCAGCGGGAGAGCAGGTGATATGCACTTCCCCGTCCTCCACGTAGAGTTCGTAAATTTCGGGGCCTGTGGAAGCGTATAAATCCCCGCGTTTCATTGCTTCAAACACGGCGGGGTACGTCAATTCCTTCGCCTTAATCATATTGAATCCACCGAAACAATCCTTAAAGGAGTGGGCGTCATCCGTAGCGAGTGGCACTACGCGTTTACCTTGGCGGAGCAAATCGTCCAAGGGTACGGTGGTATCGGGGTAGCCTGCAATGGCGCAACCCGTGTTGTAAACTTCCACCCCCCAAACGCCGTTAAGCCCCGCGTACTCGGGATAGTTTTGCAAGGACCATGCGGGGTGGTTGTAACTTACCAAAAAGCCTGCTTCGTTACCCAAGCGAATCATATGGTTGATATGGTCCACGCCGTAGTACATTTTATAATCCGTTTTGCGCATTTCGTCCGTTACGTACTGCTTGGTATGTTCAATCCAAAACCGTGGTTCGGAGAACACGGGGGAAAGCGTTCGGTTTGGCTCGGGCGAATAGAAATTGATATGCACGGCGGTTACGTCCGAAAAATCGTTGACGCGCGTTTGACGGTTGCACGCGTATTCTACCGAAGTTATGGCAAGGAATTTATCGTCCGTTAAATCTTCGTGCGGTAAAAGCACTTCGTGGTCGGTAAAAGCCACGATGGAATATCCGCGCTTTTGGTATTCTTCCTTGGTTTCGGCAAGGGTCATTCTTCCATCCGAAATGGTGGTGTGCATATGCAGGTTTGCTTTATAAAACTGCCCTTCCTTGGGCAAAAGGTATTTTTTCATTATTCTTCATCCCCTACCAGTTCATTGTAAAAATAAGCCCTGGTGTAAGCGGCCTTGCCTGCTTGGTCCTTTACGGTAATTCGGAAATAACTGTTTCGGTTCAGTTTTTCCTTGGCTTCCTTTGCAATTCTAAACCAAGTGGAAATATCCATATTGATTTCGGTGCGAAGATCGGGCATAGCAAAATGGTTGTGCGTCCAACGGTTTTCCGCCGTCAGATTTACTTGCTGCGCGGGCGAGCAAGAAATATGCAAAACGGTGCCTTCCAGCCACAGTTCGTAAATTCTGGGGCCCGTGGTTGCGTAGAAATCCCCCTGTTCCAAAGCTTGGATTACCGTGGAATAGGTTAGTTCTTTTGCTTTTACCATAAGAAAACCGCCGCAGCAATCACGCAGGGTGTGTGCGTCGTCCGTGGCTAAGGGGAAGGGGTTTTTCCCTTGGCGAAGCAAATCCTCCCAAGGAATTACCGTTTCATCCCTGCCCGTAATAAAGCATCCCGAATTGTACACTTCCACCCCCCAAACGTTTTCCAAATCGCCGTAGTCCTTATACGTTTGCATGGACCAAACGGGGTGGTTATAGCTAACGAAAAATCCCAGTTCCTCCCCCAAACGGATGGCTTCATTTACCCCCTTGGGGCCGTAAGGGATACGGTAATCGTATTTCAACATATCGGGCGTGATAGAGTTGCGGGTAACCCCGCCAACGCGTGTTTCCGAGAACAGAGGAAATTCCAGTATTTCGGGGCTTTTTGCATAAAAATTTAAGTGGTAAGTTTTTACGGATGCAAAATCCACAGGGGGAACTTGCTCATTCACCGAAACTTCCACGCCCGAGAGTGCAAGGAAGTTTTCATCCGTCAAATCATGATGAGGCACAAACACTTCGTGGTCGGTAAAAGCAACAATAGAATATCCGTGCTCCTGATAAACTTTCTTTACTTGCTCGGGGGTCATTGCGCCATCCGAAACGGTAGTGTGCGTGTGCATATTCGCTTTATAAAATTGCCCTTCGTTGGGTAAAAGATATTTGCGCATAAAACGCTCCTTTTTTATGATATGTGATATTATACAACCTGAAAAAACTATTTTCAATAGTTTTATAAAAAAATCCGCAGATTTTTTTCTGCGGATTTTTAACTTTTTATAAGAATTGGTTTTTTCTTAAAAAACAACCCGGCGAAAAAGCAGCGCCGCTGTTATTCCGCGCTGAGCGTTACCATTTCCTGAATGCTGGTAATCCCCTTCAAAACCAGTTCTTTACACGAATCTACCAGGGTAACCATCCCGTCTTCCACGGCAAGTTTTCTAAGCACTTCCAAGTTTTTTTCGTGTGCAACAATCCCCTTCATTTTATCGTTAATGTGCATAATTTCGTGTACGGCTATACGGTCCTTATACCCCGTATTATTGCAGTACTGACAGCCTTGCGGGCGGAAAATACTTACGGGTTCTTCAATGCCTAAAATTTGCATTTCGCGCGCGTTGGTTTTACCGCGCTTTTTGCAAGCGGGGCAAAGACGCTTTACCAAACGCTGTGCAATAACGCCTGCCAAAGCATCCGCAACCAAGTAATCGGGCACACCCATATCTTCCAAACGGATAACGGCACCAGGGGCGTCGTTCGTGTGCAAGGTACTAAATACCAAGTGTCCCGTAATTGCCGAACGAACGGCAATTTCTGCCGTTTCTTCATCACGGATTTCCCCAATCATGATTACGTCGGGGTCTTGACGAAGAATGGAACGAAGCGCAGCGGCAAAGGTCATATGTGCTTTCGCATTTACTTGCGTTTGGTTGATACCTGCCATGGTGTATTCCACGGGGTCTTCAACCGTTACGATATTGATAGTGGGATCGTTAATTTCCTTTAAGAAAGAATATAGCGTGGTACTTTTACCGCAACCCGTGGGACCGGTAAGAAGAATAATCCCGTGCGGGCGGGCAAGCATTTTATCAATTACGGTGTTTTCGTACTCCGTAAAGCCCAGTTCTTGACGGGTAAAGTGGAAAGAAGATTTATCCAAAATACGGATAACGAATTTTTCCCCGTATACGGTAGGCAGCGAAGAGACACGGAAATCGTATTCCCTACCCCCGATAATCATATTGATACGGCCGTCCTGCGGGATACGGCGTTCCGCAATATTCATACCCGCCATAATCTTCATACGGGCACAAATTTCGGGGTACGACTCAATGGGGAAATCCGCACGTTCTTGCAAATCCCCGTCAATACGGTAGCGCACGCGCACTTTCTTTTCAAAAGGCTCAATGTGAATATCGCTGGCACGGAAGGGTATTGCTTCCTTAATAACCGAGTCCACCAAACGAACGGCAGGGTTGTTGATTACGTCGTCCTGCTTAAACATTCCCCCCGAAAGTTCATCCTTTTCGGCAAACAACTTTTCGTCCTTTTCGTTGTTCAAGTCCGAAAGCGCCATGGAGGTAGAAATGGTAGCGGTAACCGAGTCAATAAACCGATCAATTTGTCCCGGAGGAGCCAGCACCGTATCCACGGGGCAACAGAATTGTGCCGTGATTGCGGAAATGGCATTCATATCCAAAGGTCTACCCACGGCTACCAGAAGAACGCCGTTTTTATCCACCGAAACGGGGATAAATTTATGGCGTTTCATAAATTCAAAATTGAATTTTTCAAGTAGCCCCCGGTCAATATCCAGCATGTCTATTTCCGCACACGGAATACAATAGTATTCCGAAAGGGCTTCCAGTTCTGCCGTTTCGGTAACGTACTCTTTGGTTAAAAGGTATTCCCTAACGGGTGTATGCAAACGCTTACATTCGGCAAGGATTGCTTCTGCCTGTTTCTTTTTAATCAGTTTTTTGTAAACGTAAAATTGTAACAGTTCGTAATCTATATTCATAAGTTCACACTCCCTGATTTTCCTTGGTTTAGCCCAAACCGCCCATAATGGCAAGCATGGGAGAGTATACCGCAATAAACATGGTACCGATTACACCACCCATAATACAAAGCATAATGGGCTGTATTTTCGCCGTTAAAGAAGTAAGGGTGGTTTCTACCTGTTCGTCAAAGAATTTGCAGGAACGCATTAAAATATCGTCAAGCGCTGCAGTTTTTTCACCAACCGCAACCATCTGTATTAAGATGGGCGGGAACAGTTTATACTTTTCAAACGCCATTGCCAGGGGCATACCGTGGCGTACATCCTCTGCCGCGGCACGGAACTGCTTGCGCATGTAACGGTTGCCCAGTACGATTTCAATGGTATCCATTGCATCCGTAATATCCATACCGCTGCTTAAAAGCAAGCCAAATCCGCGTGCAAAACGGGAAGAAAGTAAGGACATTTGTACTTTTTTAATTAAAGGAAGTTTTAATTTTAATAAATCAAAAAAATATTTTCCTTTTTCAAATCTGCCAAGGATAAAAACAGAAGCACCCAAAACAATGACAATCAGCAAAATAATTCGCCAATACGCAAGCATAAAGTCCGAAATATCGTACACAACTTTGGTAATACCCGTGGGGGTAATTTCCAAAGAACTAAGCGATTCGCGGAAGGTGGGCACAACCACAGTCAGCATCAGTATTACGATACCTACCGTCATAATTAAAAGGGTTATGGGATAGGACAGCGCACTTTTTACTTTGCGTTTGATTGCCGAATCCGTTTCGTAATAATCCGCTAAGGAGTTAAACACAATTTCCAGTTTGCCGCTGGCTTCCCCAACAAATACCATGCTGCGGAAAAATTCGGGAAACACCTTTTTATGCTTGTTTAAGGCGTCCGAAAACATCAAACCCGCCTTTACGTCCTCGTTAATAATGGCAAGCAGTTTCTTAAAATAGCCCGAATACGCTTGGTTTTTCAAAATATCCAAACACCCCAAAATAGGTATACCCGAGTTAATCATAATGGAAAACTGACGGCAAAACGTGGTAAGTTCCGAACGCTTTACCTTGCCCGTACCAAGGGTGAAAAAGGAGTTGGGCGTTTCCCCCGTATAGGGAACGCAGTTCACCAAAAACAAATCCTGCTTAGCAAGCTGCTCTGCCAAATCCTTTTCGTCCTTTGCAATAAACGTACCCGTAAACTTTTCTTTGGCTAAATTTACGGCAGTATATTTATACTGTTGCATATATAACGCTCCTTTCCCCCAAAACGGGGCGCGTAAGTTTCATTAAAAAGTAAGTAGTCCCACGTACCAAGCAATTACTTGGGCACCCACTGCCAAAGCAAGCAAAAAGCCTGCAGACAAAAAGGGTGCAAAGGGATATTCCTTATCCTGTTCCTGTTTTTTGGCAATGCGCACGGTCAACAGTACCAAACTGGCAACCAATGCAGAAACAAGTAACATAAATAAAAATTTCTGCCAACCCAAGAACAGCCCGGCTGCCGCGGAAAATTTAACGTCCCCGCCGCCCAGCGCTTCCCTTTTATAAATAAAAGCGGCAAGATAATACACAAGTAAGAACATTGCCCCGGCAACGGCGCCGCCAACAAGGTGCGACCACCAAACGGTAGTGGGATCAAAGAACATGGCAATTATCCCAAGCCCAGCCAAAATCAGCGAATACCTATCGGGAATTATCATATATTCCAAATCCGTACAGAACACGCAAAGGGCAACAGAGGCGGCTAACGCGGCAAGAACGGCATACACGGGTTGACTTTTCCAAAACAGAAGATCCGCCCCCACCCATAACATACCGTTTACAAGTTCTACCAGCATATAACGGGGAGAAATTTTTTGTTTGCAGTTTCTGCATTTTCCCCGTAAAATCAAAAAGGAAATTACAGGGATATTATCATACCAACGTATGGGGTTTTTACAGTTTGGGCAATGCGACGCCGGCTTGGATAAAGAAATGCCGTTGGGAATACGGTATACGCAAACATTCAAAAAACTGCCTACGCAAAGCCCCAACACCGCCGCCAAAACAATTGCGGTAATATAGTAAATCATAATCAGAAATTATTGTTTTTATTAAACTGCCCTGCGTATAAACCGCCGAACAAATCCAAATCCCCCAAAAGGGATTCCTGCCCTTCTTTTACATCCACCGTATGGAAAGAAATGCCGTTTTCTTCCTTTTCCGCGTTTACCATATCTATTAAATAGCGGTATTGCTTGGGAATGTTTACGTACACCGTTTCGGGCGCACCCTGGGCGGTAATCCGTTCGTTACGCTGAATTAAGTTCAGCGCCCATTTTACGATATAGCGGAAATTTTCATATACAAACCCTTCGGGCGTTTCGGGAATGGGCCGTTGCATAAATTTGGGAAGACGACGGGGTTTCCGCTGCCCTACTTTTACTTTGGGCGCGTTTTGTTCGGCAAGGCGTTCTGCCTCCTGCATGGCGGCTTCCTGCTCCTCCCCTTCGTAGTATTCTTCTTCTGCGGGCGCGGTAATCGTGGGCGTGCGGGTTTCTTCTGCAATGCTTTCGCTGCTTGCAGTTTCTTCGGGCAGTTTGGTATTTTCCAACTGTTCTTTGGTCAGTTTACCGTCCTCCCCCAGTTCTCCGCGCTCATTCAGCAAAATGGTAAGTTGCTTGGCACGTGCCTTTTCTTTTGCGTTTAATACCGCCAAATGGGCTACGTCGTGGTCAATCAGCCTATCTTCGGGTAAGACCTTGGTATCATCCAAAATTTCGTAACCGATAGGTAAAGAGTAGGAACCTGCCGTTCTGCCCTTTACAGAAAAAGCAAAGTTGGTTTCCCCGTCCTTCACGTCCACAAGCAAGAAGTTTGCGTTTTTCACGCGGGGATACAGGGCAAGCATGCCGTTTACGGTGGCAGACGAGCGGTAAGTTACTTCTTCCGCAGGCAGTTTTGCAGCCGCGCAAGCCGCCTTAACGGAGGCAATCAAAGATTTTTTAACGTAAGTTACCGCGTAGGACGCGTACTGACGGTTCTGCACAACGGGCATGGTATTGATTAAAAGTTCTTCGCTGTTTTTATAAGCACTGGTCAGCGCAACCGAAAGGGAGTTTTGCATCAACTTTTTGCGGATAGCAGGCACGCTTACCGTATCCGTACCTACCGTGTGGGTGGGAAGAAGTACCGCCGTTTTTCCGCCCATGGCTTGGGGGTGATCCTTGGCGTATTCTGTTAACGCATCCGTAAGTTGAGAAAAATAAATTTCGTCAAACCACGCTTCGCCCATCACCGACTTTTCTTCAATTTCATATTCCCCTTCGGTATTTTTACCGTAGAAACGAACCTTGCCCTTTCTGGGAATTAATACAACTACCGTGGTCATTTCATTTTTTGCCATATTCAAAGTTCTCCTTACTAAGGGTTTATTTCCCAACGCCGAACGGTAGACGTGGAATTGAGTGTTTTTGTTTTATCAATTTGCACTGCTAAAAGTGTTTGCCCTTTTTCTCCGTAAAAAGCTAAAAAGTAACTTACACTGGCATCTCCGCCCAACACGCTTTGCGCCGTGTACGTTTTGCTTTCGGGGAACACGTTGTTGAAAAAAATGTTTCTGCTGCGAAATTCATCTTCTGCAAACAAATCCCCATTGCGAATTGCGTGTTCAAAGGATTCTGCCATATAGGTTAAAGCAAGGCGCTTTTGCGTATAGGTTTCTTCCTGCCGGCGGGATAAGGTGTTCCCTATGGAAGAAGAAACAATTAAAATGGAAAGCGCACCCACAATCAGCAAGGTCATTACGGCAAGTTCCATGCCCACGCCGCGTTTTCCTATACTTTTTCCTTTTGCTTTTTGATTTTTCCGTACGGGGAATCGGATAAAACGTTTTTCCATTTCCTTAATCCCCCTTATAAAATCCGTCGTACGAGCAAATGATGGGGTTCGTTATTTTATTATCCGCATCATAAGCAAGCGTGCCGCCACGGTATGCCGTTACCGAAATGGATTCCGTTGCACCGTACACGGCAGTTGCCAAAATAACGAAGGCATCCTTTTCGCACTCGTAATTAAAACGTAGTCCGGTAGAAATACGGGTGTAGGCAGGGTCTATATCGGTAAGCGTTTGGTAAAATTCCGTTTCGTTATCCGCAAAGCGGAATGCCTCTATCATGGCGGTAGCGCGGATGTTCGCCTCCCTATCCACCATGCCTTTTGCTGAAAGGTTGGAAGAAGAAATAAGTAGCGACGTAGTTGCAATACTGATTGCCACAACAATAGCAAGCGCAACGGCTGTTTCCGCCAGGGAAAATCCGCGTTTGCGGTTTTTGGCTTTTTGCTTTTCGCTTTTTAGTAAGCGCACCATTTTGTTCTTCCTCCTTTTTATTTTTTATGTTTGATTTTATTTCTCCGCTAATCCTGTAACGGCGGCAAGAGAAGAATGATAAATTTGCGTTAAACTGCCCTGATTGATTTTGTGGAAAAAGCGTACGTTACCTTTTGGGGTGTAGGATCGTTTTTTACATGGGGGGGCAGATAATATGCAGTACAAAGTATCAGTGCTTTTCCGCTGGTTCCCTTTTTTAGTTCAAAGGTAAAACTTTGTAATTCCTTTATCTGTAATCGCGTTTCCCCTTGGGGACTAACGGCAATCAGCGTTTCGCCGCTAACCGTTAGGGTGTAGGTTTTATCCAAAGCAGTATCACTTACGGTTACCGTTGTTGCGGTTGCTGTAACAATTCGGTTATCCCCTTCACATTCTAAAATAAAATTCGCAACGGTTTTTTCCACCCCTGCAAGCCGTTCGGTAATTGCCGCGCGTTGTTGATTTACACCGTGGTAATTATTTACCAAAATACAAAAGGAGGTAACCATAGTGCTTACAATGGCAAGCATTGCAAGAACAACCACAAGTTCCGCAAGCGTTACGCCCTTTTTGCCAAGCTTTTTCATACGGCTGATTACCCCCTTTTCTATTTCGCGTTTTTTGGGATTCCGCGTTTCCCTTTTTTCAGTATCCCCGCTTGGGGAATTTTTAGATTCTCCGATTTGCCCGTCAAAGAAGGTAGGCGAAGAATGACAAGTTGTTTTCCTGCCATTGGCGAAGAATGATAAGTTGTTTTCCTACCATTGGCGAAGAATGACGTGTAAAATTTTGATTGATATCGTAGGGGCGAGCACTGCTCGTCTATAAGCAAACCCCTTTTCCAAGGAGGAAACAACCCCTTCGTCTTGCTGACGCAAGCCACCTCCCCTACAAGTAGGGTAGGCTTTCTTTCTCAGTAACGCACCGTGATTTTTTATAAGGCGGTGTAGTTACAAGCAAGAACGCCGTACCAAGGTGGGTTAGAAACAAGCGATACAAGGCTCGCTGGGAATTTGGGGTAAGATGAACCTTGTTGGTTATCGAAGTCCAAATTCGTA
>JAZRTI010000008.1:0-4080 GCA_045651955.1 Christensenellaceae bacterium | reverse complement strand
CTGACTTACGGTTTGCATAACCCCAGTGATGCCTTTGCAATAGACGTAACAGTTTCCCCAAAGGGAACGCAGTACGTTATGAATTTATTGGATGACGTATACCGTATGCAAACCAACCAAATCGGGGAATATAACGTAAGCAATCAACTTGCCGCAGCGGTTACCTTGCTAAAACTGGGCGTTCCTTCCAGAAAAATAGCAGCAGCACTTTGCTTGCCGTTTACGGTAGAAGGAAGGATGGAGCGGATTGCAGAAATCGGTGGAGCAACGGTGTACGTTGATTATGCTCACACTCCCGAAGGGTTACGCTGTGCGCTTTCTGCCCTGCGCCCGATAACGAAAGGAAAACTGCTGTGTTTGTTTGGATGCGGTGGAAATCGGGATAGGGATAAACGGTTAATTATGGGGGAAATTGCAGGCAAATATGCGGATTTTACGGTAATCACTTCGGATAATCCGCGGTATGAAGACCCACTTGCTATTATCAATGAAGTGGAAAAGGGTGTCCGTAAGCAAACCTTAAAGTACGTAAGCGTGCAGGACCGCCGAACTGCTATTTCTTATGCGTTGGAAATTGTAAGTGAGGGAGATGTGCTTTTGCTTGCGGGCAAAGGCGCAGAAACATATCAAGAAATTATGGGGGTTCGGTACCCTTACAGTGATAAAGAATACGTTAGGGAGTTGCTGGGATAACCGAAAAATGGAGGAAGTATGAAATATCCGTTATTGGCACTGTTAATATCTTTTTGCTTTTCCCTTGCAACGTTTTTACCGGCGATACCCTTATTGCGCAGAATTAAGGCGGGGCAGCCCATTCTTTCGTACGTAAAAGCGCATGAAAAAAAGGGGGGAACCCCCACCATGGGCGGCATTTGCATTTTTATTCCCGCAATTGCGGTAGCCTTTTTATTTGCGCGTGGGGAAACGGTATTCTTGTTTTCCGCTGCGGTAACCTTGGCGTATTTAATCGTTGGGTTTTTAGATGATTTTTTGAAAATCAAATATCGCCACAATGAAGGGTTAAAGCCCTATCAAAAAATATTGTTTCAACTGATAATAGCGGTAATCGGTGCTTTGTTTGCCTATCGCAACGGGCTGGATTTTATCCATTTGCCATTTTCGCGGAAAACCGTTTTTTTAGGAAAATGGATTTTACCCTTGTTTGCCGTTGCTTTTTTGTCGGTTACAAACAGTGTGAATTTAACAGACGGTCTGGATGGGCTTGCCGGATGTGTGGGTTTTGTTTACTTAATTATAATGGGGATGGTAATTTCGGTGCAGGCAGCAGGTGCTGCAACGCGTGTGGGATTAGATTCCTTACTTTTAATCAGTTTTGCAACGGCAGGTGCGCTACTTGCTTTTTTATGTTTTAATTTCCATCCCGCCCAAATTTTTATGGGGGATACGGGTAGTATGGCGCTGGGTGGACTAATTGGCTGCGTGTCCATGTTCAGCGGAAATTGCCTTTATATGCTGATTCTTGGCATAATGTTCGTACTTTCCAGCATATCCGTAATAATACAGGTGGCTTGGTACAAGCGAACAAAAAGGCGCGTTTTCCGAATGGCTCCCATGCATCATCATTTGCAGATGTGCGGAATGCAGGAAGGAAAAATCACCTTTTTATATGCCGCGATTACTCTTATTTTGGGAGTAGCACTTTTATCGGCAATCGTGTAAACGCCACCAAAAGGTGGCGTTTGTTATGAAAATCAATCAGGAAACATTTTTTGTGTTGGGGCTTTCCAAAAGCGGTAGTGCGGCAAGCAAATTCTTATTAAGCCGCGGGGCTATGGTCTATGTGTATGACCAAGCGGATAATCCCCGTACAAAGGAGGCAACTGCAGAACTGATTGCGCTTGGCGCAAAAGGGGTGAAAGAGGAGGAGGTAGATGGGGCGTTGCAGGCTTCCTTGGCGTTGATTGTAAGCCCGGGTATTCCCATAGATCATCCCATTCCTTTGCGCGCGCACGCACTTGGTAAACGGGTTCTTGGAGAACTGGAACTGGGAAGTCTGTTTTTCCCGGCTCCTATGGTGGCAGTTACGGGAACCAACGGAAAAACAACCACCGTTTCCATGATAGAAAGTGTGTTAAAAAACGCAAAAATAAACACCGCGGCTTTGGGTAATATCGGGGTTCCGATTACTTCTTGCTGCGATTCCTTTGCAAACAACGGGGTTGCCGTGGTGGAAGTTTCCAGTTTTCAATTGGAAACGGTACATACGTTTTTACCCCATATCGGCGTACTTTTGAATTTATCCCAAGACCACTTAAACCGGCATTACAATATGAAAAATTATGCGCACTTAAAGGCGCGCCTGTTCAAAAATATGCGGGAAAGCGAATATGCCGTATTAAGCGACGCATGTACGCTGTCGCATGAAATTGCACGGGGAAGTAAGGCAAATGTAATTTGGTTTTCTGCCGAACATCAGGTAAACGGCGCTTACGTAGATGGGAAGGACGTCTATTATATGGGGGAACGCCTGTTTGCGGTGCAAGAACTTGCCCTTCGGCAAAAACACAATGTGGAAAACGCGTTAGCCACCGTTGCCGTGTGTAAATTACTGGGGGTTGATAATGAAATTCTGCGGCAATCCTTGGCAAGTTTTCGGGGTGCAAAACACCGCTTGGAAGTGGTTTGTACAAAAAACGGCATTACTTTTGTGAATGACAGCAAGGCAACCAATCCCGACGCGGCGCTTTCGGCGGTAAAATGTATGAAACAGCCAACCGTACTGCTTTTGGGTGGGCAAAACAAGGGATATTCGTATCGTGCACTTTTTCATGCGCTAAAAAACAGTGCGGTGCGCTATGTTGTTTTATATGGGGAAAACCGTGAACTTTTAGTGCAGGACGCAATTGCCGAAAATTTTACGGCATACAGTTTGGTTGAAAGGTTGTATCAAGCCGTTCGCGTGGGGCAAACGGTGGCAAAACCGGGGGAAACGGTGCTGCTTAGCCCCGCTTCGGCAAGTTTTGATGAGTTTTCGGGATACGACCAGCGGGGAAACGCTTTTGTGCGTTATCTGATAGGGGGAAAAGGAAAAAAAGATGCAAAAAACAGGGAAGAAACGTAACGGTTTGCATTTTTTGGTGGGGAAAAACCAGTACACGGGAAAGCCCGATTATGCACTTTTAATTGCGGTTTTTCTGCTTGCCGTTTTTGGTGTGGTTATGATTTATTCCGCAAGCAATTATACGGCAGGGGAAACGTATGGCGATCCCTTGTTTTTTGTAAAAAAACAAATGGTGGGCGTCTTGGGCGGCTGTGTGTTTATGACCTTTTTCGCACTGTGCGATTATCGCTTATTAAAAAAAATTGCCCTGCCCCTGTATGCTATCGGTGCGGTTTTGCTGGTATTGGTTTTTGTTCCCGGTATTGGCAAGGAAAGTTACGGGGCAAAACGGTGGATACGTTTGCTTGGCTTTACCATTCAACCCAGTGAAATTGCAAAGTTTGCTTATATTTTGTTTTTTGCGGCGTATGCAACAAAAAAGGCAGGCAGAATCCGCTCCTTTCGCGGTATCATCATTCCATTGCTTGCCGGCGCATTGTATCTAGGGCTCATTTTGCTGGAACCGAATCTTTCTATTACGGTTTGTTTTGCGGTTTTATTGTTTTCCCTGCTGTTTTTGGGGGGTACGAAATTCAAAAATTTACTTGTGTTGCTTTTGCCGGCAGTGCTTGCGGTGCCTGTTTTAATCCTTGCAGAGCCGTACCGTCTAAAACGTCTTGCCGCCTTTTTAGATCCGTGGGCAGCGCCGAAAGGGGAAGGATATCAACTGTTGCAATCCTTATACGCCATCGGCAGTGGGGGTTGGTTTGGGGTTGGGCTGTTTCAATCTCGTCAAAAATACCGTTTTTTACCCTTTGCCGAGTCGGATTTTATTCTTTCCGTCATAGCGGAAGAATTAGGCTTTGTGGGAACATTTTTACTGTTTGGGCTAATTGGGTTTATTATTTGGCGGGGCATTGTTATTGCAAAAAAAAGTAAAGATTATTTCGGTTTTTTGCTCGCTGTCGGTATTACGGTGATTTTTGCGGTGCAAAGCATGGTAAATGCACTTGTGGTAA
>JAZRTI010000007.1:0-9663 GCA_045651955.1 Christensenellaceae bacterium | reverse complement strand
TAAGGCAAACGTAAAAATGCCCCCTGCCGGGCATTTCGGCGACCCCGAAACGGAAATCGGTAGGGTATGCGTACAACTTGCCCATCCCGATTTTAAGTACCTGAACGGCGAAACGCTGACGCTGGAAGGCGGCATGGGTTTGCGCCCCTAAAAAAAACAAAAAATTTTCGCCCTACAGAGTTCCGTGGGGCGATTTTTTATGTGCGAATTTCCCCAGGGCGTTTTTTGCATATTTTTCTTTTCCCAAGGCAATGATTAGGGTATGAAAAAAACCGTTTTTTTGAAAGTTACCACCTGCATTTCTGCCTTTTACGGGGTTTTCCTTTCCCTTCTCACCGCACGGTGGGAAGGGTATACCCCACCTTTTTGCAGGCTGTTATATTTTACCGCACAATCCAACCTGCTTTTGGGGGCTTGCAAACTTGCAGAAGGGGTGGCTTTGCTACGCAAAAAACGGATAGGACGGGGGCTTTTTCTCCTTTCCTTTATCAGTACGGTAGCCGTAATTTTAACAGGGGTTACCTTTTGTTTTTTTCTTGCTCCCCTTTCCCCCAAAAACTACACCCCTTGGACGGTTTGTAATTTGTTTACCCATATTTTCACCCCCCTTTTGGGCGGGGTGGATTTTTTTACGAACTCCCCCAAACTTCCACTTTCCAAAAAGTCGGTTTTCCTATGTTTGATTCCACAGGCGGTATATTGTTTCGGAATCAGTTTGCTTGTGTTAAGCGGCGTAAATTTCGGCAGGGGCGAACCCTATCCTTACTTCTTTTTTCACTACCGCTCCCCCGCGGGTGTTTGGGGGTTTTCACGCGTTGCACCTTTTTACGTAGGCAGCGGATACTTTTTGCTTGCTTTGGGCATTTTTACCCTTGCCGTTGCCGTTATTTTTCGCACACTACACAATAAAAAAGGGAGCGTTAGCGCTTAACCCCCTACTTATATTCGGTTATCCATACAAACAACTTTTTTATAGCCCCTTTCCCTTTGCAGCGTTTTTCCTACACTTTACAAACCTTTTTCCTTTGGGAATTTTCCGCAAATGTAAGTTTGGGGGTTGACTATTTTGCGGTTTTTTGATACAATAAACGGGTATTTCACGCAAAGGAGCAACACAATGCAAAAAGAGCAAACCAAAAAGGGCGGTTTTAGTAGCGGCATCGGCTTTGTTTTAGCGGCAGCAGGTTCTGCCGTGGGACTTGGAAATCTGTGGGCTTTCCCCTTTAAGGTTGCAGATAACGGCGGTGCAGCTTTCGTATTTTTATACGTAGCATGCGTGCTGTTTATCGGCGCAATTACCATGCTTTGCGAAATGTTTATCGGAAAACGCGCACAGGCAAACCCCGTTACCGCATTTAAGAGCATTGGCAAAAAATTAGGTTGGGTGGGGCTACTTGCCATTGCGGTTCCTACCATTATTTGTATTTACTATTCCGTGCTTGGTGGATACACCGTGCGCTTTACCGCAAACGCTTTTTCGGGCAACGCAAACAACTTTGCCGCATTTGCAGGTAGCGGCTGGAAAGTGATTTTATTTACCGCACTGTTTTTGGCTTTTTCCTTAACCGTTGTTATGGCAGGGGTAAAAGGTGGAATTGAAAAGGCAAGCAAAATATTAATGCCTGCCCTGTTTATCCTTTTACTTGCGGTTGTGGTTTTCGTGTTGTTTTTGGGTGAAGGGGTTTCGGACGGGTTGAAATTTTATTTAATACCCGATTTTACCAAAATTACTTTCAGTTCGGTTTTGGCCGCTATGGGACAAGCCTTTTATTCCCTTTCCCTGGGCATGGGCACCATGATTGTTTACGGCTCGTACACAGGCAAAGAAATCAATATGCTAAAATCTACGGCAATGATCTGTATTTTTGATACGGTGGTCGCTTTGCTTGCCGGCCTTGCCATTTTCCCTTCGGTTTTCCACTTTGCGGCAAAAGCGGGCATTTCCCCCGACAACCTGAAACTGGAAGGCATGATGCTGATGTTTGAAACACTGCCGAAAGTTTTTGAAAGCATTGGGCTTATCGGTAACGTCATTGAATTTTTATTCTTTGCAATGGTGGTAATTGCGGCAATTACTTCGGTAATTTCCATTATGGAAGTTTCCACGCAGTTTATCATTCAAAAGTACGGAATCAACCGAAAAAAAGCAACTGCCTGCATCGCGCTGATTTTATTTGCACTTTCCATTCCCGTTGGGTATTCCATTGGTTATTCCCTAAACGGCATAAATAAAATGACCGTATTCGGATTAGACTGGTTATCCTTTTTGGATACGGTTACAAACACCGTGCTAATGCCCGTTTGTGCACTGCTTGCCTGTGTGGCGGTGGGTTGGGTTTTGGGTCCCAAACGCGCCCTTTTTGAAATGAAAGAACAAGGCGTGCACTTTGGCAAGTTCGGTAAAGTTGTTGCGTTTATGTTGCGCTTTGCAGTACCCGCGTTAATTGCGGTGATTGAAGTGTTTGGCGTTATTGATTTAATCTTCCCCAAAGGCATCTTTAACGCAAACGGACTGGGCGTTGTGTTGGTTGCTTACGGCGTTTTGGGTATTTTGGTGGGTGCATACTTCCTGTTCTACCACAAAACCGAAACGGGAACGAATGCAGACGAACTGCTAAAACCCTAACCTTTCAGGCAGAATCACACGCTGCAAAAAATATAATAAACCGACACAAACGGCTGTATAGCCGAAATGGGGGTCAATCCCTAAAACGGACAGGCCCTAAAAAATAAAGGAGAAAGAAAAAATGCGTTATAAAAAGTTTCAAAATGCAGGCGTAGAAGTTTCTGAACTTGCGGTTGGCACCTGGGCAATCGGGGGCGCAAGATACGGCGAAACGGACGAAAAAGAATCCATTAAAGCCATCCACGCAATGATTGATAACGGTGTAAATTTAATTGATACCGCGCCCGCTTATAACTGCGGCGTTTCCGAGCAAATTGTGGGGAAAGCCGTGAAAGGCGGATACCGTGAAAAGGTATTTATTTCCACCAAGTTTGGTATTGGGGACGGCATGGATAAAGCAGGCGTTATTCCCCGCGACGCAAGTAGAAAAGCGTGCTTTCAGGAATGTGAAGATTCCCTGCGCCGTTTGGATGTAGATTACATTGACTTTTACTTTGTGCATTGGCCGGACGCAAACACCCCCATTGCCGAAACGATGGACGCGCTTTTAGAGCTGAAAAAGCAAGGCAAAATCCGCTTTATCGGGGTTTCCAACTTTAACCAAGCAATGATTGAGGACTGCTTAAAAACCACCATGATTGACGTGTTCCAACCCCCGTTTTCCATGGTAAACCAAAGCGAAAAGGATTTAATTACTTGGTGCTACGATAAGGGCATCAACACCTTCTCCTACGGGAGCCTTGGCTCGGGCATCCTGACGGGCGCAATCCGCGAAATCCCCAACTGGGATCCCCTGGATTTCCGCTTTACCTTCTACGATTTTTATAAAGAACCCAAGTTTAGCAAGTGCCAAGAACTTTTGAAAACGATGGACGAAATTTCCGCTGGTCGCGGAAACGTTCCCCTTTCGCAAATCGCCCTGAACTGGGCAACCCAAAAACCGTATATCGGCACCGCCCTTTGCGGGGTTAGAAACGTGAAGGAAGCAGAGGAAAACTGCGCCGCGTTTACCTGGAAGTTGACGGATAGCGAAATGCAAATTTTGGATAACAAACTTGCCGAATTAAAAATTTAACGGACTGAAAAAAATAAAACCGCGGCGGCTTTATGCCTCCGCGGTTTTTTGTCATCTTTATAATTTTATTTTCGTTCCACACCTAAAATATCGTCTGCAGAACAATCCAAAACATTGCAAAGTTTAGAAAGGGTTGCAAGCGTTGGTTGTGCCCTACCCGAAAGATATTGCGAAATGGTAGATTTGGAAACACCTATCTGCCGTGCAATTTCCGTTTTCGTAATCCCCGACTGCTCTATTTCCCGTTTCAAATTTTCAGTTATCATTAAATCCAAATTTTGTTCCATACGATTAGTGTATTTCACTTTCTTCCCCTTGGGTGGAAGATTCCCCTTTTTTCATCTTTCCGTAAATGAACACTGCAACCACCACCGAAAGAATACCGGCAAGCAGTTTTCCCACAATCATAGGCAGTAGCGCGCCTGGGGTATCCGCCAAAGTAAAGGCAAGGTGCCCCGCAAAAGTAAAGGCGGCGGATACGGCAAAGGCGGAATTTAACACCACGCCCTTATCATCCATATCGTTCATAATGCCAAAGGTTGTTACGTTGGTTGCCAAGGTGGATAAAAACCCAACGGCAGAAGTGGAATTGATTGCCATTTTCTTACCCAAAGCGGATAAGGGACGGTTTAGCAAACGGGAAATTAAGTTAATTAGGGGGAACGCGCCCGCCATTACGCACATTGCGTTTACGATTACATCCACCCCTTTGCTGATATCCGCAACGTAAGGGATTAACTGCACGCCCGTAAGCAGTTTGAACACGCATACGGTTAAGCCCACAGTAACCAAAATTTTAATTATCACACCCACGCACGCAAAAATTTTAATACACGTTTTGGGAAACTTCAAAAGCCCGAAAACAATTAGCGCGGCAAGCACAATCAGGGGTAGTAAATTCACGATTAGCGCTAAAAAGGGAACGCCCAAAATTAAGCCCCCCACAAAACACCCAACTGGTATGGTTGCCACACCGCAAAGCATCCCCAAAAACATGGATTTTTGCTTTTCCTTGGCAACAACGCCCACCGCGTAAGGTACGGTAAAGGATATGGTGGCACCCATCATTGCCGCAACAATCAGTCCGTTAAACGTTCCCACCACGGGATTGTTTGCAATTTCGGTAGAAAGGGCGGCACCCCCCATATCGTTAGCAAACAGCATAGCAGGGAGCACCGATGGATCTAACAGCCCGTTCATTTTTCCCGTTAAAGGCTGAATCAGTTTCGCAATTAGCGGGGCAAGAACAATCATTCCTATCATGGTAAGCGCCATTTCGCCAAGCAAACGGATGCCCTTTTCAAATTCCTTGCCCAAACCGAATTTATTACCGATAATGCGGTCTAACGCGCCAAGAACCGCGAAAACCGCCATAATCCAAAAAATCACCTTCATATCTTTTGTCCTTCAAACTTTCCGTCTTTGAATATGAGTATTTCGTCAAAGCCGTACGCTTTTACGTAGTCCTCCGTTTCCTTAAAATGGCAATCCAAAAATTCCATATCGTGGCAGTCCGAAGAAATTACGATTTGCCCACCCAAACGCTTTAATTCTTTCAGCAAAAAGGGCGCCATATACGAGGTGGTGCGGTATCCGCGCGCAATTGCGCCCGTGTTAATTTCAAACACGTTAGTATGTGGCACAAGCGCGCGCAACGCTTCTATCGCATAGCCTTGGTATTCCTTGCTTTCGGTATCAAAAAAATCATGTTTTTCGGCGTGTTTGGTGATAATATCAAAGTGCGCAATAATATCCGTTTTGGCGTAGGAAGGCAGTTCCGCCACCGTTTCGTAATATTTTTGGGCGTACTTTAATCCGTTGCCGCCAAAATACGTATCAATGGTACCTTTTACGGATTCCGCCGAACGGTCAAATCCCACGAACTCCTCCCCCATTTTCAGGTAATGCACCGCGCCCAGAATATAGTCGTAATCGCTTAAATCCACCTTAGAATACATATCAAATTCTAACCCGCAGTACACGCCGATACGCCCTGCGTATTTTTCTTTTAGTGCGCGTATCTCCCGTTTATATTCTTCGGTTCGGTTTAAGCCCATAGACCAACCGGGCGAATAGTACATAAACGAATGCCCCGAAAAACCGATGCTTTCAAACCCAAGCGAAAGGGCTTTTTGAACCATTTCCTCGGGTGTGTTTTTACCATCGCAAAAGGTGGTGTGCGTGTGTAAATTTTGCTTTCGCATAGCCAAACTTTTCTCCTACCCCGTCCGATAACGAACTGTTGTAAACAGTATACATTTTCTTTCGGAAAATGTCAATAAAATATGCCTTTGAAAAAAATAAAGGCAAGCCGTTCTGACCGGGGCAACCAACGCCAAAAATAGCTGTTCGCAGGAGCCCGGCGGCTTACCTTAAAACCCAAGCCCCTTGCACCGCAAGGGGCTTGATAATGGAATAGGGTTCCCAAAAAGATTTTACTTGTTAAAAATTTTTGGGAAAAAGGAAGGGTAGGCATATAGGTTAAGCCGTTAACATATAACGGCGTACAATTTTGCCTTACCCTGACGCGGTGGAGATAAGGGGATTCGCGAGGAGCGTGGTTCCCACGCGACGGATTAGCGAGAGCCGTTAGGCGAAGCGTCACGTTATTTCGCCCTGCCCCTTATCGGAACAAAAATCAAAGCCCCTTGCACTGCAAGGGGCTTGATAATGGTGGAGATAAGGGGATTTGAACCCCTGGCCTTTTGAATGCCATTCAAACGCGCTACCAACTGCGCCATATCCCCACGGGATTTTTGCGAGCAGGTTTCCCTTTCGCACTTATAGATTAACACAAAAACAGGAAAACAGTCAAGGGCTTTTTTAATATTTTTGCGATTTTTGGTTAGTTTTTCACTTTTTACTTGACGAACGCCAATAAAGAAACTATAATAAGTAAAAAACTGCGTACACGCGCATAACACAAAAAATACAAGCAGTGTACAAGTTGCGCCAAAAAGGGCGCGCAAAAAACGCAAAAGGCGGAATCGTATGAGAATCGTAATTAAAGTGGGCACTTCTACCCTAACGCACGGCACGGGCAACCTAAACATTAAGCGTACAGGGGATTTGTGCAGGGTTTTAAGCGACCTGAAAAATGCGGGAAACGAAATTATTTTAGTTTCTTCGGGTGCAATCGGTATGGGCGTTGGCAAGCTTGGGCTTCGCGAAAAACCCACGGATATTCCCACCAAGCAGGCAGCTGCCGCCGTTGGACAATGCGAACTGATGGATACGTACGATAGGCTGTTCCGCGATTACAACCACACCGTGGCGCAAATTCTACTTACCAAATCGGACTTTTCGCACGAAGACCGCCACCAAAACTTTTCCAACACCATTGAACGGCTGTTAGAATTGGGCGTTTTACCCATCATTAACGAAAACGATACGATAGCCACCGAAGAAATTAAGGTGGGCGATAACGATACCCTTTCTGCCCTTGTTGCGGTTAGCGTAAAGGCGGATTTACTGCTTTTACTTTCGGACGTAGGCGGCTTATACACCGCAGACCCGCATAAGGACGGTGCCGCCAAACTGATTCGCGAAGTACACGGCATTACGGATGAACTCCGCGCTTTGGCGGGCGGAAAAGGCAGTAGCCTGGGCACGGGCGGCATGGTAACCAAGTTGCACGCTGCGGAAATCTGTAACGAAGCAGGGTGCGATATGATTTTAATGAACGGGGAAAACCCCGAAAAAATGTACGGCGTGCTTGCGGGCAACGAACAGGCGTTTACCCGTTTTTACGCAAAATAAGGAACGCGATATGGATGCACTGACACTTTTATTACAAAATGCCAAGCTTGCCGCACGCGAACTTGCAGTTACCAACGAAACGCAAAAAAACGCGGCTTTGCTTGCCATGGCAAACGCATTAACCGAAAACGCAAAAAGCATTTTGGCGGCTAACGCCTTAGACGTAGCTGAAAATCAAGAACGGTTGGGCGCGGTAATGATAGACCGCTTAACTTTAACCGAAGCGCGCATTGCGGGAATGGCGCAAGGTATTCGCGAAGTTGTACTTTTGCCCGACCCCGTGGGAATTACGGTGGAAAATTTCACCCGCCCCAACGGACTTATAATTGAAAAACGCACCGTTCCCTTAGGCGTGCTTGCCATTATTTACGAAAGCCGCCCCAACGTTACGGCAGATGCGGCTGCCCTTTCCCTGAAAAGTGGTAACGTTTGCGTGCTGAAAGGGGGCAAGGAAGCCTTCCGCACCGCAAGGGAAATTGTACGCGTTTTGCGCGACGCAGTTGCTTCGGTGGGATTAAACCCCAACGTGATTAACATGCCCGAAGATGCTTCCCGTGCGGCGGCACAAACTTTAATGACCGCAACCGATTACGTGGACGCGCTAATCCCCCGTGGGGGCGCAGGGTTAATCCGTTCGTGCGTGGAAAACGCAAGCGTGCCTTGCATCCAAACGGGTACGGGCATTTGCCACGTTTACGTAGACCAAGCAGCCGACCAAGACAAAGCGTTGAACATCATAGAAAACGCAAAAACTTCCCGTCCCTCCGTTTGCAACGCGGAAGAAGTATTATTGGTGCACGAACAAATTGCGCCCACCTTCCTTCCTAAGTTATACGAACGGTTGGTTTCCGCCAGGAAGGAACAGGGGGTTCCCCCGGTGGAATTGCGCCTTTGCGAAAAAGCAGCAAACATAATCCCCGGCGTTCCCGCAGGCGAAAAGGATTTTGATACCGAATTTTTATCCTACACGTTAGCGGTAAAAATTGTGGGCGGCGTAACACAAGCCATTACACATATTGCCGAACATTCTACGCATCATAGCGACGCCATCATAACCGAAGATACCAGCGCTGCCGAAAAATTCTTGAACGAAGTAGACAGTGCCGCGGTTTACCATAATGCCTCTACCCGTTTTACGGACGGCGGAGAATTTGGACAAGGATGCGAAATTGGCATTTCCACCCAAAAACTGCACGCGCGCGGCCCCATGGGATTGCGCGAACTGACTTCGTACAAATACGTAGTCCGCGGTAACGGTCAAGTTAGATAGGAGAAAAGAAAATGAAATATGAATTTGCTTTTATGGGTTGTGGAAACATGGGGGGCGCGCTGGTTCGCGCGGTAGCAAAATCCCTTTCTCCCACCCAAATTGCTCTGTTTGATAAAGACGCCGCAAAAGCAAACGCTTTAGGGGTAGAAACAGGTGCAATTTCCACCACCTTAAAGGACGTTTGTGAAAACGCGCGCTTTTTGGTTTTGGGCGTAAAGCCGCAAGTAATGGACGCGGCACTTTTGGAAGCGCAAGAATATCTGCTTGCCCGTACCGACCTAACCTTAATTACTATGGCGGCAGGACTTTCGGTTGCCGCTATAAATAAGGCGGCAGGAAAAGACTTCCCCACCATCCGCATTATGCCCAACACCCCTGCGGAAGTGGGCGAAGGTATGATTTTATACGCACCCGTAAACGTGGATAACGCCACCCTGCAAGCCTTTCTTACAGCGTTTGCCCCTTGCGGTAAATTACTGGAAATTGCAGAAGATAAAATTGATGCGGCATCCGCTTTATCCGGATGCGGCCCTGCGTTTTGTTATATGTTTATGGAAGCCTTGGCAGACGGTGCCGTGGAATGTGGCATTCCGCGCGACCAAGCAATTTTGCTTGCCGCACAAACCGCTGTTGGCTCGGCTAAAATGGTATTAAAGTACAAAAACCCCGGCACGTTAAAGGATAACGTGTGCAGCCCGGGCGGCACCACCATTGCAGGGGTACACGCGTTAGAAAAAAACGGCATGCGCGCCGCAGCCATGGACGCAGTGCTTGCCGCCTACCAAAAAACGCTGTCCTTGAAAAAATAATCGGATCAGCGATTTCTTACACTCCTTTTGTATTGCAAAATAATAAAACCACCTTTTTTTTTTTTTTTTATAAAAAAAAAGGGGGTTTTTTTTTTTTTTAATAAAAAAAAAATTTTTCTCTTTT
>JAZRTI010000006.1:0-11638 GCA_045651955.1 Christensenellaceae bacterium | reverse complement strand
TACGTAGAAACCCGGTTAACCCGCATGTTTGTTTTGGGGTGGCAGGGGGTTGGGGGGTTGGGCTGTTTCCCCTTTCTGATCTTCCGTTTGGGAAGGAATTTCCCCAACGCTTACCGATGGGCTTGGGGAAAGGGTTATGCTTTCTTCGGGGGTGGGGAGTTGGGTATCCGCTTGATTTTTTGCACCGCACGCGCATACCGAAATACAGCAAAGTACAACGAAAAAAATGCTTAAAATTCCTTTCATGCCTTCATTATACCTATCCGCATGCACATTAGCAATAGGGGAAAAATGGCAACGCCCCCTGTTTTTTCCAACAGGAGGCGTAATTTTTGGGTTTTTGTTGGGGATATAACGGGTTTGCCGCAAATTTTTTTGCCGACAGAAACGAAGCAGAACGAAGTTTATGCGTTGGTGTCCGTTGGCGGAGAACCAAGCACAACCCCTCCACCGCTAAAGCGGTCCCCCTCCCCTACAAGTAGGGCAGGCTTTAAGGCAAACGCGGTTTTCCCGACGGACGCATACCTTAATGGTATGTAACCAAGGGAAAACGCAAGTTTAACACCGTATTGCGAAGTGTTCTCCGCCGACGGTTCCGCCACCAAGGAAGAAACGAGTTATGCAAGGCTCGACGGCAAATACAGACGAGATTAACCTTGGTGGTTATCGAGGTTGTATTTGCCGACAGAAACGAAGCAGAACGAAGTTTATGCGTTGGTGGTTTCGTCAATAATTTCGGGATCTACCGCATTCACCGCCACACTTTTCATTCCGTTTAGGCAGCCCGATTTGGTTTTATAACCCGTTTCGCAAATGGCAATACTTTCGCCGTTGGCAGCAAACAAACGGTAGCGGTATAAGCCTGCTTTATCAAAATAAATTTCAAACTTGGGGTTGGTTTGGGGTACGGGTTTAAGCAAGGTGTTATCTTCAATTTTGCCTGCTTCTATGCATTTTACGGCGTTCACGCCCACGCTTGCCATACCCTTTTTGCAAGCCGCTTTGGTGGAATACACTTGGGATGCCACCGCAATTTTTTCCTTATTTGCTGCAAGCAAACTGAAATTAAATGCGCCCGTAGGCGTTTTCTTTATAATAAAAGTTCCCATCTTTTTTCCTCCTTTTTTCTTTTTTATTGTAGCACGAAAAAGCAATTTTGTCAATCTTTTTTTTGCGCGGCTATTGCTTTTCCGTTTTTCCTATGATATACTTTTTTTATCAGTAAGAAAAGGAGTTTTTATGTTAGATAACCGTATTTTTTACGACCACGAAAAACAAGGGTTTTGCGGGGATTTTATTCCCTTTTATCATGATGGGGTATTCCATTTATATACCATTATCGGCAGCGACTGGTGGCATTTAACCACCACGGATTTCGTGGATATTACAAACCACGGCATTGCTATTTCGGGTATTCCCGATATAGCCGCGCAGGACCGCGATATTTATACGGGCAGTATCTTTTTGGATAAGGGCGTTTTCCACATGTTTTACTGTGGGCATAACGAAGAACTATTAAAAGATGGCAAACCCAGCGAAGTGATGCTGCACGCTACCAGCCAAGATTTATTTACCTGGGAACGCCAAACGGACGTATTCCTTGCACCCGACGAAACGCGGTATATGCGCCGCGGTTGGCGGGACGGGTTTGTGTATTATGATGAAAAGAACGCCGAATACCGCATGCTGATTACGGGGGCAATGAAACACGAACACAGCAAACGTTGGGGCTGCGTTGCGCTTGCCACCAGCCAAAACTTAAGCGATTGGCAGGTGCAGGACCCCTTCTACGCGCCCTACTTATACGACGCGCACGAATGCCCCGATTTATTTGAAATGAACGGCAAGTACTACCTGTTATTTTCCACCTTTACGCGTTGGTGGGAACTGCATTACCGCGTTTCGGATAGCATAGACGGGCCTTGGCAAACCCCCAAGGACGATTTGCTGGATAACCGCAGTTTTTATGCAGCAAAAACGGTTACGGACGGCAAAAAGCGGTATCTTGTGGGGTGGACGGCTCGCCGTGAAAACGAAAAGGATGACGGCAAATACCTTTGGGGCGGCACGCTGACCGTACACGAAGTAACGGCGCGCGCGGACGGAACGCTTGCGCTTTCCCCCCTTTCCACCGTAAAACAGTTATTTACCAAGGAAGTACCCCTTTCCTTAACCCCTGCGTTTGGGGAAGGCAGCGGAGAAGTGGTAAACGATAACACTTTCCGCCTTTCTTCCGAAGGATTTTTATGCGCCAAAGTGGGGGAATCGGATACGGACGAATATACCCTTTCGTGCGATATTCGGTTAAGCGAAAACGCTTCGTGCGGGGTACTGCTGCGCGCAGATACCCACGTGTTTGAAAAATGGTGTATGGTAGAAGTGGATAACCGCCGCGGCAGGCTGTTTTACGACCATTTCGGTAAGTTCTTCTGGGATCAGTTTTTTGATGAAGAACGCCCCCTGCCCAAGGCAGAGGTGTACCATTTGGAAATTATTTCCAAAGGCAGTATTTTGCTGATTTACTGTAACGGCATTGCCCTTTCTACCCGTTGCTACGGATTTAGCGGTGGGGAAATCGGCATCTTTATCAATGGCGGAGAGGGAGAAATTAGTAACCTTTCGGTAAAACGGGCGTAAACTATACAATTTTGTAAAAAATTATAAAAATAAAACCGGGCGGTGGGGCTTTTCCACCGCTCGGTTTTCCTTTTTCTTTTATTTTTTCTTACTCTTCCCGTTGCGCAGTGCTTTCCCCTTCCGCGCTTTCTTCGGGGGGAAGTTCTAACATTTTTTCGGGCTGTATCGCCTTTTTCTTGCGAATACGAAGGGGAAGTGCGGGGGCAGATTCTTTTTTGCCCTTTTTTTCCTTTTTTACGCGTTTTTTTCCAAGGTTCGCCCACAAAATAACGGCTACTTGCAAGGGTGCGCCCAGCAAAAATACCATCCAAAGGTTATCTTCCAAAAACTGTACGTAAAAGGCGGCAAGTGCGCCCCAAATCAACACGGATACCAACGTAAGGGTTAGCGAACGCTTGCCCCATAGCGAACTGAAAATAATGCCCACCACCGCGGATAACGGCACCGCCCAAACGTACACCTGCCATACGTTTTTATTCAGCAACATGTTTTGGTATACATAGTAAAAGGTTGCCATAAACCACACGGTAATTACCGCAAGCAGCGCAATTACAATTTTATTGCCGTTTTCTTGCCGGTGCGTGTACATGCTTTTTTCCTTGCGCTCCCCTTCGTGCGTTAAGTAGTCAAAGGTAACGCCGTACATATCGCAAATTTTGCAAAGCACGTCAATATCGGGCAGGGCATCCCCCCGTTCCCAACGGGAAACCGCCTTATCCGAATAATTTAAGCGTTCGGCAAGTTCTAACTGCGTTAATTTATTTTGTTTTCTTAATTCCACCAAATTTTTGGCGATAATCTGCTTGATGTTTTCCATACCCCCATTATACCACGGTTTTCCCCCCGTTTCAAGTGTTTTTCTACTGAAAATAGAATTATTTTGGCGGTTTTTCAGGGAAAATAGAGTTCTATTTTCTTGGGAAAAGCAACTTTTGGCAAAATAGCCGGGGCAATTTACCCTTTTCCCCTTTGTTTTTCCCGCGCAAAACAGGTTAAATTTTTTCCTACGGAATTAGACCAAGGGAAAACCGTGCTTGGCGGTTGTTGCGTTGAAAAGATAGATGACCGGATTCCCCTTTATTTTTGCAAGTGGTGCAAGCGCAAATTTTAATCTTGTTCCCCGTGGAACAAACCCCCTACCATAGGTAGGGGGTTTTTACAACTTTATCAAACAAAAAACGGAGCAATCTTGCTCCGTTTTATCCTTTCAATTTTCCCGTTTGGGTTTTATCCTAATTGTTTTAGGATTGCATTTGAATAAAAATTATTCTTCGTCCTTTAAGGGGGTGCCTTCGCCGTTGGTTTCTTTTAAGCTGTTGCCGATAAATCCGCCAAAGCCTTCAAAACTGCTAAAAGAGGACGCCTTTTTTGCAGGACGGGAAGGACGGGGACGGTCGCCACCGCGGTCTTCACGACGGTCTTTACGATCTTCTCTGCCTTCGCGGCGGTTAAACTTACGGTCGCGTTCGGTGCGTTCGTGTTGGGGTTTTAATTCGTTGGGAATAACCACTACGTAGCGGTTGGGTTCCTTGCCTTCGCTTGCGGTTTTTACGTCCGGATGTTCTGCGAGTGCCGAGTGGATAATTCTTCTTTCATAGGGGTTCATGGGTTCTAACGCCATTTTTCTACCGTAGCGTACAGCCTTATCCGCAAGTTTGGATGCCAGCCCTTTTAAGGTTTCTTCCCTTCTTGCACGGTAGTTTTCGCAGTCTACCACCACGCGGATATATTCTTCCTTACCCGTGTTGGCAACGGCGCCTGCCAAAGTTTGGATGGAATCCAAAACTTCCCCGCGGTAACCGATTAGGGAAGAAGAGTTGGTGGCAATCAAATTGATTTCCAGTTTTTCCCCTTCCGCAACTAATTCTGCGGTTGCGCTTAAATTCATTTTTTCAAGTAACGCTTCAATAAAGGCGATTACGCGTGCTGCATCACTTTCCTTTTTGCTGATAAGAACCTTTGCTTTGGACTTGAAAATCAGGCCTTTGCCCCCTTCATCCAAAACCGTTACGTTTGCGGTTTCCTTGGTTAATCCTAACTCCTTTAACCCTTCCGAAATCGCTTCTTCTACCGTTTTTGCGGTAAATTCAAATTCCTGTGCCATGATTTATGATAACTCCTTATAAAGCCGCCCTACCGGCGCTTTTTTATCTGTTTGCTATAACCTTTTCCGTCTGCACATTTCCCATTTTTTTCACCAAAACTTTGGTTGCCACCGCGTTAATAATCAGGTTGGAAAGGGTAGCGTACAGGGAACTTACAATCATGTATATTGTAAAGGCGGAAGAGTAGTTAAGTGCAAAAATACCCATCATGATAGGCATAATCACGCTCATCCACTTCATCATATTCGGTTGTCCGTCCACCGCCTGCATTTCCGTTTGATTCTTTTGCATTTTCTGCATTATCCATTGGGAAAGGAAGGTGAACGCCATACAAAGTACGGGTAAAATAAAATAACCGTTTACTGCTTTTTTATCCAGTTTTGCGGTAACCAAATCATATTCGGTACTATCTGCCGCTGCTTTTTTACCCGCTAATTCTTTGAATTTTGCTGCGGTGGGTACTTCCTTTTGTAAAGGAGAATCTGCAACCCAAAGGTTTTTTACCCAAGCAAAAGAAGATTTTTCCTGCTTATACACTTCTGCTGCGGCAGTTTGTGCTTTATCCAACAGTTCTTCATCCGAAAGCTGTGCATTTTCGGGATTTTCTATCACAGCGTTGTATGCAGTAACCATATGGTTATAATTTTCGGCTACGGCATATTTGCTGTAATCGCGGAATGCGCCGAACACAACGCCGAAAAAGATTAAAGATACGATTAAAGGCAGGCACATACCAAACATGCTGTACCCTTCCTTTTTATAAACGGCAGAAAGTTTTTGCTGATACAGTTGGGGATTGCCGGCATACTGTTTTTTCAGTTTTTCCAACTGGGGTTTCATGCGTTTCATAATCAGTTCGTTCTTTTTGGAAGAAACGCGCGAATAAATATCCAAGGGCAACGTAATCAATTTTACGATTAACGTAAACAAAATTACTGCCACGCCCACATAACCTACTGTATTGAATAATTTTACCAGTAAATCGCCAATCCAGTTTAATTCATCGGGTGTTACAGGTTTTGCCGGAGAAAGCGCAAGTATATGCGAAAAATTCATAATTACTCCATTGTCGGGAAAAAGCCCGCCATTTTTGCTTTATCAAAAATAATTAAAGAACCCATTTGTATTTTTTAACGTTTAAGGGAATGGGATCGTATCCGCCCTTGGAAAAAGGGTTACAGCGCAAAATTCTGTAAACGGAAAACGCCGTGGCTTTCGCCCCGCCGTATTCTTTCAGTGCCGTTAATGCGTATTCCGAACAGGTGGGTCGGAATATACAGCCCGTAGGCAGGGCACCGGATATATGTCTTTTGTAAAATCGGACCAGTTTAATCAGAATTTTTTTCACTTAAAATCAGCCCTTCTTTCATTAAAACGTACCGCATGTTTTTTTCCGTTTCTTTTACCGTGTGGCAAATTTCTGCTTTGGGTAAAAAAATCAAGTGCGCCCCGGTAGTAACAAAGGGCGCAATTTCCCTGAATGCGGCGCGAAATACGCGTTTTACCCGGTTGCGCTTTACGGCGTTTCCGTGTTTTTTGGTAACAACGAAACCCACCTTCGCTTCCTGATTTTTGCGTAAAACAATCGCCGTCAGGGTTTTACTGTAACTGCGTTTTCCGTGGCGAAACACCCGGTCAAAATCGCTGTTTTTTTTCAAGCGGTAATACAACAAGGATCTTTCCTTATCGCCTTATGCGGAAAGCTTTTTGCGACCCTTATTTCTTCTTCTTTTCAATACGTTTCTACCCGTTTTGGTAGCCATTCTTTTACGGAAACCGTGTACTTTGCTTCTCTGTCTTTTCTTGGGTTGATAAGTTCTTTTCATGGTTTTAACTTCCTTTTATATTTTTGGCAATTTGCCCATAAATTGCAATATCTTTGCTATTATATCTTTTTTTTACGCCTTTGTCAAGTTTTTTTAGTTCTTTATATCAATAATTCGTACGGGAAGCAGAAGATATAAAAACGCGTCGCCGTTGCAAGGTTTTACCACGCAAGGGGATAATTCGTTATTGAAATGCATTTTTACACATTCATCTTCAATCACTTTTAACGCTTCACGCAAATAAACGCCGTTAAAAGCAATTTCCAAATCCTTTCCGCATAAATCAATCATCAGTTTTTCGTTTACCTTACCGATTGCGGTTTCCGCTTTTAAGGTCAACGTGTTTTCACGGATTTCAAACTTAACAAGATTATTTTTATCCACGCGCGCACAAATGGCAGCACGGCCGATTGCATTTTCCAACTGTTCTTTGTTTACGATAAAATCGGTGGTGAACGCAGGGGGAATAACGCCTTTGTAATCAATAAATTCCCCTTCTAACAGTCTGCCGTAAATCACGGTGTCGTCCACTTCCACAACCATTCCGTTTTCCTTAAAGGAAAGGGTAACGTTTTCTTCATCACTTTCCAGCAAACGGGAAATTTCCATTAAGATACGCGAAGGAATAATCGCCTTAAAATCCCCACCGCATTCTTCTGCGGGTTTTCTGCAAACGGATAAACGGTATCCGTCCAGCGCAACGGCGGTTACTTCTTTTCCCGCAACTTCAAGTAGCGAGCCTTTGAGTAAAGGACGGGTATCATCCGTGGAGCAGGAAAAAGCAACTTTATTTATCATATCTTTCAGTTCTCCCCGCTTAATGGTTACGAACTTTTCCCCCGTTTCGGTTTTCACTTCGGGAAATTCTTCCGCACCCATTGCAGGCAAAGTGCTTTCTGCATCCGTATATTTTATGGTAAGTTTCCCTTCTTCCATACAGGAAAGTTCTACTTGTTCCTTATCCAAACGCTGGATAAAATCCGTAAAAACTTTCCCTTTCACAAGGATATCCCCTTCCATAAACACTTCCGCAGGAATTTTTTTCTGAATAAAAAATTCCATATCCGTAGCGGTTAAAATCAGGTCGTCCCCCTTCGCTGTTAAACGGATACATTCCAATACGGGATTTACCGTTTTGCTTGCGATTGCTTTTACTACTTTTAAGCTTGCGTCGCTTAAATCCAGGCCGTTCAAAATCACTTTCATAGGGGGTTTGCTCCTTCTTATAAATATACTTATTATTAAAAGATATAATAGTAGTAATAGTAGTAGGCGCGGTGGAAAAGTGGATAACTTTTTTCGCTTACTAAAAACTGTAATAATTATAGCATAAAACGAAAAAAAAGGCAAGAATATAGGGGAATTTTTACAAAAAAGAAATCCACAATTTTAATTGGAAAACGGTGGAAAACCTGTGGAAGAATTGTGGACGGTGTGGACAAGTTTTCCACAAAAAAACAGGGAGTGGAAAAAGAAAAGAAATTTTAAGGGGAAAAGCACCGTAAACAGAAAAAAATAAAAAAATTATCCACAAATTCACAATTTTTCGTTGTGTATAACTTGTTTACTTGTGGAAAAGTAAAAAATGTGATAAGATAGGCGTATGGAAAGAATTTTTGATACGTATAAAATTACATACACCCCCGAAAGCATAGAAAAATTTAAGGATTTTTCCGCCTTTTTACGCGAGTATAACGAAAAGGTGAACTTAACGGCAATTACGGATGAAGAAGGGATTAAGGAAAAACACTTTTTGGATAGCGCACTGGGCGCAAAGTTTTTTCCGGAAAACGCAAGGGTTGCGGAAATTGGCAGCGGTGGCGGTTTTCCTTCCGTACCGTTATGTTTTTTAAGGGAAGATCTCCGCATAACCCAAATAGAATCGGTGGGTAAAAAGTGCAACTTTTTAAGAGAAGTGCAAACCCGTTACGGTTTACATACCCAAGTGATTGCAGCACGTGCGGAGGACGTAGGTAAAAACGCCGCATACCGCGAAACGTTTACTGCCGTTACGGCGCGTGCCGTGGCAAATTTAAGCACCCTTTCGGAATACTGCTTGCCCCTTATCCGGGTGGGTGGAATTTTTGTGTGCTATAAAGGGGGATTTTCGCAAACGGAAGAAGAAATTTCGGCTGCAAAAAACGCTTTGAAAATTTTAGGCGGAAAGGTAAAGGAAACCTATCGCTTTATCCTGCCCGGCGGCGAAGAACGTACCATTGTATTAATTGAAAAAATTGCGCCCACACCCCCAAAATACCCCCGTGGCAACGGCAAGGAACGGAGCAAACCGTTATGAAAAAATATTTAACCGAACAGGACGTGTTAAGCACGGATAAAAACAGCCCGTTGTATAAAAAAACGCTGTGTTTTACGGGACACCGAAAAATTAAGGAGGGCGAAAGTATCCAACGGATGAAAGAATACGTGGACTTTGCTTTGGAAATTGGATACCGAACCTTTTTGTGCGGTATGGCAATGGGGTTTGATTCCCTTTGCTTTGATTACGTGTTGGAAAAGAAAAAAAAGTACAAGGATATTCTTTTGGTGGCGTGCGTGCCCTGCCACGGGCAGGAAAAGTTTTTTCCCGCAGAAGAACAGGAAAAATACGCAAAAAGGCTAAAAAAAGCGGATTTACGGATAATTTTAAGTGATAAGTATACCAGCGGTTGTATGCATGCGCGCAATCGCTTTATGGTGGACCGCTCCTCCTGCGTAATTAGTTATTTGCGCGAAGAAACAGGGGGAACGGCATATACCGTAAAATATGCGGAAGGGGAAAAAGTCAACTTTTTATCCGCATAATCTTTCGGGGGCTAAGGGTAAAGCCAACAAAAGTAAAAAAGAGGAAAAAACAAGGTTTTCAATTAAGGAAAACCAAAGCAAACAAAAAGGGAAAAACAAATGGAAAACAATTCGTTTAAGGCTGGCATACAAGGGGGATTACCCATAGGGCTTGGGTATCTTTCGGTTTCCTTTGCGTTTGGTATATACGCGAAAACGCTGGGACTTTCCATATTAGAAACGGTGCTGATTTCCATGCTGAACTTAACTTCGGCAGGGCAGCTTGCCGCCGTACCCATTATTGCCGCGCAAGGCAGTTTGTTTGAACTTGCCCTTTCCCAAATTATTATCAATTTACGGTACGCGCTTATGGGGGTTTCCTTATCCCAAAAGTTTGGGGAAAGCGTAAAACTAAAACACCGTTTTTTAATTTCCTTTGGCAATACGGACGAAGTATTTGCCGTAGCAACCGCAAATCCCGATAAGGTGGGTAAAAGATACTGCTACGGCTTAATTACCGCCCCTTGGGTGGGTTGGACGCTGGGCACACTGCTTGGCGCGGTAGCCGGCAGCATTTTGCCTGCAATTTTAATTTCCGCGCTGGGAATTGCCATTTACGCCATGTTTATCGCCATTGTTCTTCCCGTGGCAAGGGAAAGCGGAAAAACCGCCCTGTGCGTTCTTTTAGCGGCTGCGCTTTCTTGCGCCTTTGCATTTATTCCCGGGCTGAAAACCGTTCCTACGGGCTTTACGGTGATTATTATTGCGGTTAGCGTGGGCGCGCTGTGTGCTTGGCTGTTCCCCGTGAAACCCTTGGAAAAATCCGAAAGCGAAATTAGCGAAAGGGGGGATAAAAAATGAGCGAAGAATTGTATTTTACCCTTGCGCTACTACTTACCGCGGGCGTTACCTATTTAATCCGAATGTTACCCGTGGTGCTGTTTCATAAGGAAATAAAAAGCACCTTCGTACGTAGTTTTTTATACTACGTACCCTACGCGGTGCTAACCGCTATGACCGTTCCCGCCATCTTCTTTTCCACCGCATACCTTGTTTCCGCTTGCGTGGGTACGGCGGTTGCGGTAACGCTTGCCCTTTGTAAGCGCAGCCTTTTAACCGTGGCGGCTTTTGCCTGCCTTGCCGTGTTCCTTTGCGAAGTGATTATCACGGTGGTGTAAGAAGATGAATAAAAATAAGAATCCAAAATTAACCGCTTTTGCACAAAAGTTAAGGCGGAGTATGACCAAAGAGGAGCGAAAGCTTTGGTATACGTTTTTGAAAAAACTTCCCGTAACCGTAAACCGACAAAAGGTTGTAGGGACGTACATCATTGATTTTTATATTGCGGAAAAGAAGATAGCAATAGAAATTGATGGCACGGGGCATTATTTTACACAAGCGGAAGAAAAAGATAAAAAAAGGGACGCATTTTTGAACGAACAAGGAATTCGCGTTTTACGATATACGAATTTAGAAATTACAAGAAATTTTAAAAGCGTTTGCGCTGATATTTATCAGTATTTGCAAGGCGAAAAAAAATAAAAAGGAGAACCGAATTTTGGTTTTCCTTTTTTGTTTTGTAAAAGGAAAGAAATTTAATAGGAAACGTTGCCATATATCTTAAAGAAAAAGAGGATAAATTCTTATTTAACTTGATAGGAAAAAAAGGCAAAAAAATATTGATTTCATTTGGTAGGGGAAAGAAAGGTAAGAACACATATTAAACTTGCCTTCCCCTTGGGGGGAAGGTGTCGGGTTTATCCCGACGGATGAGGGGTAAGATGAACAAGTAAGGGAAAGTTCTCAAAGACGAAACTTGTAGAAAAGTGCAAGAGAAATAAACCCCTCAACCACCGCAAGCGGTTCCCCTTCCCCCAAGGGGGAATGCGAGAGATTCTCCGATTAGCCCGTCGTTGTAGGTAGGCGAAGAATGACGGAAAAAAAGAAGATTCTATCGCTACGCTCCAGAATGACACAAGAAAAAGGCTCCCCTGTGTAAGGGGGGCTCCCGTTTACGGGTGGAGGGTTGTTAAAATGCTTAACTTTACAACCCTTCAGCCACGCTTTGCGCGGCAGCTCCAACCACAACCCTTGATAATTTTGTCGCTTTTAGTAGGTACTCCCTACGGTCGCCTTACACAGGGGAGGCTTTGAGATTCTATCGCTGTTGCTTTAGAATGACAAGAAAGACAAACAAAAGAAAACCCGCCGGTGGCAGTTTTGGCACGGGCGGGGAAGATTTACTTTTTAACCTTTATGGTAAACGGGGTTAATAAGTCAGGCTTATCG
>JAZRTI010000005.1:0-17230 GCA_045651955.1 Christensenellaceae bacterium | reverse complement strand
TGCTTTCGGGTAACATTACGGGGGTGCACGGGGCGTGAGCGTGTGGCAACATCCGGTAAAGAAAGGGGACTTGCGTTTGGAAGAAAACGTAAAAGCGGGGCAACCTGCCCTTGTTTCCAAGCAAAACGCGCCCACACGCGCGCGCAAGCAAAAAGGGAAAAAACAAACGGCGCACGTGTTTACTGCCCTAAAAGAAAAGCCCACCAAGCCTGTCCATACAACCTTTGCGCTAAAATCTGATAAGAAAAAGGGGAAAAGGCAAAAACAGTTCACTGTTCCCACGGCTTTGGCAAAAGGGAAACTGCTTACCGTAACCGTTAGCCTGCCCAAGCGCAACGTAGAAATGCTGCTTGCCCGCCTTTCTGCCAAAAAAATTCCCGTTTTGCGCTTAAATATCGGGGAAAAAGAGATAAAACTGAAAGTTCGCGCACAAGATTACCCTTTGGCATTTGCAATTTTTACGCGAATGTGTTATACTGTAAATAAGCAGAAAGTTGGGGGAGCCTTTTCTTTATTGATACATGCGGTAAAGCGCATGGGCGTAACCCTGGGAATTTTTCTGTTTTTTACCCTTTCCGTTTATACCCGCCCCGTGGTTTTGGAAATCAATTACCGTGGCACGGCGGCTTTCCGTAAGGAAGAAATGCAGGCGGTATTGCGTGAAAGCGGCGTTGCTCCCTTTTGCCGGGTGCAAGGGGAAACCTTGCAGCGGGCAGAGCGGAACCTGCTTACCGCCTTTCCTTCCCTTTGGTTCGTTTCCTTGGAAAAACGCGGGTTTTACCTTACGGTTACGGCGGAGGCAGCCCCCCTTTTCATCCAAAAGGAAACCTGTTATTTGCTTACTTCCACCCAAGCGGGCGTGGTGTACAGCATTACCGTTTTGCAAGGGGTTCCTTTGGTGGCGGTGGGGGAAAGCGTATCGCCCGGTCAGGCGCTGGTGCGCGGAGAGATTCTTTCGGGAACGGGGGAGGAGGTTTCTTCTATCCCTGCGCCCGTAATTTGCGAAGTGGTGCTTTGCTGTGCATACAGCGAGCAGCGCGTTTATGCAAGCGAAAGCCCGGCACTGCTTACCCTGTTGCAGCAAAACGCCTTAAAAAGCGTGGGGGCGCACGCGCCAAAAACAGATAACAGCCGGATAGAGTGTGTGGACGGCGAATACCGATATTGCGTGGAATTTACTTACCTTTCCGCGCTTGTGGGGGGAAATCCATGGAAAAGAAAGGAAGAAGGATAGAAGTGGGGGATAACGGAGTATTATCCCGGCTCCTTGGCGTGTACGACGCAAACTTGACTACCGTAATGGAAGAATGCGGGGTAACCGTATGCGTTTCGGGTACGGACGTTTGCATAAGCGGCGATTCTTCGGAAAAGGAGATTCGTGCGGAAAACGCTTTGCTGAACATGCTGTCCTTTTTGCAATCGGGGGAAGAACTGGATAAAAGCCGTGTTCTGTATTGCATTTCTTTGGCAAAGGAAGGAAAAACTGCCGAAAGTGCGGAAGTTTCCGCCGTTGTGGCGGTAACCAGCCGGGGAAAACAAATCAAATGCAAAACGCTGGGGCAAAAGGCGTACGTGCATGCGATAAACAATAGCGACGTTACCTTTGGCGTTGGCCCTGCCGGAACAGGAAAAACCTACTTAGCGGTTGCGCTTGCGGTGGCTGCATACAAGGATAAAAAAATAGAGCGAATTGTGCTTACCCGTCCTGCGGTAGAGGCGGGGGAAAAGTTGGGCTTTTTACCCGGAGATTTACAGGAAAAAGTAGACCCGTACCTTCGCCCTTTATACGACGCCCTTGGGGAGATGCTGGGGGAAGGATACTTAAAACTAATGGAACGTGGGGTAATAGAAGTTGCCCCCCTTGCATACATGCGCGGCCGTACTTTGAACAACGCGTTCATTATTTTGGACGAAGCGCAGAATACCACCCGTGAACAGATGAAAATGTTTTTAACCCGTATGGGGGAAGGCAGTAAAATTGTGGTAACGGGGGATGTAACGCAAATTGATTTGCCTGACGGAAAAAAGAGTGGGCTTTTGCACGCGGTTTCCGTACTAAAAGGGGTCAAAGGCGTTTCTGCCATTACGTTAAGCGCAAAGGACGTAGTGCGGCACGAACTTGTTATGCGAATTATTCACGCATACGAACGCGCCGAACAAAAGGAACAAAAAAAGTTGCGTTCGGATAATGCCCTTTCTGCGGAAGAAAGGCAGGATTTCCCGGGGGAAGAACCCCACGCGTAAAGATATTTTACACAAAACAAAAAGAGGAAAATTTATGAACAATCAACTTCGGAAAAAAGAAAGCATGCGGGCGTCGCAATACGCAATCAGTATTGCGCTGTTTGCCCTGTGCTACGTGCTGGTAAGTTTTATTTGCCACGCAGAAAGTTTCATAAACGGAACTTTGATTGCCGATTGGAAAGCGGCGCCGCATAACTTTTTATACGTGCAACTTTCCCTTGCTTTACTGTTTATTATTGCGTACGGCTATTTTTATTACGAAAGCCTGGGTGTTTTGGTAAGAAAAAGCAAAACCGTGATGATGCTTTGCATTGTAACCGTTTCGTACGCCTTAAACTGGCTGGTGGGCAAATACGTTGGGTATATGGCGCGCCCTTTTGCGGTGGCGGCCCTTTTAACCCTTGCCCTTTCTAAAAGAAAGGATGCAATTTTTATGAACAGTTTGGTGTGCTTAATCACCTTCCTTTGCGATACCTTCCTTGAAGGGATGACGGCATCTACCCAACTGTTTACTTCGGTTATTATGGACTTTGTTTCGGGGCTGCTTGCCATTTATCTTGCAACGGGAATGCGCAGCAGGGTAAAAACCGTTCTTTTGGGATTTGTTTTAACCGTACCGCCCATGCTTACGGGATATTTACTCAGCGGTTTTTCGGCAGAAAGTTTACTGAAAAACTGCCTGTTCGGTATTACTTCGGGTATGGGCAGCGTGGTGGCTTACAACGCACTGCTCCCCGTATTTGAAAGCGTGTTCAACGTAATTACCAATTACCGTTTGTATGAAATTACCGACCACTCTTCCCCCTTGCTTCGCCGGCTGATTGCAGAAGCCCCGGGTACGTATAATCACTGTATGGTTGTTGCTACTTTGTGCGAAGCATGTGCGGCTGCCATCGGGGAAAATCCCGAACTTGCCCGTGCCGCCGCGTATTATCACGACGTGGGAAAACTGGCAAACCCCACCTTCTTTACCGAAAATCAGGAAGGGGTAAATCCGCACGACGCGTTAGACCCCGAACTTTCCACCAACATTATTCGCGAGCACGCGAAAAAGGGTAAGGAACTGATTGAAAAATACCGCCTGCCTGCCTTTTTTGGGGACGTGGCTTGCCAACATCACGGCACCCTGCCCATTCGCTATTTTTACAACCGCGCACAAAAACTGACGGACGGGCACTTGGATATTAAAAAGTTTTGTTATTACGGACCTACGCCCCAAACCAAAATTGCGGCAATCTTAATGATTTGCGATGCGGCAGAAGCAATTTCCCGCACCTTAAAAGACCGTTCGCGTACCGCCGTGGACGAGCAGGTGAAAAAGGTGATTGAAGAACGGTTGGAACTTGCGCAATTTAACGAATGTCCGATTACCATGGCAGAACTGTATATCATTCGTAAAACCATTGTAGAAAACGTAGGCGTGGTATATCACAGCCGGGTGGAATACCCCAAATTTGCGTTCTCCCAGGAAACCAAAAAGGAAGTGGAGGAGCATACCGAAACGGTGGAAGAAGGGGAAGAAAAATGATAACCTTGCACACCCGTAAAAACAAAGTGGATTTTTCCCCCTTGCTTTCCGCTTTTTGTGAAGAGTTGGGGATAACTGCTGCTTATGCGGTGGAACTGGAATACGCAACCCCTAAAACAATACGGTGCACCAACCGCGAAATGCGTGGGGTGGACCGCGTAACGGATATTTTAAGTTTTCCCACCCTACCTATCAGCGCCGGGGAATTGCCCCTTGCGGAAGACTATCCTTTGGATGGGGATGGGGCAGGGAATCTGTTTTTGGGCTCCTTGCTGATTTGTTTGAAAAAATGCAAACAGCAAGCCAAGGAATACGGACATTCCAAAGAACGTGAAGTGAACTATTTGCTGTGCCACGGGTTGCTGCACCTTTTGGGCTACGATCACGAGCAGGAAGAAGATAAACGCGCGATGCGCGAAAAAGAAGAAGCCGTAATGGCAAGGATGAATTTAAGCAGATGAAAGCAGGACAAATTGCCGTAATCGGCAGGGCAAACGCAGGGAAATCCACCTTAATCAATGCCATGGTGGGGGAAAAGGTTTCTATTGTTTCTCCCAAGCCCCAAACCACAAGAAACACCATTTTGGCGGTACTTACCGAAAAGGACTATCAAGTTGTGTTCACGGATACGCCCGGGCTGTATAAAGCCAGCAGTTTGCTTTCTTCTTACATGCAAAAGGAAACAGAAACGGCAAGCAGGGAAGTGGACGCCATTTTGTACGTAATTGACGCACACGCAGGCTTAAAGGAAGAAGAATTAAATACCTTAAACCGTTTTGTGGGGTTAGGGCTTCCCATTGCCGTTGCTTTGACCAAAACGGATATTATGCAAAGGGAGGCACTTCCCGAAGTGATTATCCGCATTGCGGAGGAAACAAATATTCCCGTGGTGCCCGTTTCGGCGCGCAAAAACCGCGGACTGAAAGAACTGCTTTCGGTAATTTTGGAAATGCTGCCCGAAGGGGAGTTTTTGTTCCCCGAAAACGTACTTTCGGATAAATCCGAAAAATTTATGTGTGCGGAAATTTTACGCGAAAAAATCCTGCTGGGTTATGAAAAGGAAATTCCCCACGGGGTTGCCATTGTTACCAACCGCTTTGAAAGGGATGAACGGGGCGTTTGGCAAATTGATATGGATATCGTTTGTGAAAAGCAGAACCATAAAGCCATTATTATCGGCAAGCAGGGCGGTGCGCTGAAAGAAACGCTTTCGCATGCACGCCAAAGTATGGAAAGTTTTTTGGGCGGAAAAGTGTTCTTAAAAGCCTACGTTGTGGTTAAGGAAAACTGGCGGGATCGCGATGGGCTGATTAAGGACTTTGGCTATGAAATTCGCAAAAAATAAGGTATAATTTCCCCGTAATTCCGCATACTCCCGTAAAAGGGGGGCATGGAAAATGGATTACGAAAAAGCACGGGACGCCGCTTGGAAAATGTTTGCAAAAACGGGGGATCCGGCGTATTACGATTTATACGTATCTCTCCGCGATGGGGAACTGTAAGTGGCTGTTTTCGGGTAAGCGGAGAAGGGGATATGTAAACCGCCGGTGGGCGGATAAACGGCAAGGAAAAAGGAATGGAAATCAAAACGCGTGCGTACGTGCTACGTGCTACGGATTATAAGGAAAACGACAAACTGCTTACGTTGTTTTCGCTGGAATACGGCAAGTTGACTGCTGCGCTAAGGGGGGTAAAAAAACCCAAAGCCAAGTTTAAGTTTGCCTGTCAACCCTTTTCGCTGATTGAATTTGTTATGGTGGAAAAGGGTGGGTATTACACCGTAACGGGAGCACAGGCGATAGACGCGTTTTTTCCCTTAACGGCAGACGTGGAAAAGTTTTATGCGGTTTCGGTTATGGCACAGGCACTGATGGAAACCTTGCAGGAAAAACAGCCGGATATTCCCTTGTTTACGGATTTTGGGCATACGCTGGGGGTAATGGTATACGAAAAAACGGATGCAAAACTAATGCTTACCCACTTTTTATCCCACTTGTTGCTGCGTGAGGGGTGGGGCGTTGGGTTTAGCCATTGCGCCCTTTGTAAACAAAAATTGGAAACTGCCTATTTTTCGCTTGCGGAAGGGGGATGTTTTTGTAAAGAGCACGCCAAAGCAAGCGCGGTGCAGTTAAAGGAAGATGTGTTCGCCCTTTTATGCGCGGTAGAAAACGCTTCCGTACACAATTTGGTGGGTATGCGCTGTGGGGCGGTGCCTGCACGCGGCGCGTTGCGACTGCTTGCAGACGACCTGTTGGAACGCACGGGCGTTACACTGCATGCCTTGAACGACTATGTTGCACTGTTCCTGGCTACGCAAACGGAAAGCGCGGAAGAAAATTAAATAGAAATAATACTTATAACTCCCGTAAAACGGGGGTTTTTTTCTTGTAAAAATCAAAAAAATAAAATGTTTTGCGAAAAAAAATAAAAACTGCCCGTAAACACTTGAAAATTGCGGCGAAATGTGATAAGATAACGGATAGTGAAATCACGAAAATCATCAGGAGGATTTTATATGAAAAAGTACGTTTATCTTTTCTCTGAAGGCGACGCGTCCATGCGCGAACTCCTTGGCGGAAAAGGCGCAAACCTCGCGGAAATGACGAAAATCGGTCTTCCCGTACCCCAAGGCTTCACTATCTCTACCGAAGCCTGCACCCAGTATTATGAAGACGGCAGACGCATTAACGACGAAATCCAAGCGCAAATTATGGAATACATCGTTAAGATGGAAGCAATCACCGGCAAAAAGTTCGGCGATTTGGAAAACCCCCTTCTTGTATCCGTACGTTCGGGTGCACGCGCTTCCATGCCCGGTATGATGGACACCATTTTGAACCTTGGCTTAAACGAACAAGTAGTTGAAGTTATGGCTAAAAAGTCGGGTAACGCACGTTGGGCTTACGACTGCTACAGAAGATTTATCCAAATGTATTCGGACGTAGTAATGGAAGTAGGTAAAAAATACTTTGGAGAACTGATTGACAAAATGAAGAAAGAAAAGGGCGTGAAGTTGGATGTTGAACTGACCGCTGACGACCTGAAAGAATTGGCAAATCAATTCAAAGCAGAATACAAAGCAAAAATCGGTGCAGATTTCCCCGCTGATCCCAAAGAACAGTTGATGGGTGCTGTGAAAGCAGTATTCCGCAGCTGGGATAACCCCCGTGCTAACGTATATCGCCGTGATAACGATATTCCTTACAGCTGGGGTACCGCAGTAAACGTACAGGCAATGGCGTTCGGTAACATGGGCGACGATTGCGGTACGGGCGTAGCGTTCACTCGCGATCCCGCAACGGGCGAAAAGAAACTTATGGGTGAATTCCTTACCAACGCACAAGGTGAAGACGTAGTTGCAGGCGTTCGTACGCCCATGCCCATTGCTGAAATGGCTAACAAATTCCCCGCAGCGTTTGAACAATTCAAAAAGGTATGCGAAATCTTGGAAAATCACTACCATGATATGCAAGATATGGAATTTACCATTGAAAACGAAAAGTTGTACATGCTGCAAACCAGAAACGGTAAAAGAACCGCACAAGCAGCACTTCAAATTGCAGTTGACTTGGTAAAGGAAGGTCATAAGACCGAACAAGAAGCAGTTCTTATGATTGACCCCAGAAACTTGGATACCCTTCTTCACCCCCAATTTGATGCAAAGGCTATTAAGGCTGCTAAACCCATGGGTCGCGGTCTTGGCGCATCCCCCGGGGCTGCTTGCGGTCAAGTTGTTTTCTCTGCTGAAGATGCAGAAGCTTGGAACAACGCAGGTAAAAAGGTAGTTCTTGTTCGTTTGGAAACTTCCCCCGAAGATATTACGGGTATGAAGGCTGCGCAAGGTATTCTTACCGTTCGTGGTGGTATGACCTCCCACGCGGCAGTAGTTGCACGCGGTATGGGTAAGTGCTGTGTATCCGGTTGCGGCGAAATTGCTATGGACGAAGAAAACAAAAAGTTCACCTTGGCAGGCAAAACCTTTGTAGAAGGAGATTACATCTCTATTGACGGTTCTACCGGTGCTATCTACGACGGCGTAATCCCCACCGTAGACGCTGAAATTTCGGGTAACTTCGGCACCATCATGGCTTGGGCTGATAAGTATAGAACCTTGAAAGTAAGAACCAACGCAGATACCCCCACGGACGCTAAAAAGGCACGTGAACTTGGTGCTGAAGGTATCGGCCTTTGCCGTACCGAACACATGTTCTTTGAAGCAGACAGAATTGCTGCGTTCAGAGAAATGATCTGCGCGGACACCGCTGAAGAAAGAGAAGCAGCTCTTGCTAAAATTCTTCCCTACCAACAAAGCGACTTTGAAAAATTGTACGAAGCGTTGGAAGGCACCCCCGTTTGCATCCGTTTCTTAGATCCTCCTCTTCACGAATTCGTACCCACCACCGAAGAAGACATCGCCCTTTTGGCAAACGCACAAGGTAAGACGGTTGAAGACATCAAGGCTATCATTGCTTCCTTGCACGAATTCAACCCCATGATGGGTCATCGTGGTTGCCGTTTGGCAGTTACCTATCCTGAAATCGCTAAGATGCAAACCGCTGCTGTTATCCGCGCGGCTATCAACGTACAAAAGAACCATGCTGATTGGACGGTTAAGCCCGAAATCATGATTCCCCTGGTTGGCGACGTTAAGGAATTAAAATACGTTAAGAAAGTGGTTGTGGAAACCGCAGAAGCTGAACTTGCCGCTGCAGGCGTTAAGCTCGCTTACGAAGTTGGTACCATGATTGAAATTCCCCGCGCTTGCTTAACTGCAGACGAAATCGCTGCGAATGCAGACTTCTTCTGCTTCGGTACGAACGACTTAACCCAAATGACCTTTGGTTTCAGCCGTGATGACGCAGGCAAGTTCCTTTCCGCTTACTATGATGCAAAGATCTTTGAAAACGATCCCTTTGCTAAGTTGGACCAAAACGGCGTAGGCAAACTGATGAACATGGCTATCACCCTTGGTAGACCCGTAAATAAGAACCTGCACGTTGGTATCTGCGGCGAACACGGTGGCGATCCCACTTCGGTAGAATTCTGCCACAAACTTGGTTTGGACTACGTATCTTGCTCTCCCTTCCGTGTGCCCATCGCACGTTTGGCTGCTGCGCAAGCTGCTATCCAAAACCCCAAGAAGTAATTGTGGGTTAAATACACCATAAATAAGAATAAGCCTTCGGTTTCCGAGGGCTTATTTTTTTAATGATTTCTAATTCTATTATTTTTGCAACGCGCGCAAAAAAACACCCCCGTTACGGTAAACAGCGTAGGGGGGTGCTTTTATATATTTTATCAATATCTGCCGTATTTATGGGCGGCGTTGTACATGGCAATTACGTTTTCCACGGGGGTATTATCCTGAATTTGGTGGGTGGGCGCAAAGTGGTATCCGCGCACTTCCTTCATAATTTCCAGCGTTTCTTTACAAACCTGTTCGGTTTCTTCTGCCGTGCCGTAGGCAAGTACGCCTGCGGTGGAAATGCAACCGCGGAAATTCAGCCTGCCCCCAAAGGTTTTGGCTAAATATTCGGGGCTCATGTTTGCGGCTTCGGGTTGCAGGGTGTCCACGCCTTTAATGCCAATTTCAATAAAGTCTTCGTACGCCCAGCTGCTACTGCCGCAGGTGTGCATTAAGGTAGGCAGGTTGTAGGCATTTGCCAGGTCGGCAAACTGCTTGTGAATGGGTTTTAAGGTGCTGCGGTATAAATCCAAACTAATCATGGGGGCAATTTGCGTGCCAAGGTCTTCCCCTAGCCAAATATAATCCAGGTCGGGTGCAACTTGTTCCAAAATGCGTTCCATGTGTTTTAGTTGGAAGTTTGCGCGGCGCTTGATAAAATCAATGGCTGCTTCGTTTTCCATAATTAAATTACACAAAACGTCCTCTACGCCCATAATTCTGCCGTTACTGTTTAGAATATCCGGAATGCCGGGATTGCCGTAAAAAAGGGCGTATTTGCCGCCGTAACGCTTTACCATTTCTTTGGGAACGGAATAATCAAAGTCGTCAGGGTTTGGTACGGGGAAGTTTGCAAACATTTCGTCCGTGGCGTCCTTTAAGGGGAAGTCGCAAAAGTCCCAATAGCCACCGCTGGCATGTTCCACCCAGCGCATAATACAGCCTTCCAAGGGGTCAACGCGCCGATTTTCGGGGGCGGTAAACAAAGGCTTGCCCGTGTAGGGGGCGCCGATAGCGCGGGTATCTACCCCAAGGGCGTCCAAAAGTTCCCCACCGTTGTTTTCGCTGATGCCAAGCGCGCGGAACAGGTTGCTGCGAATTACGGGATTTAAGTCAATACCGATAGGAACACGGTCGGTTTTTTCATACGCAAAGGTACGGCGTACGCGTTCTTTTGCCGTCATGGTTTCGGGTGCTTTGTTTATTTTGAATGTCATTTTGTGTGTCCTTGTGTTTCGTGTTTTTTCTTTTCCATTATAATATACTTTGCTAAAAAAAACAATATATTTTGTGTGAAAAGGGGGAACTTTCTTTTGAAAAAGCACAAAAAAGGGAAAACGCGCCAAAAAAGCGTTTGACAATAGCAAAATTACTTGTTATAATATAAGAACCTTGCTTTTCTTGTTGTAAGAAAGGCCGAATAAGTCCAGGAGGTAAAATTATGAACAAGTATGAAATGCTTTACGTTTTGGAAGCGGCAGCGTCTGAAGAGGCGAAGGAAGCAGTCATTGCGAAGTTTGAAGGTCTGGTTGCCACCCTTGGCGGTAACGTAGAAAAGACGGACAAATGGGGCGAACGCAAACTTGCGTATCCCATCCGTTTTAAGGACAGCGGATACTTCGTTTTGATGACTTTCACCGCGGAAGGCAAAGCAATTGCGGAAATTGACCGTGTTGCACGCTTAACGAACGAAGTGATCAGAACCGTTATCACCAAAGCGTAAGGAGAAAAAGAATGAATCAGGTAATCTTAATTGGTAACTTAACCCGTGATCCTGAACTTTCCACCACCCCCGGCGGCGTATCTGTATGCCGTTTTGCCGTTGCAGTAAACCGTACCTATCGCAATCAGGACGGCAGCCAAGAAACGGACTTTTTTAACGTGGTAGCGTGGAGATCGCAAGCGGATTTTTGCGGTAAGTACCTGAAAAAGGGCAGAAAAGTTGCTATTATCGGCAACATTCAAAACCGTTCTTATGATGATAAGGACGGCAACAAGCGTTACGTTACCGAAATTATTGCAAACAACGTGGAATTTGTAACTCCCCGTACGGATGACGAATACGCAGCGGATGACGCACCCGCGCCCACCCGCCCCCAAAAGGCTAAACCCGTTTTGGAAGCAATTCCTGATGACGACGACATGCCTTTCTAAAATTTAAGGAGATAATAAAATGAGTGAAGAAAAGACCGTAAAACGTCCTATCAGAAAGCCTTCCAGAAGAAAGGTTTGCGCTTTCTGCCAAGAAAAAGCAGAAGCTATTGATTACAAGGACGTAGCAAAGTTAAAGAAATTCATTACTGAAAAGGGTAAAATTCTTCCCAGAAGAATGACCGGCACCTGCGCTAAGCACCAAAGAATGATTGCCGTAGCAATCAAGCGTGCTAGAAACGCTGCACTTCTTCCTTACAAGGGAGAATAATTAAAAAACAAAACGGCTTAGGCAAATGCCCAAGCCGTTTTTATTTCGTTGTAAAACCGCTAATTAAAAACACTCCGCAGGGCGGGGTGTTTTAATTTGTTTATGGGTGTTTACGCGGCCTTTGCTTTGTTTTGGGCGCGTAATTTTTTTTCGTACATGGCTTTTAGGGTGGGGGTATTATAGCGTAAAGCCATAGTAGAAAGGGAGTTGATAAACACGTTGACCACCGCAACGGGCAGGGCAATGGTAAGCGCGCAAATGCCCGGCAGGGTAAGCATTGCTAAAAAGCCCATTACGTATCCTACCCTATGTACCGCAACCCCTCTGTGAGATTCAATGATAAACTTTTCCAAATATTCGGGGCTATCGGGTTGGGCTATGGTTTTTTTGCTGAAACCGCCAAGTCCCCCCAGTTCCCACAGTTTATCCTTCCAACGGCGAATGCGCAGTTTTTTATACAGGTTGCGTTCGGCCTTGGTAACGTGGAACAGGCGGTTGTTTACCCCAAACCACTTACCTGGCAGTTTGTTGATAAGAAAGGCAAATAAGCCGTCCAACGCAAACTGTAAAATCACGCACCAAAGGGATGCGATAATTACGTAATACCATGCTGCCGTTTGGCAAGCGATATTGATAGAGCAAATCACGGCAAGGGCAATGCCGATAATGGAAAAGGTTAATTTCATTTTTCTTCACCGTAAGATAGTGGTTTTTTGTAAAAATCTTCGTACACCTTTACCCAGGCGTTATAATTTTCCTGTTTCATTTTTTCCTTTGCTTCGCCGTTCGGAAGGGTTGTATCCGGATAAATGGCGGGCAAAATATTTAAGGTGTATTCCTGCACGGGAAAACCGTCCCCGTCTAATACGTCGCTATCTTCCATTGTAATAAAGATGGGAACGACGGGTGTTTTGTTTTTCAGTGCCAAGGAAAAGGCGCCGTCCTGCATGGGGCGGGGTTTGCGGTAATTCCACCACATGGCTTGTTCGGGGTAGATTAAAATGGTTTCCCCGCGTTCTAATAGAACCTTCATGGCATGCAAAAACTTTTTCATGGTTGCCATTTGGCTGGATAGGGGCAAGGTGTTGCAATGGCGCATAATAAAACCAAAGGGCTTGGGGGGATTGGTATAATTCCCTTCGCGGATGATTTTATATAGCATTTTGCCATCCATAAACTTGCGAAGTGCCACCCACACGGCGTAGTTATCGCATACGCTGAAATGGTTGCAAGTTACAATTTTACCCCCTTTTACGGCGGTAAAGTTTTCTATGCCTTTCACTTCTTTAATGATGAGTTGGCGCTGCTTGATTAGTTTATCAAAAAAGTGGGTGCCTGCCGCATTGGCAAGTTTGTTTTTAATTTTATTGATCCACTTTTCGTTTAGGTAGTCAATCTTTTCGGGCATCAGGGGAAGGGTTTCGGGGTCGTCCTCCACGTCCGTATGCCAAAGCCCCTTGCTTTCCAGGTCTGCAATGCGTTTTAACAGTTCTAATTTATGCGCGTTTTGTTCCATGTTTTCCCCTTTCAGCAAAGTTTTTTGGAAAAAGTTTCGTCAAGCGTAACGATATTTAAGGCGTGCTGTAAAATTTCGTGTGCCATGGCTTCCTTTTGCGCGCGTTCTTCTTCCCCAAAACTTTGGCGGCGCAAGCAAATTTCTTGGTAGAAGGGGGAAAGTTTAGCATACTGCCAAAAATACTCGCCGTCCGTTACGTCGTCGTACTGCCAAGGTTTTTTGTAAAGCGCGTAGTGCACGATATTTTTATTTCCTTCCAAAGGAACGGGCATGGGTTCTTTGTTCCAGCCGTTGGGAAGCATGAAAATTTTGCCTTTGCATAAAAAGTTCAAATATGCTTGGTCGGGGTCTAACAAATCAAAATCGTATTGGGTGATAAGGTCCACGAATTTCTTTTCAATTTCGCACGCCCTAAATTCCTTTAAGTTCATTAACAGAACGCCCGAATTGATATACGCGTCGGGCGAAAGGCCAAGCGCTTGTTCGGTATAAACGCGGAATTCCGCCGTGTTTTGGATATATTCTTCGGGTGCGCCACCCAAAATATTGTTTCCTAAATCCGTATTGAACAGTTTTGCAATATCCCCAAGAACTATTAAGTCGCAGTCCAAGTATAGCACTTTTTCGTATTCGGGGAATAGCGAAGCAATGAAAATGCGGTAGTATGCGGCAACCGCAAAATGGTACACGTGCTTTAAGCTTTCGCGAATGTGCTGTACGGCAGAACTGATATCAATAAAATCAATGGCAAAGCCCTTTTTTTCGCGCAGTTTAATCTTTGCAATATTGTCATTTTTCAGCCCCGTATGCAAAACGATAATGCGGTAATCGTACGTGGGGTCTGCGTTTTCCATAAGGGAAGCCAGTGCTACGTCCAAAAAGGGAATATAGTGGTCGTCAGTAGAAAAGAAAATGGGAATATGGCTTCCGGGCGTGTAGTTGATGATAGACATTTCGTTTTCTCCGTTTGCGCGGGTTTGTTTTTTGTAAAAGGGTGTGGCGTAAAGCGCTACCGGGCAAAACGCCCGTAAACCCCCTTATATCCATACGCCAATTGTACCCGTTTTACCAAAAAAAGTCAACAAAAACCAAAAAAGAGGGGGTATACCGTTCAAAAACGGCAAAATAGAATTCTATTTTAGTTCCCACGTGGTAAAAATTAACTCTATTTTCAGTAGAACTGCTACCTTTTTCTTGTTTTTACAAGAAAATGCAGCTTTTCTGCCCGAACGGGTTGAAAAAAACGGGGATATGTGCTATAATTTTCAGCGTATAAAGTTTTCCCCCAAGCACGAAAAAGCATTTCGGGGGAAAGGAGAATGTTATGGAAAAGTTTGTATATCTTTTGAAACGGACATGGCGGGTGTTTTTATATTCGCACTTTGCTATGTTTATGACGGTGATGCTTTCCATTACCGCCGTGCAGTTTTTCGTGGATATGGATTCCCCGGTAGGGCGAATTATTTTTGAAGTTCTGGTCTTTTTATTTTGGTTGTTCGTTATGGGGCTTGTGGGGATGGCGTTCGGCGGTAGACAGTACAAGCGCATGAAGAATAACGAGTATCGCAGAAAACCCGATGCGCGCGACCTTCTTGGGTTTTATGAGGACCGCGATAATGAATACGCACCCTTCAACGGGTTTTTATTAGGGCTTTTGGGGCATTACCCCTTGTATATCATGTATTTGATTTACGCTTTTGGCGTGAAAGATTTTTTCTTTACGTTGATTATGGGGTATTCTTCGGTAGTATCCTCCCTTCTTTACGAAATGTTTGCCTCCCATCAGTTACTGCTTGCGTTGATGCTTGTTCCCGTATCTATGGTGGCAACGGGTGCCGGATATTTGCTTGCGCGGGCTAAAATCCGTGCGGATGAACGGAAGATAGAGGCAATGGAAAGCGAATTACATTCCGTGCCGGAGAAAAAGTAAGATGCGCGTTGTGGGCGGAAAGTACCGCGGCAAAGTGCTGAAAACCTTTCAGGGAACAGAAGTGCGCCCCACTTCGGACCGCGCAAAGGAAAGTCTGTTTAACATTTTAGCGCCGCATATTATGGGTGCAGCCGTGCTGGATTTGTTTGCGGGGACGGGTAGCGTTGGTTTAGAAGCCTTATCCCGTGGGGCAAGCGAAGTGTATTTTACGGACGCGAGAAGGGAAAGTTTGCAAATTGTAAAAGCCAACCTTTCTTCGGTAAAGGAAAGCACAGAACGGGTGTACTTAATGGATTTTAAGGATGCCCTTTCTAAGTTTTACCGCGAAGGTAAAAAGTTTGACATTGTGTTTTTAGACCCCCCTTACCATACGGATTTTGGGGAGGAGGCCCTTGCGCTTATCCGCCGTTACGGTTTATTGAGGGATGGGGGCGTGGCGGTATATGAGCATGACGGCAAGGAGATTTCGGACGTGTTGGAGCATTATGACCGCCGTAAATACGGGGTGGCATATTTGGATTTTTATCGGGAGAAGCAAAAGTGAAAAAGTGTTTGTTTGCAGGAAGTTTTGACCCCTTTACCTTAGGGCATGCCGAAGTGGTGGAAAAAGCCCTTGCGCTGTTTGACGAGGTGGTGATTGCCTTAATGGTGAATCCCGAAAAAACCTATTTGTTTTCAGAAGAAGAACGGCTGGCCTTTATCCAAACGCTGTACGGAGAAAATCCCCGTGTTACCGTGATTCGGGATGGGGGGCTTGCCGCAGAGGTGTGCGAAAAGGTGGGTGCCTCCTTTTACGTGCGCGGCATTAGAAACGGCAGCGATTACGATTACGAAACCGCAAATTATTACGCGGCAAAGCGATACTATCCCCATTTACAAACCGTGTATTTCCCCGCAGAAAAGGAACAAATGGAAATTAGTTCCTCTGTGGTGAAAACGCTGATGAAAAACGGCAAACCCTTTGGGGAGTTTTTGCCCGAGGCAATCCTTGGCGCGGTTACTTCCGCTTGGAAAAACAAGCAAAAATAGGCAAGCGGTATGAAAGGAAATAAAAACGCAAAACAAAAAATTGCCTTTCCCACTGTTTCGGTAGAAGAAGCAAGGGCGCTACTTGAAAAAGAAACCTTTGCTGCGTATGGGAAAGAAGTATCCGAACGAATATTAACGGGTTCGGGGGAAAAACGGACGTGCTTTCGCGTAAATACCCTAAAAACCACGGTGGAAAGGGTAACCGAACAACTTGCCGCGGTGGGGCTTACCCCCACGCCCTTGCCGTTTTATAAGGAGGGGTTTGTTCTTGCCGCAGGTAGCGAAAGCGTGCTAACGAAAACCGCGTGCTACGAAAAAGGGGAAATTTATTTGCAAAACGCATCTTCCTTTCTTCCTGCGCTTGCATTAAATTCAAAAGGGCGGGAGGACGTGTTGGATATGTGCGCCGCCCCCGGTGGAAAAACGGGGATGATTTACGCCCTTTCGGGTGGAACGGTAAACCTTACCGCTTGCGAAAAAAATTTTGCGCGCGCGGAAAAACTAAAAAGCAATATAGAAAAACAAGGGGTTCGCGCCACCCTTTTAGCGGAGGATGCGCTTGCCCTTTCCCCCTACTTAAAATTTGACCGCATTTTGTTAGATGCCCCCTGTTCGGGCAGCGGAACGCTGAATTTTGCGGATGAAAAAACGTGCAAAACTTTTTCCGAAGGGCTAATATCTTCGGTAAACGCTACCCAAAAAAAGTTGATAAGTAAAGCAATTTCCCTGCTGAAAAAAGGGGGAACGCTGGTATATTCTACCTGTTCGGTTCTTCCAAAAGAAAATGACGGCGTAGTGCAAAGCGTACTAAAAACGGGGGAAGTTTCCCTTGTTTCCATACCCCAAGAGTTTTTGGAGGGGCTGCCCGTTTTGCCTTCGGCGCAAGGCACGGTATGCGTTTGCCCCACCGAAACGTACGAAGGGTTTTACGTTGCAGTCCTAAAAAAGGAGAAGTAATATGAAAACGGTTTACGATTTTATTAAAAAGGAATGTGCAGGGGTGTTTCACCTGCTTACCGTAAGGGACGGCGCGCCCGTGGGCAGACCCTTTGGCGCGATTGCGTATATCGGGGAAACGCTGTATATCACCACCGGACCGCATAAGGCGGTATACCAAGATATGGTGAAAAACCCTGCGGTACAAATTTTGGCGTTTAAGGCAGGCGCGCGCGATTGGCTACGCGTAAGCGGAAAGGCGGTGGAAACGCAGGATGTATCCGTAAAAGCGGAAATGCTTATCCAATGCCCAAACTTATTAAAATACCACGCCGTGGCGGAAGACCCCACCTTTTCGGTGTTCGCCCTAACCGAAGCGGTTGCGGATTTACATTTTACGAAATAAAAATAAAACCCCGCGGAGCAAGAAGAAACTTGCT
>JAZRTI010000004.1:0-60052 GCA_045651955.1 Christensenellaceae bacterium | reverse complement strand
TTTTTTTGATAAAACAAAAACCCGCCCGGAAGGAACAATTCCTCGGGGGCGTTACTTTTATGATTTGTTAAAAATTCGGCTAAACTTATTTACCCAAAATTTCGTTTGCCTTGCCTGCGCAACCCAAAACGTTGGTCAGCTTGTGCTTAACAATGTTTACGATATCCGCGCGCGCGTCCGTTAAATATTGACGGGGGTCAAAGTGGCTGGGGTTTTCAAACAAGTGCTTTCTAAGCGCAGCGGTAAAGCAAACGCGAAGGTCGCTGTCAATGTTAATTTTGCAAACTGCCATAGATGCTGCTTGGCGTAACATATCTTCGGGAATACCGATTGCATCGGGCATTGCGCCGCCGAATTGGTTTACGATGGCAACTCTGTCTTGAGGAACGGAGGATGCACCGTGCAATACAATGGGGAATTCGGGTAAAAGTTTTGCAACTTCTTCCAAAATATCAAAGCGAAGTTGGGGTTTGGTGCCGGGCTTAAATTTGTATGCGCCGTGGCTGGTACCGATTGCGATAGCCAAGCTGTCAATGCCCGTTGCTTTTACAAAGGTTGCGGCTTCTTCGGGGTCGGTAAAGTGTGCGTTTTCTGCGGAAACGTTTACTTCGTCCTCAATACCCGATAAAGTGCCAAGTTCCGCTTCTACGGTAACACCGCGGTCATGTGCGTACTGAACAACCTTTTTGGTAACTTCAATGTTTTCGGAAAGGGGCAAAGAAGAAGCATCAATCATAACGGAGGTAAAGCCGCCGTCAATTGCGTCCTTGCACATTTCGTAGCTTGCGCCGTGGTCCAAGTGCAAGCAGATGGGAAGTCCGCTTTCTTCTACTGCAGCAGCCACAAGGTGCTTTAAGTAGATGGGGTTTGCGTACTTTCTTGCGCCTGCGGAAACTTGTAAAATCAGGGGAGCATTCAACTCCTTACCTGCGGTAACAATACCTTGAATGGTTTCCATGTTGTTTACGTTGAACGCGCCGATGGCATAGCCGTTTTTATAAGCGTGCGCGAACATTTCTTTGGTCGTCATAAGTGGCATATCAAAACCCTCCGAAAAAATAATTCCTAAATTTGGGGCGAAACGTATTTTCCGTTCACACCGCTAAACATTATACAATATTTTTTATAAAAACAAAAGTGTTTTTCCGTGAAAATTCTTATTATTTTTCAAAACTCTGCTTTTTTTTGTGGAACTTACCCAAAAAAAGTGGTATACTAATAGGGAAAAACGAAAAGGCAGGTGCTTTTTATGCAAGATGCAAGAATTGAAAAATTAGCGGAAGGCTTAATCAATTATTCGGTTCGCTTACAAAAAGGCGAAAAGGTATTAATTGAAGCGGTGGGTATTCCTAACGATTTAGTCCGCGCGCTGGTGGTAAAAGCGTATGCGGCAGGGGGCTTTCCTTACGTAAATATTATTGATAACCAAATTCAGCGTGAAATTTTATCGGGCGCAACCGAAGAATATTTTAACGCGTGGAAAAAATATGATTGCTATCGCATGGAGGATATGGACGCATATATCGGCATCCGCGGTGGCAGTAACTCCTTTGAACTTTCGGACGTACCCGCCGAAAAAATGACCATGTATTCCACCCTGTACAGCCACCCCGTTCATCACGAACGCAGGGTAAAAAATACCAAGTGGGTGGTGTTGCGCTATCCCAACCCTGCCATGGCACAACTTGCAGGCACTTCTACCGCGGCGTTTGAACAGTTCTACTTTGACGTATGTACCTTGGATTACGGCAAAATGGACCGCGCAATGGATGCCTTAAAAGCGCGTATGGATAAAACGGATAAGGTGCGCATTGTTGCGCCCGGCACGGATTTGACCTTCTCTATTAAGGATATCCCTGCGGTAAAATGTTCGGGGCATATGAATATTCCGGACGGGGAAATTTACACCGCGCCCGTAAAAAATTCGGTAAACGGGGTTATTCGCTACAACGCGCCCAGTATTGAACGGGGCGTAAAGCACGAAAACGTAACCCTTACCTTTGAAAACGGAAAAATTGTGAAAGCAGATGGCAACTATCCCGCCCTTTTGGAAGAAATTTTCAATACGGATGAAGGCGCACGCTATGTGGGGGAATTTGCCCTGGGCGTAAACCCCTATATCACCAGCCCCATGGGGGATATTCTGTTTGATGAAAAAATTGCGGGCAGTATCCACTTTACCCCCGGCAGTTGCTATGACGATGCGTACAACGGCAACGAATCCGCTTTGCACTGGGATTTGGTGCTGATGCAAACCCCCAATTACGGCGGCGGAGAAATTTACTTTGACGGTGAACTTGTTAGAAAGGACGGCAGATTTGTGGTGGAAGATTTGCTGTGCTTAAACCCTGAAAATCTGAAAGGCTAATACCGGCGGTTGATAACACATCGCAACACGGCGTCAGCCATCGCCATTTGGGGCGTTGAAAGGAAAAAATAATGTAAAATAAAAGCGCACGCATAACGCATGCGCTTTCACCCTAAATACCATATTTTAGGAGGGGAAAAATGAAAAAACTAATGGCTCTTATTTCTTTTGTTGTGCTAGCCTTTACTTCTACGGCCTGCTCCCTAAGAAAGGATCCTGCGCCCTCGGTAACACCCAGCGCATCTCCGTCGGTATCCGTCAGCGTATCTACTGCGCCTAGCGTAGAACCTAGCACGTTACCTAGCGTTATGCCTTCGGTAATGCCTAGCGCTGTGCCTTCGGTAGCACCTAGCGTTATCCCTAGCGTAGAGCCTAGCATAACGCCTTCGGGTATTCCTTCGGTAACCCCTAGCGTACCCGAAGAGCCCGTTGGCCCTACGGATGCCGAATTGCTTAGCGCGGTTACCTTTAGCAACTCTACCAAAAACTATAACGGTAGCGAATATAAGTTGGAAGTGAAAAACTTGCCCGAAAAAGCCCAAGTGGTTTACGCGGTAAACCCCGCAACCACGGGTGCGGATAACGCAGCCGAATACGACGTAGTTTTGGGTGCAAGAAAGCCGGGCGTATACGGGGTAACGGCAACCGTAACCCTTGGCGATGCTTCGCGCGAACTTTCGGCGGTGTTAACCGTTAAAAAGGCGCGCCTTACCATAAAAGCGAACAACGTGCAAAAGGAATTGTACGCGCCCCATCCCGAATTCACCTACAAAGTTTCGGGCTTAAAGGGTGACGATGTGTTCTATTTTGGTTTAGAAAACCCCAACGAAGGGGTAGAAGGCGGTGAAAACCGCGCAACCTTTACGGGGAATTTGGTGCTTTCTACCGAAGTAGACCGTTATTCTGAAACGGGTGGCGAAATTAAGATTACCGAATATCCCGAATCCGACTGCTACAACGTAACCGTACAAGAAGGCACGTTAAGTATTGCACCCTTGATTACCAACTTGATAAAAGGGACGGCAGGCGGCTTAAAAATGAACGGAAACTACGATATGACGTACAACGGCAAAGTGGTATCTTGGCAGGGGGTAAACTATTTTGGTTTACTGCGCACTTGTTACGATCTTGGCCAAGGCGTCGTTACCGAAGACCGCATCCAAAACGTTTTCCGCGGATTAGAAGATTTAGCGGCGTATAACGTAAAAGCAATTCGTTTTGCCACCGCCTTCTTCTATGACTACGAATGGAAAAACTGCTTCATGCGCTACGACGAAGCCACGGGCACGTACGTAGTGGATGAAGAAAAGGAAAAGCAATATATTTACACCTTAAAACGATTGTATAATAAAGCCGCATCCTTAAACATCGGCTTAATTCCTTCGGTGTTCTGGACGATGAAGCACTACGCGGTATTCCCTGGTGAAACCGAAAGCGACGCAATCGCCAACGAAAACGCAAAAAGCTATCAATTTGGCGTGTATATGCAAGATTTACTGTTAGAACACTTTAACGATCACCCCGCATTGTTTATGTGGGAATACGGCAACGAATGGAATTTGGCGGTAGACCACGACAACACGGATATTTCTTCGGATACCTTAATTAAAGGTAGATCCGCTTGGGTAAAGCAAATAGCGGCCGCAAACTTAGGGTACAACCGCGTAATTGCCAGTGGGGATGCAACCCTTCGCGCAGCGCAATACCACTTGCGTCACGAAGATAGTTGGAAAGAAGATACCATGCAACAGTACGGCCAAGTGATGCGAGAATTAAACGTGGGTATTACTTCGGTTTCCACCCACATTTATCCCAATCTACCCTTGGTGCAATATATCACACGGCAACAAGCAGGCGTTTCTTCTTCCGCACAAAAGGAAGAAATTGCAAAGAATATCCGCAAGCAGTATTACGAGAATCCCCAAGCCGTAATTGAAGAAATGAAGAAAGTGGGCTTGTTTGATGCAAACGGCTTCTTCACGGGCAAATTGGATTCGTTTAGTAGCGAACTTTCGGATATGGATACGATGGAAGAACAGTTCCGTATGGTGGTGGAAAACGCGAAAAATATGAAAGCCACTTGCTACGTGGGGGAATACGGGTTGTCGCCTGAGACCAGTTACCTTACGGAAACCGCCTTGCAACACAGCAAATATTATAACAGTACGCTTTCCAACGGAATGGTGATTAACGGGGAAGATTACAATCAAGGCCTTTCCCATACTCTTGCTGAAGAAGAAGGCGTGTACGTTCATGGTACGTATGAAGATATCTTGCAATTCTGCCAAGCAACCGCAATCGCGCAAAAGAATGCGGGTATGCCCTTATTGTTATACTGGAACTACGAATATAACGCGAATATCGATAGATTAAACGATAGCATCAAATGTTCCTTGGACGGTAAGCCCGCTGGTTGGACGGATTATTCCACGGGTAACCCGTACAGTATGTCCGTGCAACACCATGCAAAGGCGCGCATTATATTAAGTGTGGTTAAGGAAGTGAACGACGCGTGGGATAAGGCAAACGCATAAACTACGCTCCGTTTCGTGAAACTTTTTTGTCATTCTTCGCCTACTATTCGTTGATTTTCCCTTGTCATTCTTCGCCTACCTACGTGATGGACTTAGCGGAGAAACCCATTTCCCCTTTCAACCGTTGACAAATTCCAAGGGGCGGTAGCAGGGTTGGGTTTCATTTTTTATAAAAATTATAAAAAGACCCCCTTTCCTATCCGAAAGGGGAGAAAAATGATTGACTTTTCTACGAAAAAAGGGTATAATTACCATTGGAGCGTGGGGAAAGCCCCGAAGTAACGCTTCACGCTAAAATTAAAAATTATTTATTGGAGGGACATAAGATATGTCTAAGAACACGAGAGTTGCAATCAACGGATTTGGCCGTATCGGTCGTTTGGCGTTCCGTCAAATGTTCGGTGCAGAAGGTTACGAAGTCGTAGCTATTAACGACTTAACCAGCCCCAAAATGCTGGCTAACCTGTTAAAGTATGATACCGCGCAAGGCGGCTACTGCGGAAGAATTGGTGAAGGTTTACACACCGTAACTTCCAAAGAACCCGTTTTTGCTGAAGACGGTAAAACCGTAACCGTTCCCGGTTCCATCACCGTAGACGGCAAGGAAATCACCATTTACGCTATGCCCAAGGCACAGGATCTTCCCTGGGGCGAATTGGACGTAGACGTTGTTTTGGAATGCACCGGTTTCTACTGCTCCAAAGAAAAATCTATGGCACACGTTGCTGCAGGCGCTAAAAAGGTTGTTATTTCCGCACCCGCTGGTAACGACTTAAAGACCATCGTGTTCAGCGTAAACGAAAAGACCTTAACCAAGGAAGACCAAATCATTTCTGCTGCTTCCTGCACCACCAACTGCTTGGCACCCATGGCTGATACTTTGAACAAGTACGCTGCTATCCAAAGCGGTATTATGAGCACCATCCACGCTTACACCGGCGACCAAATGATTTTGGACGGCCCCCACAGAAAGGGCGACCTTCGCCGTGCAAGAGCAGGTGCTGCTAACATCGTTCCCAACTCCACCGGCGCAGCTAAAGCAATCGGCCTTGTAATTCCCGAATTGAACGGCAAGTTGATCGGTTCCGCACAACGCGTTCCCGTTGCTACCGGTTCCACCACCATCCTTACCGCTGTTGTTAAGGGTACCAACGTAACCAAGGAAGGCATCAACGCAGCTATGAAAGCAGCAGCAAGCGAATCCTTCGGCTACAATGAAGACGAAATCGTTTCTTCGGATGTAGTTGGTATGAGATACGGTTCCTTGTTTGATGCAACCCAAACCATGGTTTCCAAGATTGACGAAGAAACCTACCAAGTACAAGTTGTATCCTGGTACGACAACGAAAACAGCTACACCAGCCAGATGGTTAGAACCATTAAGTATTTCTCTGAAATCTAATTTTCGGTTCGCTATTTGCGGCGCATCCCGTTGTTTCTGCTACGAATTTGGACTTCGGTAACCACCAAGGTTCACCTCACCCCAAATCCCTAGCGAGCCTAGGGTTGCTTGCAACTAACAAACCTTTTGTTGGGCGATGCTTCTAAACCGCCTTGGTTTTATACGAGAATACGAAAAGACCTTGCTTCGGCAAGGTCTTTTTTTTGCGGCGGTTTATAACACATCGCAATACGGTGTTAAACTTGCGTTTTCGGTGCAGTTACGTACCAAGTGGTACGCGCCTTTCCGAAATCCGCGTTTGCCTTAAAGCCTGCCCTACTTGTAGGGGAGGGGGACCGCTGTGCGGTGGAGGGGTTGTGCTCGGTTCTCCACCACCTTATAGGCGAATTAAACGCGCAAACCTTTCGGCGGAGTGTTTTCGCCACCTTATAAGAGAAAACGTAGAAAGACCTTGCTTCGGCAAGGTCTTTTTTTACGTTTTTTTATTGTCATTCTTCGCCTACCGCCTTGACGGACTAATCGGAGAATCTCTCGCATTCCCCCAAGGGGAGCCCGTTAGGGAATACCTGCCTATCGCTACGAATTTTACATTGCTTGGGGTAGAAGGGGGACCACGTAGTGGTGGTTGAGGGGTTTTTCGGAGGAGCAATGCTCGCCCCTACGTTCCACCGCCCAGTGCTTCTAAAAAGGTTAGGTACAAGCCTTTTCGTTCGGCAAGGCGGTACACTTGGGTTTCGCTTAAGGTTTTCACGGGGATATCCCCGCGGTAAAGGTACAAAATATAACTTTCGCCTGCATGCATGCGCTTTACGGCGGCAGAAAGGGTGGCGTTTTCCGAAAACGCCAGCAAAGAAAGGGGCATGCCTTTTGTGCGCCGTGTTTCCGTACGGTGGGTTAAGCACCGGCGGTAACCTTCCTTTCGGTTTACGGAAAATAAAAAGGGTAGGGTAATTCCCCAAAAGGATAGGCAGGTAATTATCTTTCCCCCAAAAATAAGGGAAAGCGCGGTGTATGCACTTAAAGTACAAAGGCTGATTCCCACCGAAAGCCTTGCCGCTGTTTTCGGGTGCAGTTTTCGCCGCAGTAAGGAATAAACAATTCTGCCCCCGTCCAAGGGAAAAACGGGCAGTAAATTGCAAAGGCAAAGGGAAGCGTTCGCCCAAAACACCGTTTCGGTATAGGGGTATAAATCAGGAAACAGCCACCAAGTGGCAACCGTTCCCACGCACAGGCAAAAGTTGACCAAGGGACCCGCAAAAAACACCGCAAGTTCGTCCCTTACGGAAAGGTCTGCGTTCTCTCCGCCCACAGCCGCCCCAAACGGAGTAAGCACAATGCGGTTTAACGCATATCCCCGTTTTTCCGCACATAGGCTATGCCCAAATTCATGCAGCAAAGCGCAAAAGGTAAGGGCAAGGAACGTTCCCCCTTGCCCAAACAAAATTGCTGCCATCCCCCCCAAAAGAAAGGTGGGATGTATCCGCACCCGTGCACCGATTAAACTTTTACCGTCCCGTCTTCCACCGCGCAAGAAAGCAGTTCCCCCTTTTCGTAAAAACTTACGCTGACAGTTTCTCCCGTACCGTATGCTACGGGCTGTGCGCGGTATACCTGTTGGCCTACTTCGCCAAACGGCATGCTTACCCCGGTAATCACCGTCTTAAACAGGTCGCTGTGTGCAATTTCCATGGTATAAAACCCGTTTTCGTCTGCGGTCAAAGCGGCAATTTTTCCGTCCTCGGTGGCGTATACCCCCCCTTTATCCGAAAACTGCATAATACCGTTTTCAATTACGTAAGCCCCTGCCGTGGGTAAGACCAACGAAAACGCTCCGCGCAAACGGGTATCCGCTTGTTGTTGGGGGGTGCTGCGCATAAAATTCTTTACGTCCACACGGAAAATAAACGCATTCAACAAAAAGGCAAGGGAAAGTGCGGCACAAACTGCTGCCGTTAAAATAAACCCCAACTTTTTTTCTTTGTGCGGCAGGGGAAAAACGCTTTCGCTTTCTCCCCGCTGTGGCAGTTCTTCAATAATTTCACAAACGGGCAACACCGAATCAACCCCCTTTGCACCTTCTTCGGGGGATGCGCCGGTTGTTCCGAAAGTTGTAACTTCTTCCTCTGCAAGCGCACCTTCCGCCCCCTCATCACTAAACGCTGCAAAACGCGCAGGGATTTCGGGGGCGCGGAAACAAAAATCCTGCCCTTCTTCCGCAATTTTTTGCGCTGTTTCCCCAGATGTTTGCATGCTTTCCGCAGTGGTTTGTTCTACTTCCGCTTGGGGCGCTTCGGGTAGGTTTTCTGCAATGTCCGTGTTTTTGTTTACTTCTTCAATGGCTTTGTTTTTTAAGCGTTCGTCCTTTGCGCGGTACGCCCGCTTTTTGCTTTTTTTGGTAATAACCGTGCAACTGTCTACGGGGATTTCCAGCAGACGCGCATATCTAATTTCTTGTTCCACCGCGTGATACCTCCGATATTCGTGGTATAGGCTATGCGTTGGGAAAACAAAATAGAACGGCGCTAAAAAAAATCCCCGTAAGGCGTTTGCCAAACGGGGAAGTGTTTTTTTGTTGGTGAAAAAAAACCTTAAATTTTTAGGGGCTTAAAACACAGGGGGTATACGCCCATGCCCACAAAAATCATCAATGCGTACCGTAAAAAACGGAAGAAGGGCAGGGCGGGGAACAGTGCTTTCAGCCCAAACCGCAACCCCAAAATAACCGCTAACCCAAGCACAACGCGAATCACCCCTTTCCACCACTTATCGGGCATGGAAAAGCGAATATACTTGCGTTCGGCAATAATGCCAAAGGTGCAACCTACCATCGCGCCGCACGCGCTAAACGTGTCTTCCCCCGTCATGAAAAACAGGGTAAGCGAAAAGGCAACCGAAAGCCCTGCGGCAATATATAAAGTAAGCATTTCGTTTTTGTTGTATAACAGCGAAAAACCAAGGGCAACCGCCAGCCCAAGCGCACCCCCGGCAAGTACGTCCGTGGGATAATGCACCCCTAAATACAGGCGGGAAAGCATGATAAGCAAGGTAACAGCAAGGCAGGAAAACCCAACCCATTTGCGCTTTAAGGTAAGTGCGGTTTGACCGAAAAACGCGGCGGAATTCATACTGTGTCCACTGGGAAAGGAGTAGGATGCGTGCATATCCGTAGAAACCAAAAAGTTATCCACTTCCACACGGCTAACCACCCCTGCTACGTACGGGCGGGGGCGTTTCACCCCTTCTTTTATAATTCCGTTTAGGCTTGCGGCGGTTAGAACGCTGATTGCGGTGCGCTCTCCAAAGCGTTTATCCACCGCAAAATACACTGCGGCAATCACTGCAACCAAAATCAGTTCTTGCCCAAGCAGGGTAAAAAAGCACATAACTACGGTTAAAAAGGGGCAGCGAACCCCCTCTAACATCTCCAAAAAGGCAGCGTCCATATATCCCTCCTGCCAACTTTTTTGGATATTGTAGCACAGTTTATAAATTTTTGCAAGAAAAGACTTGCGAAAAAAAAGGGAAATGTGTTATAATACTAAAATCAAAATACGCCTACGGCGTTTTTGCCGTTGGGAAAGGAGATTCCGTTGCTGAAAGCCACTTTGCACCTAAACCCCGATTATTTCCTTTACTACGTGGTTACCGTGGGGGAAGAAGTGGTAGCCGCCGGCGGGCTGGACCGCGCCTATACCTTTACCTTGGAAAAGGGAACGGGGATATATCGCGAACTGTTGCTGCGTGCCACCATCAATTTGGTGATGGACGGGCCCTTTACTACCGTGTTTGCAAAGGACGAATTTGGTGTGCCCCTAAACATTTTCGGGTTTACCCAAAAGGACGGAGTTTGGCAAGCGGAAAAAGAAGAATTGAAACTGCCGCATTTTTGTAAGGCAGAAGGAGAAAAAAGATGAAAACGGATATTGAAATTGCACAAGAAGCCAAACTGTTAGATATTCGCGAAATTGCAAAGCGCCTGGGTTTATCCGAAGAAGATATTGCTTTGTACGGCAAATATAAGGCAAAAATTCCCGCGCAAAACAGCCCCAAGGCTAAAATGATTTTAGTTACGGCAATCAACCCCACTTCCGCAGGGGAAGGGAAAACCACCGTTTCCATCGGCTTGGCGGATGGGCTTCGCCGTATTGGCAAAAACGTGTGCCTTGCGCTTAGAGAACCCTCCCTTGGCCCCGTGTTCGGCATTAAGGGCGGCGCGGCAGGCGGCGGATATGCGCAAGTACTGCCTATGGAAGATATCAACCTGCATTTCACGGGGGATTTACACGCGATTACCGCAGCAAACAACCTAATTTGCGCCATAGTGGATAACCACCTGTATTTCGGCAACGAACTGGGCTTAAAAGAAATTTACTTTAAGCGTTGTATGGATATGAACGACCGTTCCCTTCGCGATATCGTTATCGGAAGAAACCGCCAAGGCGTAGAACGCGAATCGGGCTTTGATATCACCGCGGCAAGCGAAATTATGGCAATTTTATGCCTTGCTACGGATATGGAAGATTTGAAAAAGCGTATCGGCAATATCATTATCGGTATTAACGAACAGGGAGAATACGTTTACTTCCGCGATTTCAAGGCGGAAGGTGCGGTTGCCGCTTTGTTAAAGGAGGCAATGAATCCCAACCTGGTGCAAACCTTGGAAGGCACACCCGCCATTGTTCACGGCGGTCCTTTTGCAAATATCGCCCACGGTTGCAACAGTATTCGTGCAACCAAAACCGCAATGAGTTTATCCGATTACACGGTAACCGAGGCAGGCTTTGGTGCAGACCTGGGTGCGGAAAAATTCTTGGACGTAAAATGCCGCGTTGCAGGCATTGAACCTTCCTGCGTGGTTGTGGTTGCTACCGTGCGCGCCTTAAAATTACACGGCGGCGCGTTAAAAGAAAACCTGGGTGCCGAAGATTTAACTGCATTACAAGCCGGCATTCCCAACCTTGCAAAACACGTGGAAAACATGGTAAACGTATATCGTAAGCCCGTTGTGGTTGCGGTAAACCGTTTCGCAAGCGACACCCAAGCGGAAATAGCCCTGCTTACCAAGGCTGCCGAAGAAATGAACGTTCCCGTTGCCTTTACGGACGTATTCTTAAAGGGCGGCGAAGGCGGTATGGAACTTGCCGAAAAGGTTGTGGCACAGTGCGAAAAGGAAAGCAAACTTTGCTATTCTTACCAGTTAGATATGCCCGTGAAAGATAAAATCAACGCCGTTGTTACCCGTGTTTACGGTGGTAAAGGTGCGGAATTTAGCGAAGTTGCGTCCCGCAAAATTGCAGAACTGGAAGCACAAGGATACGGCAACTTACCCGTAATTATTGCAAAAACGCAGTATTCCTTATCTGATGACCAAACCTTGCTTGCACGCCCCACCGATTTCACCATTACGGTAAAAGATATCGTAGTAAAAGGCGGTGCAGGCTTCATTGTAGCCGTAGCCGGCAAAATTATGTTAATGCCCGGGCTTTCCCGTCATCCTGCAGCCGAAAGGATTACGGTGGATGCGGAAGGGAAGATTGACGGCCTATTTTAAGACGGCTTATAAACGGCGCGCTACTGCGTTTGCTGCTGTGAATTAGGAATTCAATAACCGATAAGGTTTATTTCACCCCAAATTCCCAGCGAGCCTTGTATCGCTTGTTTCTAATCCCTCTTAACGGCACGTTATAGAAAGCCTTGTATCGCTTGTTTCTAATCCCTCTTACTAATTTCGGCGCGTTATAGGCAGTGCGTTGCTTTACTTTGAAAATTTTAACCGTTCATATACGAACAGGAGAAATATATGACTGAACCTACCAATTTTATTGAAAACATTATTTACGAGGATTTGGAAAGCGGAAAAATCACCGCTTTGCAAACGCGTTTTCCCCCCGAACCCAACGGCTATTTGCACGTAGGGCATGCAAAAAGCATGTGCATTAACTTTGGTACTGCGAAAAAGTACGGCGGTAAGTGCAACTTGTTTTTTGACGACACCAACCCCAGTAAGGAAAAAACCGAATTCGTACAAGCGATTCAGGAAGACATCAACTGGTTGGGCTTTACCTGGGCGGAAATCCACTATGCTTCGGACTTTTTCCCCACCATTTACGAATTAGCGGTAAAGCTGATTAAGGAAGGCAAAGCGTACGTCAGCGACGAAACGGCGGAAGAAATCCGCATGCGCCGCGGCACTTTGACGGAACCGGGGGAAGAAAGCCCCTTCCGTACCCGTTCGGTAGAAGAAAACCTGCGTTTGTTTGAAGAAATGAAAGCAGGAAAATATGCAGACGGGGAAAAGGTACTTCGCGCAAAAATTGACATGGCTTCCCCCAATATCAACATGCGCGACCCCGTAATTTACCGTATTTTACGCGCCACCCACCACAGAACGGGGGATGCGTGGTGCATTTATCCCATGTACGATTATGCGCACCCCATTTGCGACGCAATGCAAGGGGTAACGCACAGTTTGTGTACTTTGGAATTTGAAGATCACCGCCCCTTATATAACTGGGTAACTGAAAACTGCGGTTTTGAAAAACGTCCCCGTCAAATTGAATTTGCGCGCCTCAACATTGAAAATACCATGATGAGCAAGCGTTACTTAAAAAAGATGGTGGAAGAAAATTTTGTAGAAGGCTGGTCGGATCCCCGTATGCCCACCCTTTCGGGTATTCGCAACCGCGGTATTCCCCCCGAAGCGCTGATTGACTTCTGCGAACGCGTGGGCGTATGCAAAGCGAACAGCGAAGTGGAAGCAGGATATTTGGACGCGGTGGTTCGCGATTATTTGAACGTGCATGCAGACCGCGCTATGGCGGTAAAAAATCCCTTAAAAGTAAAACTTTTGGGTGCGGAAACCGAAACTTTGACGTTTGACGTAAACCCCAACGCGCCCGAAAAGGGAACGCGTGCAATTTCCTTCTCGGATGAAATTTACATTGATGCGGAGGACTTTTCCTTAAATCCGCCCCCCAAATATCACCGTTTGAAAAAGGACGGTTACGTTCGCTTGAAAAACGCGTACATCATTAAGTACGAGGACGTAGTTTTGGATGCGGAAGGAAACCCCGTGGAACTGATTTGCTCGGTTGTTCCCGGCAGCAAAAGCGGCAGCGACGAAAGCGGCATTAAGTGCAAGGGTGTAATTCAGTGGGTGGATGCAAAAACCTGCGTGGATATGAAACTGCGCACCTACCGTTCGCTACTTCTTCCCGCCGAATACGCAGGGCAGGATTTTTCCGAACGCTTAAATAAGGAATCCATGACCGAAACGCTTTGCAAGGCAGAAGCATACCTAAGCACCGTAACGGACGGCGAACGTTTCCAACTGATGCGTATGGGTTACTATAAAAAGGCAACGGATAAGGAAGGGGCTCCCGTACTTTCGGAAATCGTATCCTTAAAGGATAACTTTAACGCAAAAAAATAACGCCCGTATAAAAGGCGGAAAAAAGGGAAAGAATCTGCCCGGAATATCTCATTTTGGGGCGGTTCATCCCCGTGTAGGGTTTTATGGTATTTGATATCATTTTTATTGCTGCATTATTAATCGTTTGCGTAATCGGCTACGTAAAAAGTTTTACGGGTATCGTACGCGGCGCGCTGTTTATCGTTTGCCTGGTTGCAGGAACGGCGATTTTAACCCAGCCGTTGACCCGTTTGTTTGAACTTACGGGTTTGGGCAGGCTGATGGCAAATTCCTTTGCCGAAAATTTTGCGGAAAAGGGCGGCGCAATGAGCCTTACGATAGAGGAGGGGACAAAGGCTGCAATTTCCGCAGGCTTAAAAGATGCAGGCGTTCCCGGATTTTTGGCGTCCCCCTGTGCGGCGTTGATAATGCAAATGCTGCCCACACCAACGGGTACGATTGCACAACTGTTGGGGCGATTGCTATCCAAAGTAATTCTTTCGGGAATTGCCGCAATTATCCTGTTTATTTTTATTACAATTTTGTTTGTGATTTTGAAAAATTTACTGTTGCGCACGCATGAAAACGACCTATTCCGCAGGATAGATGGGATTTTGGGCATTGTGGTTATTGTGGTTATTTTGCTTTGCGTTACTTGGTTTTTGCTGGGTGTGGTGCAGGCAGAAGGTGCTACGAAATTCGGCATTAAATCCGTTCAAGCCTTAAACAAAACATATATTTTACGTTTTATGTACTTGAATAATCCCTTGGCAGGTCTTGCCGCAGGGCTGTTTGGATAATAAAAACGGCAGAGAATTCACTCTGCCGTTTTTTTATTTCTTATGTTCTTTGTCGGTAAAGGGCGGCACGGTATCGCAGGAAACACTGCTGTTTGGGCACAGGTTTTCAACTGTGCCAAACGGTAAGCATAGCCCGGTAAAGGTTGTTTACGCGGTAGGCGTTGGGCTGGGGGTGGGGGTAACCCCTTTCACGGCAAGCACTTCGCCCGTGCGTGCATCCGTAAGTGCGGAACAAATTTCTCCGTTTTTGGGAATGAAAGTAATAAACCAGTAGGTTACCGACTGTACCCGGGTAAGCCGTGCGTGAATTTCCCCTGTAAAACTGCCGTGGGATAAATGTACGGCAACGTCCTTTCCCAGTGCGGCGGCAGAGGCCGTTAAGGCGTTTTCGTACGGGCAAAGGGATTCGGGGGAAGTTAGGGGCACGGTTTGCGATTCTCCCCCACGGTATACGGTAAGGGCAATTTCTTTTTCGGTGGCAGGGCTTTTCACGGGGAAACTACCCGTCAGTTTATCCCCAAGCGGGGAAAAGGTTAAATCGCAGGAAAAAGTTTCCCCGCCGATATTTGCAGAAATGCCAAATTCTTCGCCCGCAGAATATTCTCCCTTTATTTTTACGCTTACCGTAAAAAAGGGATAGGTTTCTTCTTTAATCCCATCCGAAAGGTAGGGGTTTTCGCGTTTTCCCGTAAGGGCGGTTACTGCAAGGGTTTCCGTTTCCCCAAAGTATAACATACTGCACAGTTCGCTGGTTGCGGAAAGGTAGGGGGAGGCAGTTTTGCAGGCGGTAAACAGGGGGATGCAACATAGGCAAAGCAAAAGAAAAATCAGGCGTTTTTTCATAAAATCTCTCTCCCAAAGGTCTTTTTTGCTTTATCCTATGCCCGGAAACAAAAAAACATACCGAAAAGTTGTAAAAAACCGTTGCATTTCCGTAGGAAATTATGTTATAATAATTCAATAATATAAGGGGAAGGCTATGAACAAACTGATTTTGAAAACCGCAATCATTACGCTGGTTTCCGCCATTTCGGTAAGCGTTATGGCGGTATGTGCAATTTCATTGCTGTTCCCTGCAAAAACGGCAAGGGGTGCTGCTAAACTTGGCATGTACGCCGTAAGTGCGAATTTTCAGGAAATTTCCTATAACCGCGTTCCTTCGGTGGATGGGTTGGGGGATTTGGTGGATTACGCCGCTGCCGCTGAAAATTACACGCTGCTTAAAAAGTACTGCCCTAAACTGTTGAACGCGAAAAACTTTGCAGATTACGCTGCTTATCGGGATGCGCAAACCGTGGAACACGTTTCGGGCGGATATGCGCAGTTCGTTTCGGGAATGTACGCCGTGGCGCTGTATAAAAAGGGGCAGGAAACATCCGCCGTTGCGGTTGCCACCGCTGCTGTGGCAGACGGGTATCCCGCAAACAATGCCGTACAGTATCTGCTGTATGAAGGCGCGCGGAAAAAGGATGAAACGCTGCTTACCGCCCTAACCGCATATTACGCGGAAAAATATGACTTTTTGTTAAAAGAAGGGCAGGACGCAGCAAAAACGGTTTCTGCCGTTGCTATGGACGCAGCGTACGCATATTCCGTTTTGGGAAAGGATTATCGGGCAGAATACGAACTGTGGCTTTCCCGTGCATAAAACATTTGGATAACTAACACTAAAAATAAAAAGGATAGGAGAAAGGATATGAACAAGATTGTGAAAGAAGGACTGACTTTTGACGACGTGCTGCTAATCCCTGCAGCAAGTGATGTAACGCCAAATATGGTGGACGTGGCAACCGTGCTTACTCCCAACTTAAAATTGAATATTCCCATGATATCCGCGGCAATGGATACGGTAACCGAAAGCCGACTTGCTATTGCAATGGCAAGGGAAGGGGGTATGGGGATTATTCACAAGAATATGTCCATTGAACGTCAAGCGGAAGAAGTAGACCGCGTAAAGCGCAGCGAACACGGCGTTATTACCGATCCCTTCCATCTTTCCCCCAACCACTTGGTTTCGGAAGCGTTAAAACTGATGGAACGTTACCGTATCAGCGGTGTTCCCGTTACCGAAAACGGAAAGTTAGTTGGTATTTTAACCAACCGCGATCTTCGTTTTGAAACAAATTACAATCAACCCATTTGTAACCTGATGACCAAGGAAAACTTGGTTACCGCCCCCGTTGGCACTTCGTTAGAAGATGCGAAACGCTTGCTTGCAAAGCACCGCATTGAAAAACTGCCTTTGGTGGATAGCGAAGGGAACTTAAAGGGTTTAATTACCATTAAGGATATTGAAAAAGCAATTCAGTATCCCAACTCCGCAAAGGATAGCAACGGCAGACTACTCGTTGGTGCGGCGGTAGGTTTTGGCCATGACACGTTTGAACGTTTGGAAGCCTTAGTAAACGCCCGTGTGGACGCAGTGGTTATGGACTCTGCCCACGGACACAGCAAAGGGGTGGTTGATAAGGTTGCCGAAACCAAAAAACGCTATCCCAATCTTACCGTTATTGCGGGCAACGTGGCAACGGCAGAAGCAACCAAGGCGCTTATTGATGCAGGGGCAGACGTTGTTAAAGTGGGTATCGGCCCCGGTTCTATCTGCACCACGCGCGTAGTTGCAGGTATCGGTGTTCCCCAGATGACCGCGGTTATGGACTGCGCGGAAATGGCGGATAAAATGGGTAAACGCATTATTGCAGACGGCGGTATTAAGTACAGCGGTGATATTGCAAAGGCAATCGGCGGCGGTGCATCCGCAGTTATGCTTGGCAGCCTGCTTGCAGGTACTTCCGAAAGCCCCGGAGAAATTGAAATTTACCAAGGCAGAAGTTTTAAGGTATACCGCGGTATGGGTTCCTTGGGTGCAATGGCTATGGGTAGTAAGGACCGTTATTTCCAAGAAGACGCGAAAAAGCTTGTTCCCGAAGGGGTAGAAGGCCGCGTTCCTTACCGTGGAACGGTTGCGGAAATTTTATTCCAGCTGATCGGCGGTATTCGCGCGGGTATGGGTTATTGCGGTGCAAAAACCATTGAAGATTTAAGAAAGAAAGCGCAGTTCGTTAAAATTTCCAGCGCATCTTTAATTGAATCGCACCCCCACGATATCAACATCACTAAGGAAGCACCCAACTACAGCGTTCGCGGTTAAACCAAAAATTCGGTTGGGCAGAAATTTTCTGCCCACCTTTACTTTTCGGATACATTGCTATTAGCAAAGGAGAAATATTTTTATGGCAGATAACGTTAGACCCGCATCTATGGCGCGCATTAACACGCCTGAACTTGCAAAAGCTTTTATTGATGAACAAATTGCGGAAATCCGCAAGGAAGTGGGGGATAAAAAGGTTCTTTTGGCGCTTTCGGGGGGCGTTGATTCCTCGGTAGTTGCCGCACTTTTAATTCAAGCTATCGGCAAAAACTTGATTTGCGTACACGTAAACCACGGCTTGCTTAGAAAGGGCGAACCCGAACAGGTTGTGGAAGTGTTCCAAAACCAAATGAACGCCAACCTTGTTTACGTGGATGCGGTAGACCGTTTCCTGGATAAACTTGCAGGGGTTGCAGAACCCGAACAAAAGCGCAAAATTATCGGTGCGGAATTTATCCGCGTGTTTGAAGAAGAAGCAAGAAAATTAACGGACGTAGATTACTTGGCGCAAGGCACCATCTATCCCGATATTTTGGAAAGCGACGGCGTAAAGGCACACCACAACGTGGGCGGACTTCCCGAAGATTTGCAATTTAAGTTGGTTGAACCCTTAAAGTTTTTGTATAAGGACGAAGTTCGCGTGGTAGGTAGCGCGCTTGGTCTTCCTTACGGTATGGTTTACCGTCAACCCTTCCCCGGCCCCGGCCTTGGGGTACGCGTTTTGGGCGCAATCACCCGTGAACGCTTGGAAATTGTTAGGGAAGCAGATGCAATCCTAAGAGAAGAATTTGATAAAAACGGTTTGGCAGATAAAGTATGGCAATACTTTGCTGCAATTCCCGAATTCCGTTCGGTGGGCGTTAAGGACGGCAAACGTACGTACGCGTATTCCATTATCCTTCGCGCAGTAAATACTGTGGACGCAATGACCGCTACGGTAGAGGACGTACCCTTTGCGTTATTGCAACACATCACCAGCCGTATTACCGGCGAAGTAGAAGGGGTAAACCGCGTTTTGTACGATTTAACCCCGAAGCCCGTTGCAACCATTGAATGGGAATAATTTTTTGAAAATCATCCGATAAATAAAAACATTCAGACACCGTTCACGGACCACGCGCGCGGTGTCTTTTTAGTGAAAAAGGGGGAAATATGCGCGCACTGCTGTTAGATTTAGATGATACACTGCTGGATTTTCACGCAGCCGAACGCTACGCCCTTTCGCAAACTTTAACGGCGTTCCATATCCCCGTATCAGAGGAGGTCCTTCAAACGTATTCTTCCCTAAACCGCACCCTGTGGCAGAGTATGGAGGCAGGGAAAATTCCAAAAGAAACCTTATTAAAAACCCGTTTTTCTGCATTTTTGGATTTAATCGGCGTGCAGGCGGAAGGGGAGTGTATGGGGAAAGAGTACGAGCGGTGGCTTTCGGGTTGTACGTTTACCGTTGCGGGTGTTTTTGATACGCTGGACGTGTTGAAAAAGCAGTACGCTTTATACGTTGTATCTAACGGCACCAGCCGTGTACAGCGCAAAAGAATGGCCGAAAGCGGATTGCTGCCTTATTTTGATGGGATATTCCTTTCGGAAGAGGTAGGCTACGCTAAACCGGACGCGCGTTATTTTGAAAGCGTATTTGCAAGTATTCCTTATCAAAAGGGGGAAACGCTTTTGGTGGGGGATAGTTTAAGCGCGGATGTTGCGGGTGCAAACAACTGCGGTATTCGTTCGGTTTGGATCAACCGCTTTGGCAGGGAAAACACTACGGGTGTAAAAGTGGACGTGGAACTTAGAAATATTTGCGACCTGCCTTTTCTTTTGCCCCATTTACAGCAATAAGGTTGTTTGTAAATAAGTGCATTTGCGGGGATAAACTCCGCAAATAAAAAAGAAAAAACCATAGCCTACGGGCGAAGGGGGATAACATGAAACTGAATTACAAAAAGACGATTTTAGTGGGATTCGCTTTCTTTTTAATCAGCCTTTTTTGGCAGGCGTACGATACGCTGATTCCCAAAATTCTGATTAACAAGTTCGGTATGAATCAAACTTGGTCGGGTGCGATTATGGCGGCGGATAACGTTTTGGCGCTGTTCTTATTGCCCTTGTTCGGCACTCTGTCGGATAAAACCAAAACCCGTATGGGTAAGCGCACGCCATATATTCTTATTGGTACCCTTTGCGCGTGCCTGCTGTTTGTGGGGCTTTCGGTGGTGGATAACGTTCGGTTAAGCGAAGTATCTGCCCTTTCCCCCAAAACTGAAACTTCGGCGGCTGCCATGCAGGAAATGTGGGATAGCGCCAAGGATGAAAAGGTGATTTCGGTAAACGGCAAAAAAGTTACCCTTTCTTCGGTGATGTCCGAAGAAGAATTTATGCAAATTAACACCTTTACGGATGAAACGAAAAAGGAATTTACGGATGCGTACACCAAATACGTGGTGCCTGCCCGCCAGCATTTGGCTTGGCAAAAAACCTGTGAAAGCCCTTTAACCCTGATATTTTTTATTGCGGTGCTTTTGATGCTACTCGTTTCCATGGCAACCTTCCGTTCGCCTGCCGTAGCATTGATGCCCGACGTAACGTTGCCCCCTTTGCGCAGTAAAGGCAATGCGGTAATCAACCTGATGGGAACCGCAGGGGGTGCGCTTGTTCTGCTTTTGGGTATTTTGATGGGTACGGGAAAGGCGACCAACTCTATGATGAGTTATTTGCCCTTTATCTCGGTTTGTGCGGGCTTAATGTTGCTTGCCCTTGCTGTGTTTATGTTTACCGTAAAGGAACCCAAGTGGACCGCGCAACGGCAGCAGGAAGAACAGCAGTACGGATTAACCAAACATCTTTCGGAAGAAGAACAGGCGGAAGGCAAGCGCTTGCTTTCCAAAAAGGAAAAAGTTTCCTTGCTTTTAATTTTAACTTCGGTAGTATTCTGGTTTGCAGGGTATAACGCGGTAATTAGTAAATATTCGGTATATGCCGAACAAGTGCTTTCGGTAGACTATAACACTACGCTGATGGTAGCAACCGTGGCGGCGATTATCGCGTATCTGCCCATCGGGTTCGTGGCTTCCCGCTTTGGTAGAAAAAAGACCATTTTGGCAGGCGTTATTATGCTGTTTACCGCATTTTTCTTGGCAAACTTTGTAAAAAAGGGAATGTCCGTAATGGCAATGAACGGCGTGTTTGCGTTGGCAGGCATTGCTTGGGCAACCATCAACGTAAACTCCTATCCCATGGTGGTAGAACTTGCCCGTGGTAGCACGGTTGGTAAGTTTACGGGGTACTATTACACCGCAAGTATGGCGGCACAGGCGGCAACGCCCTTGCTTTCGGGCTTGCTTATGGATGTTACGGGTAATATGCGCGTGCTGTTCCCCTATGCTTGTTTCTTTGTTGCACTTGCGTTTGTTACCATGTTCTTTGTTAAACACGGGGATAGCAGACCCGAACGTAAAAAAGGGTTAGAAGCCTTTGACGAGTAATTTTTCAGGAGAACAAAACAATGAAAAAACTGATAGTAATTCTTTCTTTTATTGTTTTTTGTTTTACCGCTACGGCATGTTCTGTTGAAAATGACCCTAAGCCTTCGGTAACGCCCGGCGAATCCCCTGCGGTTTCGGCAAGCGCGTCTACTGCGCCGGCGGTTTCGGCAAGCGTTAGCGCGCAGCCCACAATAACGCCTGCGGTTTCGGTAAGCGCGTCTACTGCGCCGGCGGTTTCGGCAAGCGTTAGCACGCAACCCACCCTAACCCCTGCGGTTACGGTAAGCGCGTCTACTGCGCCTGCGGTTTCGGCGAGCGTTAGCACGCAACCCACAATAACGCCTGCGGTTTCGGCAACGCCCGGCATAACGCCTACGGTAATTCCCAGCGTACCTATGGGACCTACGGATGCGGAACTGCTTAGTGCAGTTACGTTTAGCAACTCCACCAAAAATTACAACGGTGAAAAAATTAAGTTGGAAGTAAAGAATCTTCCCTTGGGCGCAACCGTTTCTTATGCGGTAAACCCTGCCACCACAAGCGCGGAAAACATAGCCGAATACGACGTAGAAAGGGGTGTAAGAAAGCCCGGGGTATACGGCGTAACGGCAACCGTAACCCTTGGAAACGCATCGCGTTCTATTTCCGCGGTGTTGACTGTTAAAAAGGCAAAACTTACCATCAGGGCAAACGGCGTGCAAAAGGAATTATATGCGCCCCACCCCGAATTTACCTATACGGTTTCGGGATTAAAGGGGGACGACGTATTCTATTTTGGCGGGGAAAACCCCAACAATGGGGTAGATGGCGGTAGCGAGCGCGCAACTTTTACGGGGGATTTGGTTCTTTCCACCGAAGTAGACCGCTATACGGAAACGGGCGGTGCGATTACCGTAACCGCATATCCCGAATCCGACTGCTATACCGTTACCCCGCAAGACGGACTTTTGAGTATAAAACCCTTAACCACCAAATTGTTAAAAGGCACCAGTGGCGGCTTAAAAATGAACGGGGACTGCGCTATGACCTATAACGGCAAAGTGGTTACTTGGCAGGGGATTAATTTTTTCAGTTTAGTTTCGGGTAATTACAACAATAAGGGAGAAATACCCGAAGCGCAAGTGCAGGAGATTTTCCGCGCTTTAGAAGATCTTGCCGCGTATAACGTAAAAACGATACGCTTTAGCGTAGGCTTTTTTACGGCGAATGACTGGACGAGATGCTATTTTGATTACGATAAGGCAACGGGAACCTACGTAGAGGGCGAAAAAGCGAAAGCGTACAAATGCCTATTGCACCGCATTTTTAACAAGGCGGCATCCTTAAACATTGGCTTAATTCCTTCGGTATATTGGACGGCGAATTTTGTAAATCTGCATGGGGAAACGGAAATAGATTGCTTTACAAATCACAATTCCAAATCCCATCGGTTTGCTGTGGAATTTCAGCGCATGCTGTTGGAAAATTATAACGACCATCCCGCCCTGTTCATGTGGGAGTTCGGCAACGAATGGAATTTGAAAGTGGACGTGAAGGAAGGCGGCCTTACTTCCGATCACCTGATTGCCTTCCGTGCGGAATGGACGGAACTCATACAAAGTTATAACACGGGATATAATCGCGTAATCGGTTCGGGGGATTCCAACATGCGCCCCGCGCAATATAACCGCAGATACGGCGGTACGTGGAAAAACGATACCCTTGCCGAACATAAAAAGATTCTTCGCGAATTAAACCCCGGCATTACCGCCCTTTCTTCGCACGACTATCCCAGAAGCCGCGTATGGCTTTTGATAGACAAAAAGAAAGCGGAATATAAGGCTACTAACAAATCTGCGACTGACGAGCAACTGGAAACCATTGCTAATACCTGGCGGGAAAAATACTATAAAAATCCCCAAGAAGTGGAAACGGAACTGCAAAAATACGGCATTACTTACAACTATACGGGTCCATATACTGCGAATATGACGAACGTAGATACGATGGCAGAACTGTTTTCCCTTTTGGTAAATAGCGCAAAGGAAATGGGTGCAACTTGCTACGTGGGGGAAACGAACTCCAAAGTGGACTACGGGGAAACGGTGTTACAACACAGTAAGTATCGTAACAGCGTGCTTTCCAACGGTATGGTGATTGATGGGGATAAACTGAACTCCGGCTTGGATGCAACCTACGCCGAAGCAAACGGCTATTATCCCGAAACCACCTACGAAGATTGGCTGCAAGCTTTTACCGCCATTACGGCGGCGCAAAAAACGGCGAAATTACCCTTATTGATGTATTGGAACTATCATCCAAGCACGAACATCACCCGCTTAAATGAAGAAATGTTGCGCGATCAGTTAAACGGCTGGGGGGAACGTGGCTCTGCCGTTGAATTCAGTATGTCTTTAACCCATTTTGGAAAAGCGCATATCGTACTCAATATTCTAAAAGAAGCGAACGATGCCTGGGATGCGGCCAATCCCGGTGCGTACAACTAACACAAAGTAAAATCACAAAAAATATCCACCCCACATTTGGGGTGGATATTTTATTTTTATTGCAAAATTCCTTACATTTTCATAAGGAGCGCGGTGGCGTGGCAGGCAATGCCTTCCTCCCTTCCGATAAAGCCCAACCCTTCGGTGGTGGTGCAGGTTATCCCCACTTGTTCGGTGGAAATGTGGATAAGTTTTGCCAAATTGTGGATAATTTTGTCTAAATAGGGGGCAAGTTTGGGTTTTTGTGCGCAAATTACGGCAGCCACGTTTACGGCGCGGAATCCGCGTTCTTCTACGCGGCGTACCACTTCGCAAAGCAGTTTTGCGCTGTCTGCATCCTTGTAGCATGGGTCGGTATCGGGGAATAAGTGTCCGATATCGGGCAAAGCGGCTGCGGAAAGCAGCGCGTCCATAATCGCGTGGCAAAGCACGTCTGCATCACTATGACCAAGCAACCCTTTTTCGTGGGGGATTTCCACCCCACCCAAAATCAGTTTTCTGTTTTCCACCAAACGGTGCGTGTCGTAACCAACGCCCACCCTGCCGTTTTCCGCAAAACAAAAATCCTGTGGATAGGTCAGTTTTTTGTTTTCTTCTTCCCCTTTGGTGAATTGCGGGGGGAAGATAAACTTGGCGTACACAGCGCCGTCGTCCGTATAACTTTCCGCGCCCACGCACGCGTACGCGTTCCTTATATCTTTCAGTAAAAAGCACTGTGGCGTTTGTACTGCAAGCAGGGTATTGCGATTTAAGGGAGTGGCGCCCGTGGGGGAGGAGCCCCAAACGGTATCCGTGGGGGGAAGTGCGGGAATAGCACTGCCCATTTTTTCGGTTTGCAAAATGCAACGGGTAATCAAATCTGCGCTGACAAAGGGACGTGCCCCGTCGTGAATCATCACAATATCTCCCGTAAGGGCGTTCAATCCGTTTTTCACCGTTTGGGTACGCGTTGCGCCCCCATCTACGGTAAACAAGGGGATTTTACGGGGAAAAGCAAGTTGAACTTCTTGCAAAACGGCGCACACCCGTTCCTTTTCCGCCGGGTTGATTGCCACGGCAATTTCGTCCACTTTCTCATGGGAATAAAACGCGAAAACCGTGCGGTATAATACCGTGTGCGCGCCTATCCGCGTGAACAGTTTGTTTTGTCCTTGCGCGGCGCGTTCACCTTTGCCTGCCGCACAAATCAGTACCGAAACGCGCATTATTCTTCCTCCGGCGGTAAAATTTCGTATAGGGAAGCGACCTCTTCTTTCTTTACGTTTTCTTTTAATATTTTAACCTGAAAGCGGAAATGTTCCTGTCCAAAACGGATGGAAACCACGTCCCCCACCTTCAAAGTATACGCGGGCTTTACGTCCCTGCCGTTTACCGTAACCCTGCCGCCTTTTACGGCTTCGTTTGCCACCGTACGGCGCTTTAAGATACGGCTGACTTTCAAAAATTTATCCAAACGCATAAAAAACTCCCGAAAAAGAAAAAACTTTTTCAAAACAGTTGACATCTTGACGAACCCGTGATATAATCATAAAATGCTATTATTATCGGATATTATGCGGTTTTGCGCTCTTTTTTAGGAAAAAACGCACGAAAAAACGCCAAAAAACGCGTCTTTTTCATAGAAAAACCAAATTTTATTCGGATTCTGTCTGCGGGTATTATACACCACGCCGGCGGAAAAAACAACAATTTCGGCAAATATTTTTATAAATTTTTAGAGGAGTGTGTTCAATGACTCGTATTTTACCGACCATCAAATACGGCAACACGGAAAGAAAATCCTTTGGAAAGATTAAGGAAGTGCAGGAAATCCCTTACCTGATTGAGGTACAAAAGGATTCCTACGAAACCTTTATCAAAAAAGGGATTAACGAAGTGCTGCGTGATTTTTCGCCCATCTGCGATTTTTCCGAACAGCATTTTGAACTGCGCTTTTTAAGCCATTCTTTGGGCGATACCCCCAAGTATGACGAAAAGGAATGCAGAGAACGCGACGCGACCTACGCCGTTCCCTTAAAGGTTAAAGTTCGTTTGGTGAACAAAGACCGTGGAAACGAGGCGATAGAGCAGGAAGTGTTCATGGGGGATTTCCCCTTGATGACGGATAACGGTTCGTTCATCATTAACGGTGCGGAACGCGTTATCGTATCCCAGCTGGTTCGTTCTCCTGGCGTATATAACGGTTCGCAAATGGATAAGGCGGGCAGAATGTTATATTCTACCACGGTAATTCCCAACCGCGGTGCTTGGTTGGAATTTGAACAGGACTCCCAGGGTGTGCTTTGGGTGCACGTGGACCGTACCAGAAAGATAACCGCATCCGTACTGCTCCGTTCCTTGGGCTTTGGCAGTGATGAAGAACTGCTGAACCTGTTTAACGGGGATGAAATGGTATGGCGTACCGCCCTGAAAGATGCGGGTTCTTCGGTTGCTTACGGCAGAAGAGAACTGTATAAGCGTATTCGCCCGGGTGAAATGCCCAACGAAGAAACGCAGAAAAAACAAGTAGACCAAATGTTCTACGATGGCAAGAGATACGATTTAAGCAGAGTGGGCAGACATAAGTACGACTTAAAACTTTGCCTTGCTACCCGTATCGCCGGTAAAACTTTGGCGGAAAACGTGTACGGACAGGATGGCGCCTTGCTTGCCGAAGCGGGCGAAAAACTGACGGATGCACGTGCAAAGGAATTGCAAAACGCCGGGGTAAATGCAGTCTACGTTCGCGTAGCAGGCAAAAAATCCTTTGGTTTGGACCTTCGCGTATATGCAGCGTACAAGAACGGTACGCTGGTTACCGAAGATGGGGAAGTGGTTACCCCCAAACTGTTAAAAGCGTTGGTTAAAGCGGGTGCTGACCGTTCCTTAAAAGTAAAACTTGCGGATACTTCTTATCCCTTGAATTTAAGCAAATGCGCAAGATCCCTGTTCTTGGAATCGGGCAAGGAAGTAGAAAGCCTTGCGGATAACGCCGTTCGCGTTTTGGCGGATGCGTTGGTTGTTGTTAAGGACGGCAAGGAAACCGAATTTGAAGTGGGCAGAATGCTGACCGCTGATTTTGTAAAAGCGTTGACTTCGGATATTTCTTTGGAAATTTATACCAAGAATGCAGAAGGCAAGGCAGTGCGCGTGGAAGACCCCGAAAACGTGGTTGTTCGCGTTCGCGATGCAGAAGAAAAGGATGCAACTTACGAAATCAACCTGCGCCTTCTTTCCGCTTTGGAAAGCGAAGCGTTTACCTTTGCGGAAGCTTGCGGTGTAGATAAAGATGCCGGCGGTAAATTGGTAGTTGCGGAAGGGGATACGTTCTCCCTTGCTTCTGCAGTGGCTATGATGGAAAGTGGCTATCATTACGCACGCATTTCTCCCGTAAACGAAATTCCCGGACTGTATGCAAGCCATAAAATTATCGGTAACAATACCGTAAACTTTAAGGATGTAACCGGGCTGGATTATAAAGATTACGACGGTTTGACCGAATACGTTTACTATCCCGCATATTTGGACCTGTTAAAAGGAAAAACGGCGGAAGAAATGGACGGTTTGCTGCGCGTTAAGAAAGTAGACGGCGCAGTTCTTGCGGATGACGAAGAATTAGACCAAGTGAAACAGCGCATTATGCGCCTTTGCCCCAAGTGCATCACTTTGGACGATATCATTGCAACCGTTTCCAACAACTTGGATTTGAACGTGGAAATCGGTACCGTGGATAACATTGACCACCTGGGGAACCGCCGCGTAAGAAGCGTTGGGGAACTGTTGCAAAACCAGTTCCGTATCGGTATGTCCCGTTTGGAACGCGTTATCAAAGAAAGAATGATGACGCAGGATAGCGAAAACGTAACCCCCCAAAGCTTAATTAACGTAAGACCCGTATCTTCCGCAATCAAGGAATTTTTCGGTTCTTCTCAGCTTTCTCAGTTTATGGACCAAACCAACCCCATTGCGGAACTGACGCATAAGCGTAAACTTTCCGCACTTGGCCCGGGCGGTTTGAATCGCGACCGCGCAACCTTTGACGTGCGCGATATTCACCACACCCACTACGGCAGAATTTGTCCCATTGAAACGCCCGAAGGTCAGAACATCGGTTTGATTACCTCCCTTTCCGCGTTTGCAAAGGTAAACGAATACGGCTTTATTGAAGCGGCTTACCGCAAAGTGGATAAGGAACGCGGTGCTGTTACGGACGAAGTGATTTACATGACTGCGGACGAAGAAGATAAGTACACCATCGGCGAAGCAAACGAACCTTTGGATGAAAACGGTTGCTTTATCAACGATCGCGTACCCTGCCGCCGCCGTGATATTATTACCGAAGTTCCCAAGCAGGAAATTGACTTTATGGACGTTTCGCCCAAGCAGCTGATTTCGGTTGCAACCGCGTTGATTCCTTTCTTGGAAAACGACGATACCAACCGTGCGTTGATGGGTTCCAACATGCAGCGTCAGGCTGTTCCCCTGTTGACCACCCAAACTGCGGACGTTGCTACGGGTATTGAAGCAAAAATCGCTTACGACAGCGGTGTTATGGTGATTGCGAAAGAAGACGGCGTTGTTTCGTACGTGGACGGTTCGGAAATTCGCGTAACCCCCTTAGAAGGCGGTTTGGATCACGTATATTACTTAAAGAAATTCCAACGCAGCAACCAAGGCACTTGCGTAAACCAACGCCCCATCGTTTGCACGGGCGACAAGGTAACCAAGGGTATGATCTTGGCGGACGGTCCTTCTACCAAGGATGGCGAACTTGCGCTTGGTAAAAACATCCTGATCGGCTTTATGAGCTGGGAAGGGTACAACTACGAAGACGCAATCCTGCTTTCCGAAGAACTGGTGCGCGACGACGTATTTACCTCTATCCATATTGAAGAACACGAAACCGAAGCACGCGATACCAAACTGGGTAACGAAGAAATCACGCGCGACATTCCCAACGTTGGGGAAGACGCACTGAAAGATTTGGACGAAGAAGGTATTGTACGTATCGGTGCGGAAGTTGGTTCGGGCGATATTTTGGTTGGTAAGGTAACCCCCAAGGGTGAAACCGAACTGACCCCCGAAGAACGTTTGCTGCGTGCTATCTTCGGTGAAAAGGCAAGGGAAGTAAGAGATACTTCCTTGCGCGTTCCCCACGGGGAAGGCGGCGTGGTAGTAGACGTAAAAATCTTTACCCGTGCCAACAGTGAAGAACTTGCGCCCGGCGTAAGAAAATTAGTACGCGTATATATCGCGCAAAAACGTAAGATTTCCGTAGGGGATAAGATGGCGGGTCGCCACGGTAACAAGGGCGTTATTTCCCGTATTCTTCCCAAAGCGGATATGCCTTTCCTTGCAGACGGCACCCCCTTGCAAATCGTGCTGAACCCCTTGGGCGTACCTTCGCGTATGAATATCGGGCAGGTATTGGAAGTACACCTTGGGCTTGTTTGTAAACAACTGGGTTGGAAGATTGCAACCCCCGTATTTGACAGCGCAACCGAAGCGGATATCCGCGGTTTGATGCAGGAAAACAACATTCTGAACCCGAACGGAGAAGTGGACGGTAAAATTCAGGTATACGACGGAAGAACGGGTATGCCCTTTGAAAACCGCGTAACCGTTGGGCAGATGTATATGATTAAGCTGCACCACTTGGTAGACGATAAGATGCACGCAAGAAGTACGGGTCCGTACTCCTTAGTAACGCAACAACCCTTGGGTGGTAAGGCACAGTTCGGCGGTCAGAGATTTGGGGAAATGGAAGTTTGGGCACTGGAAGCATACGGCGCAGCGCACATTCTGCAAGAAATCCTTACCGTAAAATCGGACGACGTGGTTGGCCGTGTAAAGACGTACGAATCTATCGTGAAAGGCACCAACATCAGCGAACCGGGTATTCCCGAATCTTTCAAAGTTCTTTTGAAAGAATTGCAATCTTTGGCTTTGGATATGAAGGTTCTTACCGAAAACCGCGAAGAAATCAACTTGCGCGATTTGATGGACGACGAACCCGAATACGGTTCCTTCCACCGCGAAGAAAAAACCAAAGAAGTGGAAATTGTGGGCTTTGACGAAAAAGAAGCAGTGGAAGAAGCAGGCGAAAATGCCGAAGTTTCTATCTTTGCGGATGACGACTTTGACCAAGACTTTGATTTCAGCGAATCCTTTGCAGATGCAGATTTGTCTGATTTGGACGATTACGAAGACGTGGAAGATCTTGATATTGATCTTGACGAAGAATAATGAAAGGAGAAAAAGAGCACTATGTTTGAATTAAATAACTTTGACTCCATTCAAATCGGCGTTGCTTCCCCCGAAAAGATCCGTGAGTGGTCTTACGGGGAAGTTACCAAACCCGAAACCATCAATTACAGAACGCAAAAGCCCGAACGCGACGGGCTGTTCTGCGAAAAGATTTTTGGACCGACCAAGGACTGGGAATGCCATTGCGGTAAGTATAAGCGTATCCGTTACAAGGGCACCGTCTGCGATAAGTGCGGGGTAGAAGTAACCCGTGCCAAGGTTCGCCGCGAACGTATGGGGCATATTGAACTTGCCGCACCCGTTTCGCATATCTGGTATTTTAAGGGTGTTCCCAGCCGTATGGGCTTGATTTTGGATATGAGCCCCAAGGCTTTGGAACAGGTACTGTACTTTGCTTGTTTCGTAGTGTTAGACCCCAAGGATACCGACTTTTACTACAAGCAGGTTATTAACGACGTAGAATATCGCGAAGCCATTGAAAAATACGGCGAAGGCTCCTTCAAAGTAGGTATGGGCGCGGAAGCGATTAAAGAATTGTTAATGGCCATTGACCTGGATAAGGAAAGCGAAGAACTGCGCGAAATTATCAATAACAATTCCGCAGGTTTAAAGCGTATTCGTGCGGTAAAACGGATTGAAATCGTAGAAGCATTCAGAAAAAGCGGTAACCGCCCCGAATGGATGATTTTGGACGTTCTTCCCGTAATTCCCCCCGAACTTCGCCCCATGGTACAACTGGATGGCGGCAGATTTGCCACCAGCGACTTAAACGATTTGTACCGCCGTGTTATCAACCGTAACAATCGTTTGAAAAAGTATATGGAACTTCGCGCGCCCGACATTATCGTGCGTAACGAAAAACGTATGCTGCAAGAAGCGGTAGACGCATTGATTGATAACGGTCGCCGCGGTAAAGCGGTTTCGGGTGCAGGCAACCGTGAATTGAAATCTCTTTCGGGTTTGCTGCGCGGTAAGCAAGGGCGTTTCCGTCAAAACTTACTTGGTAAACGTGTAGACTATTCGGGCCGTTCGGTTATCGTAGTTGGTCCCGAACTGAAAATCTGCCAATGCGGCGTTCCCAAGGAAATGGCGATTGAACTGTTCAAGCCCTTCGTTATGAAAAAACTTGTGGAAATGAACGCATCCACCAACATCAAACGTGCAAAGCGTACGGTAGACCGTTGCAAGCCCATTGTTTGGGACGTGCTTGACGAAGTGATTAAAGATCACCCCGTTCTTTTGAACCGTGCACCTACCCTGCACCGTTTGTCCATTCAAGCGTTTGAACCCGTTTTGATAGAGGGCAGAGCGCTGAAATTGCACCCCTTGGTATGCGGCGCATTCAACGCAGACTTTGACGGGGACCAGATGGCAATTCACGTACCCCTTTCCATTGAAGCACAAGCGGAAGCGCGTTTCCTGATGCTTTCCAGCAACAACATCTTAAAACTTTCGGACGGTAAACCCGTTATGTCCCCCTCGCAGGACATGGTTTTGGGTTCTTACTATTTAACTATTGATAAGAATAAGCACGTGGACCCCGAAGTGGATCCGAACGGTTATCATGCGCCCCTGTTTATTTCCGAAAACGAAGTAATGATGGCGTATAACACCCAACAAATCACTTTGCAGGATGAAATTTTCGTGCGCAGAACGGTAACCACTCCCGAAGGCGAAAGCGTAACGGGTACGGTAAAAACCACTGCAGGCCGTATTATTTTCAACCGCATTATTCCGCAGGATTTGGGCTTTGTAAAACGCGAAACGCCCGAAGATTATCTGCAATACGAAATCAATTTCACCGTAAAGAAAAAGAACTTGTCGCAAATTGTTGACCGTTGTTTCAAAAAGCGCGGAGCGAAAGCCGCTGCGGACGTTTTGGACGACATCAAGGCGCTTGGTTTCCGCTACTCCACGGTGGGTGCACTTTCTACCAGTGTGTTTGATATGAAAATGCCTGCACACAAGCAGGAAATTATCACTTCGGCAGAAAAGGAAGTGCTGGATATTGAAAAAATGTACAAGCGCGGTTTCATTACCGAAGACGAACGCTACAAGGCTGTCGTTGACGTTTGGACGGACGCAACCAAAAAGGTAGAAGGCGAACTGCAAGGCGCAATGGATAAGTTCAATCCTATTTGGATGATGGCAGACTCGGGCGCGCGTGGTTCTATGGCGCAGATTAAGCAGCTTTCGGGTATGCGCGGTCTGATGACCAACCCCAACGGTAAAGTTATTGAAATCCCCGTTAAGTCCTGCTTCCGTGAAGGGCTTACGGTATTGGAATACTTTATTTCTTCGCACGGTGGACGTAAAGGTTTAACGGATACCGCATTGAAAACGGCAGACTCGGGTTACTTAACCCGCCGTTTGGTAGACGTAGCGCAAGACGTTATCGTTAGAGAAGAAGACTGCTTTGCTTCCGCAGGCGAACGTACCAAGGGTATTGAAGTTTCGGCTATCTACGGCATTGCGTCGGATGGCGGCCGTGGGGAAGTCATTGAAAAATTAGAAGACCGCTTGGCGGGCAGATACCCTGCACAGGACGTAGTAGATCCCACCACGGGCGAAGTTATCGTTGCCGAAGGGGAAATGATTACGGATGATATTGCTTCCGCAATCGTAAAAGCAGGCATTGAATCCGTTGTTATCCGCAGCGTATTTACCTGCCGCGTGAAAAACGGCGTATGTGCAAAGTGCTACGGTAAAGATATGTCCACGGGCGATCCCGTGCGCGTAGGCGAAGCCGTTGGTATTATCGCGGCACAATCCATCGGTGAACCCGGTACTCAGCTTACCATGCGTACCTTCCACACGGGCGGTATCGCATCTACGGGGGATATTACCCGCGGTCTTCCCCGCGTTGAAGAACTTTTTGAAGCAAGAAAGCCCAAGGGCGTTGCACAGCTTTGCGAAGTTTGGGGTACGGTAACCGTAGAAGAAAAGGATAAGGTGAAGAAGGTGGTTGTTAAAACGCCCGAAGGCGAAACCAAGGACTACACCCTGCCCTTTGGTAGCAAACTCTTCGTTAAAACGGGGGATCAAGTGGAACCCGGCACCGTATTTACCGAAGGTTCGTTATATCCCCAGGACGTACTCACCACCCGCGGTGTAAGCGGCGTGCAGAAATATCTGCTTTCCGAAGTACAGTCCGTTTATCGCGGTCAAGGCGTAGATATCAACGATAAACACGTTGAAATTATCGTTCGCCAGATGCTGAAAAAGGTTAAAGTGGAAAACAGTGGTGATACCGAACTTTTGCCCGGTGAACTGGTAAGCGTGTTCCGCTTTGAAGAAGAAAACTTAAGAACCCTGCAAATGGGCGGTCGTCCCGCAACCGCAAAACGTATGCTTCTTGGTATCACCAAGGCTGCGCTTGCAACCGAAAGCTTCCTTTCCGCAGCTTCCTTCCAGGAAACCGCAAGGGTACTTACGGATGCGGCTATCAAGAATAAGATTGACCCGTTGATCGGTTTGAAAGAAAACGTAATTATCGGTAAGTTAATTCCTGCAGGTACGGGCGTTAGGGAATATAAAAATTTAAGTCCCCAACTGAACAATCCCCAAGACCTGTTGCAATAAGGTAATTTACGAAAAACGCAGCGAAAATAAAAAATCTTATAAAAAAGGTTGACAAGCCGTTTGCGTTTTTGGTAAAATGGATAAGGATATTACTAAAAGTATGTCCTTAAAATACAAAAAATCCGTCAATTCTCTTCCCAAAAGGGAAGGGAAGGGCGGTTTTCGCGCGCTTTCAAAAAGTTTTTTACGGCGCGCCCCAATTAAGACTTCTTTATATTTGCGGCACCAGTCGCTATATTCAGGAAAACATCACTAAAAAAGGAGGAAAGGTATGCCTACTATCAATCAGCTTATCAGACAAGGCAGAGAAAAGATTACCTACAAGAGCAAGAGCCCCATTTTGGATAAATGTCCCCAAAAGCGCGGCGTATGCTTGTCCGTAACCACGACTTCTCCCAAGAAGCCCAACTCTGCAATGCGTAAAATCGCGAGAGTTAGATTGACGAACAAACAGGAAGGTACCGTTTACATCCCCGGTGAAGGCCACAACTTGCAAGAGCACAGTTCGGTTTTAATCCGTGGCGGTCGTGTAAAGGACTTACCCGGTGTTCGTTACCACATCATCCGCGGCGCGTTGGATACTGCCGGTGTTGCTAAACGCAGACAGGCACGTAGTAGATACGGCGCAAAACGTCCCAAATAAGCATTTCGGTAACTAACTAACACGAAACAACAAAATCGTACCGTTACTCCGAGTTGATGAATTTTTCCGAATATATCGACAAGGTAGGCAGTATGCAAGGTCAGACTTTGCAGAAGGTTCGCAGCCCCTATTGGGGAAAGGCGATAGCTGTACGCTTGGGGGTGGAAGTCCCCCGCCAAAAATAATTAAGGAGGAATCAATTATGCCTAGAAGAGGAAGCGTCCCCAAGAGAGACGTATTACCCGATCCTATTTACAAAAGCAAGGTTGTTACCAAGCTTGTAAATCAGGTTATGTACGACGGTAAAAAAGGTATTGCACAAGGTATCGTTTATGACGCATTTGCTAAAATGAGCGATAAACTTGGCAAAGACGCAATGGAAATTTTCGGCCAAGCAATTCAAAACGTTATGCCCGTTTTGGAAGTTAAAGCACGCCGCGTAGGTGGTTCTAACTACCAAGTTCCCATTGAAATCCGTCCCGAAAGAAGACAAACCCTTGCTATCCGCTGGATTGTGGATTGTGCAAGAAAAAGAAGCGACAGAGAAATGTGTGATAAACTTGCTTCCGAACTGATGGATGCCTTTAACAATGCAGGCGGCGCAGTGAAGAAGAAGGAAGATATGCACAGAATGGCGGAAGCGAACAAGGCGTTCGCACATTACCGCTGGTAATAGGTGAGTTATGGCTAGACAATACGACTTAAAACATACCAGAAACATTGGTATTATGGCGCACATTGACGCAGGTAAAACTACCACCACCGAACGTATTTTGTTCTATACGGGCAAAACGCACAAACTCGGTGAAACGCACGAAGGCGCTGCTACCATGGACTGGATGGTTCAGGAACAGGAACGTGGGATTACCATTACTTCCGCAGCAACTACCTGTATCTGGAAAAACAACGGTGAAGATTACAGAATCAACATCATTGATACCCCGGGGCACGTAGACTTTACGGTAGAAGTAGAACGTTCTTTGCGCGTACTGGACGGTGCAGTTGCAACCTTCTGCGCAAAGGGCGGTGTAGAACCTCAGTCCGAAACCGTATGGCGTCAAGCAGATAAATACGGTGTTCCCCGTATCGCGTACGTAAACAAAATGGATATTAACGGTGCAAACTTTGACCACGCCGTTGATATGATGCGCGAACGTTTGAAAACCAATCCCTTAATGATTGAATACCCCATCGGCAAGGAAGAAACTTTCTGCGGTATTATTGACCTTATCGGTATGAAAGCGGAAATTTACGACGACGAAATGGGCTTAAAGTACCACGTTGCGGAAATTCCCGATGAATACAAGGATAAGGCAGAAGAACTGCACCTTGCTATCGTGGAACTTGCTGCTGAACAAGAAGACGAATTGATGGAAAAATTCTTTGAAGAAGGCGACCTTCCCGTAGAAGACATCAAACGCGCTTTAAGAAAAGCAACTATCGCCATGAAGTGCACCCCCGTTCTTTGCGGTTCTTCGTATAAGAACAAGGGCGTTCAAATGCTTTTGGATGCAATCATTGATTATCTTCCCGGTCCTTTGGACGTAGAAGCAATTAAGGGTGTTACTCCCGACGGAGTAGAAGAATCCAGAGAATCGGATGACAACGCTCCCTTCGCAGGGCTTGCATTTAAGATTATGGCAGACCCCTTTGTTGGTAAGCTTGCATTCTTCCGTGCATACTCGGGTACCCTTCCCGCAGGTTCCTACGTTTATAACTCTACCAAGGGTAAAAAGGAACGTGTTGGTCGTCTGCTTTTAATGCATGCTAACCACAGAGAAGAAATCCCCGAAGTAAACGCGGGTGATATCTGTGCTATCGTAGGCTTAAAGGATACCACCACCGGTGATACCCTTTGCGCAGAATCCCATCCCATCGTATTAGAAAAGATGGAATTCCCCGATCCCGTTATCCAAGTTGCTATTGAACCCAAAACCAAAGCCGGTCAAGAAAAAATGACCTTAGCGCTTATCAAACTTGCGGAAGAAGACCCCACGTTCAAGACCTACACCGATCAAGAAACGGGTCAAACCATTATCGCAGGTATGGGCGAATTGCACTTGGAAATTATCGTAGACCGTCTTCTTCGTGAATTTAAGGTAGAAGCAAACGTTGGTAAACCCCAAGTTGCTTACCGCGAAACGTTCAGAAAGGCAGTGGAAGCAGAAGGCAAGTACATCCGTCAGTCGGGTGGTAAAGGTCAATACGGCCACTGTAAGATTCGCTTGGAACCCCTGGAACCCGGTCAAGGCTTTGTCTTTGAAGATGAAACCGTGGGCGGATCCATTCCCAAGGAATATATCCAACCCGTTTGCAAGGGTATTGAAGAAGCAGCGAAAAACGGTTTCCTTGCCGGCTACGAAGTGGTTGACTTTAAGGCTGTTGTTTACGACGGTTCCTTCCACGACGTTGACTCTTCCGAAATGGCGTTCAAAATCGCAGGTTCTATGGCGTTTAAGGACGGCGTGAAGAAGGCAAATCCCGTACTTTTGGAACCCATCATGAAAGTTGAAATTATCACTCCCGAAGATTACTTCGGTGATTTGATGGGTAACGTTTCTTCCCGTCGCGGTACCATCTGCGGTACGGAAGACAGAAACGGCGTAAAGGTTATTGATTCCTTTATTCCCCTTTCTGAAATGTTCGGTTACGCTACCGACCTTCGTTCCAGAACGCAAGGCCGCGGTAACTACACCATGCAGTTCGACCATTACTTTGAAGTTCCCAAGAGCATCAGCGAAAAGATCATTGGCGAACGCGGTAAGAAGAACGACTAATTAAGTTTTTAGGCGGAAACGCCAAAACAATATAAAACAAAAAAATAAAAACAAAGATTTTAATTGGAGGAAAATTAAAATGGCAAAGGCAAAATTTGACAGAAGCAAACCCCACCTTAACATTGGTACCATTGGCCACGTAGACCACGGTAAAACCACGTTAACGGCTGCTATCTCCATGTGCTTGGCTTCTAAGGGCGGCGCAGAAAAGATGAGATACGACCAAATTGACAAGGCTCCCGAAGAAAAGGCAAGAGGTATTACGATTAACACTTCTCACATCGAATACCAAACCGAAAAGCGTCACTACGCTCACGTTGACTGCCCCGGCCACGCTGACTACGTTAAGAACATGATTACCGGTGCTGCACAGATGGACGGTGCAATCCTTGTTTGTGCTGCAACCGACGGTCCCATGCCTCAAACCCGTGAACACATCCTGCTTGCTCGTCAGGTAGGCGTTCCCTATATCGTAGTATTCCTTAACAAGTGCGACCAAGTTGACGACGAAGAACTTTTGATGCTTGTTGAAGAAGAAGTTCGTGATCTGTTGAACGAATACAAGTTCCCCGGCGCAGATACCCCCATCATCAAGGGCTCCGCTTTGAAGGCTTTGGAAGTTGCTTCTTCCGCTGATCCTGCAACCGTTGCAGCTTCTGCTGATTGCGCTCCCGTATTCGAACTGATGGATGCTATTGATAGCTACATTCCCGATCCTCAACGTGAAGACGATAAGCCCTTCGTTCTTCCTGTAGAAGACGTATTCACCATTTCCGGTCGTGGTACCGTTGCTACCGGTAGAGTAGAACGTGGTGTTGCTAAGGTTGGCGACCCCGCTGAAATCGTTGGTTTCAACGAAAAGCCCACCACCACCGTTATTACCGGTTTGGAAATGTTCCGCAAAATGTTGGACGAAGCTATGGCAGGGGACAACGTAGGTGCTCTTCTTCGTGGTATCGACCGTAAGGACATCGAACGCGGCCAAGTTATCGCTAAACCCGGCACGATTCACCCCCACACCGAATTCGAAGCGCAAGTATACGTTTTGACCAAGGAAGAAGGTGGTCGTCATACTCCTTTCTTCGATGGTTACCGTCCTCAGTTCTATTTTAGAACTACCGACATCACCGGTTCCATCAAACTTCCCGAAGGCGTTGAAATGATCATGCCTGGTGATAACATCACCATGAAGGTTACCTTAATCAACCCCATCGCAATCGAAGAAGGTCTTCGTTTCGCTATCCGTGAAGGTGGCAGAACGGTAGGTTCGGGCGTAGTTTCCAAAATCATTAAATAAGTTTTGGTAAATTATTAACCTTAAAAAAGAGAATAAGGCGTGCCTTTTAGGTACGCCTATTTTCCTTTGGAACGAGATTTGCGGCGCATCCCTGTGTTACTGCTACGAAATTCAATCTCGATAACCAACAAGGTTTATCTCGCCTGAATTTCTCGCGTGCCTTGGTCTGCTTGCAACTGTCGTTCCAAAGCGAGTTTGGGGTGAGATTTGCGGCGCAATACCGTGTCAGCCGTCGCCCTTTGGATCGTCGAATACACTAAGTATACTTCCGCCCCAAATGGCTCGGACTTCCTTGTCTTGCTTGTAACTATTGCCCCAAAGCGCAAGTATGCGTCCTTCGCGGAATCCGCGTTTGCCTGAAAGCCTGCCCTACTTGTAGGGGAGGGGGACCGCTGTGCGGTGGAGGGGTTTTGCTTGCTTCTAAACTCCCTTTTGTTTTTTATAATCGCCTTTTTTTGTTTTGCAATAGCTATTACCACCTAATTTCGACGGAGCGTAGGATACGTATTGCCATTTTTTTTATCATATGCTTGTAAATTAACAACTTTTGTGTTACAATACTTGTAAACGTTAACAAAAAAGGGGATTTCCCAACGGTTACAGGTGGTGCAATCTTGTTTTTTGTTCGTGTTTGTTATAAGGATAATACTTAACTACTAAAAGCATAGTTTTTAAGGAGGAAACAATGAAAAGACTGGCAAAAATTTGCATATCCCTATGCATAATATCCGTGCTATGCCTTTCCGCAGTTGCATGTGGAAAAAGCGGAGATCCTAAGCCAAGTGTAACGCCTTCGGTTACGCCTAGCGTAGCACCTTCGGTTGCGCCTAGTGTTGAACCTTCGGTAGCGCCTAGCGTAGCACCTTCGGTTGCGCCTAGTGTTGAACCTTCGGTTACGCCTAGCGTTACGCCTTCGGTTACGCCTAGCGTTACGCCTTCGGTTACGCCTAGCGTTACGCCTTCGGTTACGCCTAGCGTTGATCCTTCGGTTGCGCCTAGCGTTGATCCTTCGGTTACGCCTAGTGTTGAACCTTCGGTTGCGCCTAGTGTTGAACCTTCGGTTACGCCTAGCGTTGCGCCTTCGGTAGCGCCTAGCGTTACGCCTTCTGTTACGCCTAGCGTAAAGCCCACGGTAGCACCTACCGTTCCTGGGCTTCCCACCTTTACCGTTACGTTAATGGACGGTGAAACCCCCATACCCTTCCCCGAAGGGGAAAACGTTGCGGATGGGACCATCGTACTTCTTCCTACCGACATGGAAAAAGACGGGTTGTTTTTCGCGGGTTGGTTTGCCGTTGGCGCAGAAGAGCCAGCAACCCAAGTTTTCGTGATTGAAGACATCACTTTCTACGCGCAATGGAAAACGGAAGAAGATAAACCCGAAATTTGCACCGTGCAATTCTTTAACGGGGCAGAAGAACTTGTGGATTTAGCCACGACGTTTGAAGGGAGCGCAACCGTTACCCTTACCGCGTTAGAAGAAGAGGGGAAACTGTTTATCGGTTGGAAGCTGAACGGGGAAGGGGAAACCCTTCGCGTGGGTGAAACCGTAACCTTAAACGCAAATGCAACTTTCGTTGCCGTTTGGGTAGAAGCCCCTTCCGAAGCGTTTGTAAACGGTACTTTTGCTAACGATATTCAAACCGTAAGCAGCGCCGCGGGTGAAACCGTGGAAAGTTTGAATTCTGCTTACGACGGCAAATGGTTTGGCTATAACGCAGGGATCAATCACGTTACTATGGACGCCACGTATAACTACTATCCCGAAGACGGAACTTCCGCAATCAACTTTAAGCAAGACGATGCAACGAACTGCTGGATTGCTTACCGTTTTGCAACCGTTCCCGGCGTTACCTACGAATTCAGTTTGAAGTTCTTTAGAAGAATTGTTTCGGATATTGGCAGTGATTGGACGAAATTCGGTATCGCAACTTACGGCACTTTCCAAAAGCAGGAAGGGGACGTGGAAAAGCCTTGGATTGATTTTAGCAGCCAAGTGGTTGCGAACGGGGCTTCGGGCAGTTGGGAAACGGTAAGCGCTACCTTTACTGCAGACCAATCCTATTATTGGTTAGGGTACGTTGCGTACGGTGCGGAAATGGACGTTTTGATTGATGAAATTACCTGCCACCCCGTAGAATTTATCCCCGTAGATAAAACGCAAACGTATTTTACAATGGATGAAATTGCCGCCTTTAATAAGGGTGTTGTGGATGCGAACCTTATGTTAGGAGAAAATCAAGCGCTGTATCCTTACGCGGTAAGCGTGCCCGAAGGCGTTGCGGTGCAATACCAAGTAGGGGAGGGGGAAGCTACCGATACTTGCGCGCTTGCGGAAGGAACGCACACCCTAACCGTAACCTTTACGCGCGGTACCGCAATCTTTACGAAAAGCGCAAACCTTGTTGTTCTTTCCGCCAATGCGAAAGAAGTAAACTACGTATTTAAGGATGGAAATAAAACCCTTTCGGAAGGAACCATCGTGAAAGGCGCAAACCTTTCCTTGCTTACGGCGGGGAATATCAACGGTTATAGCAGCGAACGGATTGCCTTGTTTAAAGGTTGGCAAATAGAAGGGGATGACACCCTTTATACCACCACTTACACCATGGGTGAAGAAGACGTAGAATTTATTGCGGTTTGGGAACCCGTTTCCACCGAAAACGTATTTGCCAACGGATCCGTGCCTGTGGGCTTTGCGCAAAACGGCGGTTGGAGCCAAAACAACGCTACTACCTTTACCGTGGATAAATCCCAAAGTTTATACGCGGACGGTACGGGCGCATACGTTGCTTCCGCAACCACGAACACCCCCACCTATTTCTATTTTACCTTGAAGGTAAAGGAAGGCGTGGATTATCAAATTTCTTTCTATTATAAAAAGACCGCGTACACGGGGGAAGGTTCTTTTGCAGGTATTACCTCCTCCACCGCGCAAACGAACGGTTATCCCGCGGACAGAGTGGCTATTTTTGACGGGGTGTTAGCCGGCTCTAACGTAACCACCGATTACGTGAAGTATGAAACGACCTTTACCGCAACGCAAGAAACCTTGTATTTGTGGTTCCGCAGTTGGCCCATGCAAGGAACGCTTGCCATTGACGAAATTGCTTGCTATCCCGATGGGTTCACCCCCGCGGACAAATCGCAAACCTATTTCACCACCGCCGAATACGTTGCAATGAACGAAGGGGTGCAGGATGCAAACGTAACCTTGAAAGAAGGCGCAACCCACTATACTTACGCGGTAAGCGCGCCTGCGGGCGTTTCCGTACGCTACCAAGTGGCGGATGGGGAAGCCGCGGATACTTGCGAACTTGCGGTGGGTGTTCACACCGTTACCGTAATCTTTACTAAAGGCCAAGCGGAACTTACGAAAACCGCAACCCTTGCGGTGATTGCGGCAGACGCGAAAGAAGTAAACTTTACCTTTACGGACGAAGTGCTGTTAGAAAAGTTAAGCGAAATCTACTTGGAAGGCACTAACGTAGTCCTTCCCTTTTTGGGGGACGTAAACGGTTACAGCAGCGAAAAAGTTGCGCTGTTTAAGGGTTGGAAGGTAGCAAACGGCGAAACCTTGTACACTCAATACGTGGCGGGTGAAAGCGACGTTAACTTTATCGCAGTTTGGGAATCCGTTCCTACCGAAAACGCCTTTACGAACGGCAACTTTGCTACCGAACTGAACGTAAAAAGCGACGGAAACTACAGCGAATCGTTAACCACCACTATGTTAGAAATTGGCACGTGGTTTGGTTGGTATCCGAAGGAAATGATTGCTTTGGATGCGGAAAATAACTATACCGCAGGGGATGGAACCAGCGCGCTTAAGTTTATTAACTCGGGCAAAAGCCAATGGGTGGCTTACCGCTTTGAAACCCTTCCCGGCGTAACCTACGCGTTCAGCTTTAAGCTGATAAAAACCAATATGATCCCCGGAACGGTGGACGCAGGCATTTATGCGGCAGGTGGGCATAAGAATACAAGTTCAAAAGTGGTAAATATGCAACCCGATTTCTTTGGCGAAGGCTCTACGAACGGTTGGGAAACGCGTACGTATACGTTTACCGCAACCCAAACCTCCTACTGGTTCTTCGCGCAAAGTTACGGTTCCAGTTACGATTTGTTGGCGATGGACGAAGTTACCTGCTATCCCGTTGGTTTTACCCCTGCGGAATAAGGGGAAACCGAATAAAAATATAGAAATTGTAGAAGATTTTTCACAAAATTTTATATTTTATATAAAAACAGCGCTTTTCTATCTTGAAAAGCGTTGTTTTTCTTGCCGTAATTTGTTATAATAATACGCGAAAGTTACGCTTACCCTTTAGGCGTACGGTTCAAAGGAGAAACGTATGAAGGAATTATGGAAGGACTTTAAGAAGTTCATCATGCGCGGCAACGTGGTGGATATGGCCATTGGCGTTATCGTTGCTAGTGCGTTCACCGCAATTGTAAACGGGCTTAGCAACTTTGTGTTAAAACCGCTGATTAACTGGATGCTTGCGGAAATGCTGGGTGCAGAATCCCTTTCGGAAGTGTTCACCGTATTAAAGGGCGTTTACGTAGACGTGGTAGACGAAAGTGGCGCCGTAATTGGAAAAACGTTGGATTTAGCGCAGTCCATTTACATTGATTGGGGTGCGTTTGTCAACACGATTATCAACTTCTTTATGGTGGCGATGACGCTGTTTATCATTTTAAGAACCTTTACCCACCTAAGAAAACGCTTAAACATTAAAGCGAATTTGCAATCCAAGTTGGATAACGACGAAGAATTAAACGATTTAGAAAAGAGAATTTTGAAAAAATGGCAAAAGCGCGATCCTGAAAACGCGCCCAAGAAAACCGTACCCGAACCCGAGGCACCCAAAGCGCCTACCGAAGCAGAACTTTTAACCAAACTGTGCGCTTTAATGGAAGAAAACAACCAAATGTTAAAAAAGGATAAATAAGGCAGGGAGTTTATTATGGAAAACAAAGAAAGAGCAGCAACTATGGAAAAAATCGTAGCCCTTTGCAAGGGCCGCGGCTTTATTTTCCCCGGCAGTGAAATTTATGGCGGTCTTGCCAACACGTGGGATTACGGCCCCCTTGGCGTGGAACTGAAAAACAACGTAAAAAAAGCGTGGTGGCAAAAGTTCGTACAGGAAAATCCCTATAACGTAGGGTTAGATGCCGCTATTTTAATGAATCCCCAAACCTGGGTGGCAAGCGGACACTTGGCAGGGTTTTCGGACCCTTTACTTGACTGTAAAGAATGCCACGAACGTTTCCGTGCGGATAAAATGATTGAGGACTGGTGTGCAGAAACGGGCTATACCTTAGAAAAGCCCATTGATGCGTTCTCTCAACCCGAAATGAAGGCGTTTATTGAAGAACACAATCTGCCTTGCCCCACTTGCGGCAAGCACAACTTTACGGATATCCGTCAGTTTAACTTGATGTTCAAAACCTTCCAAGGGGTAACCGAAGATGCGAAAAACACCGTATACCTTCGCCCCGAAACCGCACAAGGTATTTTTACCAACTTTGTAAACGTGCAACGTACCACCCGTAAAAAGATGCCCTTCGGTATCGCGCAAATCGGTAAATCCTTCCGTAACGAAATTACGCCCGGCAACTTTATTTTCCGCGTGCGCGAATTTGAACAGATGGAACTGGAATTTTTCTGCAAACCCGGTACGGACTTGGAATGGTTTAGTTACTGGCGCGCTTTCTGCAAGCAGTGGCTTTTAGATATCGGTATTACCGAAGAACATTTAAGACTGCGCGACCACGATCCCGAAGAACTGTGCTTCTATTCCAAAGCAACTACGGACTTTGAATATCTGTTCCCCTTTGGTTGGGGCGAACTGTGGGGGGTTGCAGACCGTACGGATTACGACCTGACCCAACACCAAAACACTTCGGGCAAAGATTTAACTTACTTTGATCAGGAAGAAAATCGCCGCTATATTCCTTACGTGGTAGAACCCAGTTTGGGTGTGGAACGCTGCGTGCTTGCAGTGCTTTGTGATGCGTATGACGAAGAAGCGTTAGAAGGCGGGGATACCCGCGTTGTTATGCGCCTTGCCCCCGTGCTTGCGCCTTTCAAAGCGGCAGTATTGCCCCTTTCCAAAAAACTGGGTCCCGTGGCAGAAAAGCTGTATCAAGACCTTTCCAAGCGTTTCTCCGTAGACTATGATGACGCAGCGTCTATCGGTAAGCGTTATCGCCGTCAGGACGAAATTGGCACGCCTTTCTGTATTACGGTGGATTTTGAAACCGAAGAAACCCAAAGTGTTACGGTGCGTTTCCGTGATAGCATGCAGCAAGAACGCGTTGCGATTGCGGACCTGGTATCCTTTATTGAAGAACGCATCCGCTTTTAATTAAGTGGAAACAGGCAGGGGGGCAACCCCCGTGTAACATAAAAATAAGAAAACCCAACCGATACGGTTGGGTTTTTTGTTTTTCTGTTATCCGTAATTATTTCAAGCGCTTTTTCATCAGTTCGTCGCGGTTTTGGGTGTATGCCTTGATGTATTTGGCAACCGTGTCTTCTGCCGTTTCTCTGTCCCCGGCAGGGTCAATGGTGGTAACCGCCTTATGTTCTAACTGCTTATATACGTGGAAAAAGTGTTCCATTTCCTGCACGATATGGCGGGGCAGGGCGGAAATATCCCGATAGCAGTTATAGGTGGGGTCGCCAAAGGGAATGGCGATAATTTTTTCGTCCTTACTGTCCCCATCCGTCATGGTGATAACGCCGATGGGGTAGCAGCGAACCAAACTCATGGGTTCCAAACTTTCAGAACAAAGTACCAAAACGTCCAAGGGGTCCTTATCATCTGCATACGTGCGGGGAATAAATCCGTAGTTTGCGGGGTAGTGGGTGGAGGTATACAGGATGCGGTCTAAAAGCAAACAGCCCGTTTCCTTATCCATTTCATATTTTTGTTTTGCGCCCTTGGAAATTTCAATAACGGCGATAAAATCATCTTTTTTAATGCGGCTTTCCGCAATGTCGTGCCAAATATTCAAGGTGGGGTTACTCCTTTTTTCTTTTTAGGTATTGTAACAAAAAAGGTGTGGGTTGTCAATAAAAAGGGGATAAGAAAAGTATTTTTTGTTAAAAAAGAAAGAAAAACAGATTGTGTTCCCCCCAAAAAAGATTACTGAAAAGCGTTTGACAAAGCAGGTATGTGTATTGTATAATAAAAAGGTATTATACAAAATGGAAGGCAGGGCGCGGAATGGAGAATTTCAAACTGTTCTTAAAAAACAACAAACAGTTGTTATGGCTGTTGTTTATCCCCATTTACTTGGTTACCTTTTTTATTGTGGAAAAGGTTGTTCCCACCAAAGGGTACTGGGTTTCCTATCTTCCCCAGGACGATAAAATTCCCTTTATAGAACATTTTATTATATTCTATTACGTGTGGTATGTTCTTTTAGTGGTTACGGGGCTGCTTTCCATAACCAAAGAACCCAAAGTGTTTTCCCGCTATTTATGTACCCTGTGCATTGCGTTTATGGGAACTATGGTGTTTTCCCTTTTGTTCCCCAACGGGCAGGATTTGCGCCCTACCGAATTTTCCAGGGATAACGTGTTTACCGATTTGTGTAAAATGATTTATGCTTCGGATACGAATACCAACGTGTTGCCCAGCATGCACGTAATGGGCTCCATTGCCTGCGTTTTTGCTTGCTTTGATAGTAAACGCTATACCTGGTGGGGAAGGGCGATTGTGATAATTACGGCAGCGCTGGTGTGCGCTTCCACCGTATTTGTAAAACAGCACTCCATTTTGGATTTCTACGTTGCACTGCCCGTAATGGCGGTGTTGGGTGCAATTGTGTACGGCAAACGCATTTGTTTGGCAGTGAAAGCAAAGTGTGCAAAACGAAAGGAAGTAATGGCAGAACGTGAAAGATTAACCCGTGAAGCCCAAAAAGAAACGGATAAATAAAAAATTGCGCCCCGTGAATTCATTTCACGGGGCGTATTGTTTTTTTGTGTTAGAAAGAGGTTAAGGAGTAAGTCAGCGTTCCCATACCGTAGGGAAGATAGGTTGTCAACTCGGTTAAGATGTTGCGCGCCGTTTGCCCTTCCATGGGTGCGTAATACATTGTATACGGTTTACCCGAAGAAGTGCCTGCGTCAATTCTTGCAGTGCATTTCAGTACGTCCAACGCGGTTTCCGTGCCGTTTAAGGTGTACGTTCTTGCGGTAAGTTCTTTTGCTGCAGAAAAGAACATCTTGGTCTTTTTTGCATTTACCGCATCCAGCGTGGTAAAGGACGTGCTGAATCCGGGTTTTAAGGGGAACGCGCGGAAAGTGAAAAGCAGGGCGTCGTTATCAAAGAAGGATGCGTCTTTCAAGCCCGTATACGTACGGTTTTCGGGGATTCCTTCTACGGGCAGGTCGTACATGTTTGTTTCGGGATTGTAAGTGTGGAAAAACACTGCGGCTTTTTCCTTGTTGTAATCGTATGCGGTTTTTACGCGGAAATCGTACGTGCGGATTTCGTAACCGGCCCCGCCTTTTACGGGATATACGCTGTGTTGTTTCATTACCTTTTCGCTTTCTACGGGGAACAAACTGTACGTGTTGATGCCGTGCAGCAGGGTAGAAGTGGTGGTTACGTCCGTAAACGGTAGGGTTTCTTCTCCTTTTTGGTAGGTGCCCGAAACGGTAAGTTTAGTTTCGTAACGGTAAAGTTCTTTGTTTTCTGCATTGTCATCAATGGGGGTTATCTTGGTTACAAACTTTCCTTCCGTTAAAGAAAAAGAATATCCGCAAGTACTTTCCCCGGGGGTGAAAGAAAGGGCGTATTCGTAGGTTGCCCCTTCCGTTTTACTCCAAGTAGAGCCCAAAGTAATGCCTACGTCTTCTGCACCGCAACCCGTTAAAAACAGGCTGCAAATCAGCAAAAAGGTAAGGGCAAGGGTAGCACGTATTTTCATAAAAAATACTCCTTCATCGCATTTTCAAAATGTATTATACCACAAACGCGGGGTTTGTGCAAACAAAAAGCAAAAGTATTATACCACAAACGCGGGGTTTGTGCAATAATTAGTTGAGAAAATTCAGGTTTTGTGTTACAATTTTCTAAAAAGGAAAAAAACCGTCCCCTATCGCGGAAGCGCAAAGGCGGCGGAAAAGGAGGGTTATGGTAAAACTAATCGTTACGCCCACCGTTTACGGTGCGCTGGACTGTGCAGCCGCGCTTGCTGCGGATAAATCGCAGGAAACACTGCTGTTTACAGAAGATAAATGTACCGCAACTTTGGAACGCGCCGTTTTAACCAAAGTGCCGGGGCAGGTCAGTTTTCATGCCGAAGTAACCACCTTTTCCCGGTTTTTATTAAAGTACGGCACAGAAGTTGGGGCGTTAAGTAAGGAAGGCAGCAGTATGCTGATTCGCCGTATTCTTGCCGAAAGCGAAGGGGAATTTTGTTTACTTCCCCCCGTGGGCGGTAAAAAGAGTTTGGCGGCCACCCTTTACGATATGTTGGCACAATTAAAATCCGCCTGTGTGGACGGGGCGGATTTGATGCGTGCAAATGAAGGGGAACGGGGACTTTTTTCCCAAAAACTTACAGACCTTGCGTTGCTTTCCGAAAAGTATGCGGCGGCATTAAACAGCCGGGGAAAAACCGACCAAAGCGGATTGATGAATTTGTTGCCCCCCTTGATTCGGGAAAGCGGCATTGTAAAGGATAAAAGAATTATTTTAACGGGATATACCGCTTTTACCCGTCAAATGGAAAGGGTTATCCGTGCCTTGCTTTCTGCCGGAAGGGAGGTAATTGCAGTTCTGCCCGCAGGTACGGCTATGCGCGCGCAGGCGGTAGAAACCTTCCGCGCGGTTGTTAAAGATGCGGGAATGTCCCTTACGGAAGAAACCCTGGATGCCCCGCAAAACGTTGCACAGCGTTTGCTGCGCACGTTGTATTCCACCGAAAGTTATATCGGTGGCGCTGCCATCCCCGCGAAAAGTGTGGCAGTGTTTCGCGCAAGCACCCCCGAAGAGGAGGTGGAACGCTTGGCTTTAACCGTAATTCGCAGGGTAAGGGAGGGGGCGCGGTATCGCGATTTTACCGTGGTTTGTGCGGATGCACAATCCTATTTGCCCCTGTTTACCCGCATTTTGAAAAAATATGAAATTCCCTTTTATGCAGACGTAAAATACACTTTGGCAAGACATCCCTTGATGCGCTTTTTGCTTGCTGCCCTTTCGGTGGGTGCAAACGGTGCGGTTTTACCCAAAGTGGCAGAAGTAGTCAACAGTGCGTATTTCCCCATTCGGCAAGGGGTTCCCGAGTTTTTGGCGTATGCCAAGCGTTCGGCGGCAATCGGAAACCGTTTTTATGCGCCCTTTACCCTGCCCTTGCCCGGAAAAGAGGATGCAGAAAGGGTACGCGTGGCGTTTGCCCATCTATGCCCCGTATGCAAAGAAAAAGCAACTGCTGCCGAATATCTTGCGTACGTAAACGGATTGCTTTCGGGTGCACAGGTAGAACGGGTCAGTGCGGATTTTACCGCCAAAATGCGCGCGGAATATCCCGAACTTGCGGATTTTACCCGTCAAGCCCCCACCCGAATTACAGAACTTTTAGAAGAAACCGAACGCGTGCTTGGGGATACCCTGCTTACCGCAACGGAGTTTTATGACGTACTGAAAGCGGGGGCAGAAGCAGTGGAAACTTCCGTTCTTCCCACCCGGCTGGACGCCCTTACCGTTGCGCCCCCCGAAAAGGCGTGTATTCGGTGTGCGGACTATGTGTTTGCGCTGGGTATGACTTCGGATTTTCCTGCCGTAACCGAGGACACCGCGTTTTTATCCGAACGGGATTTGTTGACGTTAGAAGAAAAAGGGGTGCCGGTAGACCCCAACTTGCAGGAGATGAACGAGCGGGCGAAAAGGCACGCCGTATACGCTTTAACCGCTTTCCGTAAAAATTTGATTGTATCCTATCCTGCCGTGAATGTGGGGGGAGAAGAAACGCGGGAAAGCGAAATTGTTACTTTAATCAAACGCAACTGTATCGCAGGGGATGGAACTCCGCTTGCCGAAGTAACCGCAGCCGAAATTGCCGCAATGGAAGATGCCCTTCCCGCCGCGGCACGCCTTGCACGCAGGGCAGATGCCTATCTAACCCAAGCCGCCGCTTTGGAACGCTTTTACCGGGGTGTGAGTGCGTATGCCGAAGGGGAGAAAAACAGTTTGGAAGAAGAAAGCGGATATTACGCTTTTGTTCAGTCGCAAAAGCAGGATTTGCAAGAAATACCCTTGCAGGAGCAATTCCCCGGGGAGGAACTTCCCGAGGGGGTGCGCGGCACGGAGTGTGTGGGCTCTATTTTGCCCCGTGCAATTTCCGCAACCGCCCTGCAAAATTATTTTTCCTGCCCCTACCGATATTTTCTTTCCAAAACCCTTGGGGTAAAAGAACCGCAGGAAGCCAAAATTGCCAGTAACGAAAGCGGTACGCTGATGCACGCCGTTTACGAAGCCTTTGGTAAAGAAATGTCCCTGCGCGACGTAGGGGAGCAGGAAATTCCCGCGCTGGTGGAAAAGATATTCAGCGAAGTAATTGCCCGTCCCGAATTTGAAATTAAGCGTGGACAGGTGCGCAACGAAGTGGCGTTTGCGCGCATGTTGCAGGAATCTTTGCGCGGTTGTACGGCGTTGCACGCGCATTTTTCGCGTGCATCCCTGCGTATTTCCGCGGTGGAAAAAAATTTGTTGGAAGATTATAAAAACGCTCCCCTTACCTTTGCGGTGGGGAATAAGAAAATTCCTTTGACGGGCGTTGTAGATAGAATTGATACGGACGGAGAATTTTTCCGTATCGTGGACTACAAAACGGGGAAAGTGGAATGTAAAACCAAGGAACTGTTTACGGGCAGACATTTGCAGTTGGAACTGTATCTGTTGGCGGTGAAAAATTTACTGCAAAAACGCCCGGTGGGCGGTTACTACTTTTTCAGCAAGGATGCGTATGAAGAAACGCCTGCCCCCGTATTGCTTTACGGAAAAACGGTAAAGGATGAATCCGCCCTGATTGCGCAAGATAGGGGCTTTGCCGCCAAGGGGGAATCGCCCCAGGAAAGCGTGGTTTTGCCGTACAGCGTCAGTGTAAACAGCAAAGGGGAAACGCAGTACAGCGGTGATGGTGCAAAGAGTTTGCTGATAGAAGAAGATACCTTTGCCGCGCATTTATCTTACGCCTTTATGGCGGCGGAAAGTGCCCTTAGGGATATGGAAAGCGGATTTGTTTATCCCACCCCGTACGAAGGGGTTTGCCGTTGGTGCAAATACGGCGGTATTTGCGGCAGAAGTGTGGATTTTTACGGGGAAGGCAGGAAAATTTCCGCCCGTGTGGAACACAAAGATATTGAAAACGCCGTTCTTGCGGCAAAGGGGGAACAGCATGCCCGTTAATACGCCCGAACAAGAAAAAGCCATAACCTATCGGGGGGGTAATTTGTACGTTTCCGCTTCTGCCGGCAGCGGAAAAACGTACGTGATGATTTCCCGTATTCTTTCGCATATCTTACAAAAAGAATGCGACGTAAACCAAATTTTAGCGTTGACCTTTACCCGTGCCGCCGCAGCGGAAATGAAAGAAAAACTGAAAAAGGCAATTACCGAACGGTTGGCAAAGGGCAGTGCGGAAGAACGGGAATATCTTTCCCGACAGTTGCGCCTGTTGCCTTTGACCACAGTGGGCACCATTCACTCCTTTTGTTCTTCGCTGCTGAAAAGTTATTTCTTTGAGGCAGGGGTGGACCCGGCCTTTGAAGTGCTTTCCGAAGAAGAAAGTAATGCAATGAAACAGCAGGCTTTAACCGCTGCGGTAGATGCTGCTTATGAACGGGGAGAGGAGGATTTTATGCAAGTGGCAGCCGCCCTTTCGGGAAACCGTAAGGACGACGTGCTTTTGGAAACGGTATTAAAAATTTGTACCTTTGCGGAATCCGAAAAGGATAAGCAGGCATTTTACGAAAAATGCCAAAATATGTATACGCCTGCGTATTTTGACCGGGTGGAAAACGCACTGCACGGCGTATTAAATCAAGCACTTTTTGCTCTCTGTTCCGCCTTTACGCAGCATGCGGAAATTGCACAACGCAACGGCTATACCCCCAAGGCAAGTGCCTTTTGCCTTACCCTTGCGGGGGAGATAGAAACGTGTTTGCGCCAGACGGATTTTTATGCGAAAGCGCAATGCTTTACGGGGATTGCTTTTCCCGCAAAACCGGCGAAAAGCGCAAAGATGGAGGAGGACGAACGCGCCTTTTTAGATGGGCTTTCCGCTTTGAAAAGCGAAATGCAAAACAAACAAAAAGCGTTCATGAAAATCACCACGCGGGAGCACGCGCAAAAAAGCCATGCCTTGGCAGGAAAAGCGGTGCAAGTATTGCTTGCGCTTTGCGGGGAATACGAGTTGTGTTATGAACGCGAAAAAGCGCGCGAAGGCAAGCTGGATTACGGGGATTTGGAAAGAAAAACGCTTGCGCTGTTGCAAAAGCAAAGTTTGCAGGCGGAAATTCAGGCAAAATACCGTTACGTGTTTGTGGACGAATATCAGGATGTGAACGGGGTGCAAGAAGAAATTTTTTCTTTGCTTACAAGCGGCAACCTGTTTTTGGTGGGGGACGTAAAACAAAGCATATACGCTTTCCGCGGTTGTAATCCCGACCTGTTCGGCAAAAAAATTACGGAAGGGGAACAGCAGGGTGGGCACGTGCGCCTAACCCGAAATTTCCGTTCGGCAAAAGGGGTTTTGGATGGGGTAAACGCATTGTTTTTGCGGATTATGACCATGCAAACCGCAGGAATTGATTATCAAAAAGAGTGTTTGGAATTTGGCAAGGGCTATCCCGAAGAAGAAGGGGTGGTTCAGTTTGCGGATTACGAAGAAGGGGAGAAAGAAAGTTTCATTCCCCGTATTTATTCGGTACAGGCCGCCGCAAAGGAAAGCACAGGCTTGGAAAATGCGGAAGTTGCCGCCATTTGCCGCTTGGTGGAAAGCTTGGTGGGCAAAGAAGAAATTGCGGTGGGAAACGCAGGGGAAAGGCGAAAAATCAACTACGGGGATATTGCGATTTTATATCGCAGCAAAACTTCTGCCCTTCCCGTGGCAGAAGGGTTAAAGCGCAGGGATATTCCCCTTTCGCAGGGGAACCAAACGCCCCTAACTTCCTGTCAGGAAGTGCAACTGCTGCTTTCCCTGTTGACCCTTGCTAACGGCAGTAGGGAGGATATCCCCTTGGTTACCGCACTGTTATCCCCCGTGGGAAATGCGGAAGAATGCGAACTGTTAGAAGTGCGCGCTTACGCAAAACAGCAGGGGGGCGAAAGGGATTTGTCTTTTTACGACGCAGCCCGTTTCTATGCAAAAAGGGAGGGGGAACTGCCCTTTTACGAAAGGGATATTCGGGAAAAACTGCGCAGCTTGTTTGCCGTAATAGAAGAACTGCGTGAAAAAGCGGCGTTCCTTTCTGCGGCAGAACTGATGGAAGAACTTTGCGTTCGTTATTCGCTGCGTGCAAAAGCGTATGGAAAGCGCATGGGGAAACGCAGGGTAAATATGATAAACCGCTTAATTGCCGAAGGCAAAGGGGCGGACGGAACGGGCGTGTTTACGGGGGAATTTCTGTACCGTTTAGAACGGGAAGGGGATGCCCTGGGCTACGGGGAAACCGAGGGCGGAGATACCGTAAAAATGATGAGTATGCACGCAAGCAAGGGGCTGGAATTTCCCGTGGTGATTCTTTGCGGTCTGCAAGGGAAGTTTAACAGTCAGGATGCCAGCGGACCTTTGCTTTTAGACCGTGAACTGGGCGTGTTGCCTTGTGCTTTTGACGGGGAAACCCGTACCAAAAGCGAAACATTGCACCGCATTCTGTTTCGGGATGCATTCCGCAAAAACCGCGCAAAGGAAGAAATGCGCCTTTTATACGTGGCAATGACGCGTGCAAAAAACCGACTGTATTTGATGCGGAACGTGCAAGCAAGGGATGCAAAAGAAAAGTCTGTGGTAGAGGCAAGCAGTTTTATTCAATGGTTTACGGGGGATGAATACCCCGTTTGTACCGCTTTTGCCGGGGAGGATGTGCTAAAACCCCGCCGCAGCATTTTGCTTTCGGGTGGGGAGGCGTTTACGGATGCCCTTGCCGCCGCCCGTGCGTTCGTATATCCCTATCCGGGGGCAGTGCTTTCGCCCGAAAAGGAAACGGTAACGGGTATTCTTGCCCGTCAGCACCGGGGGGAAGATTCCGCAGAAAGGGAATTATCCGAAAAAGCCCAAAGGGAAAACCGTGTATCCGAAACTTCCGAAAGTCGCAAAGAACGGGGGATTCGCATCCACGCCTTTATGGAAAATTGCGATTTGGAAAAAAGGGAAGCAGGGGAAGTTCTTAAAGAAATGCAGCAGGCAGTGCTTTGCGGAAAGTTGAAAAAAGAAGACCTTTCTGCCGCCCCCGCGCTCAGTCGCATTTTGTCCCTGCCCCTGTTTTCGGAAATCAGAAAGGGTAAAATTTTCCGCGAACGGGAATTTACCATGCTATATCCCGTAGAGGGGGAAGAATGTGCGGTGGTGCAAGGGGTAATTGACCTGCTTTCGGTTTTGCCCGACGGGATAATCGTGGTAGATTATAAAAATTCCTTCCTAACGGATGAAGAAATCCGGAACACCTATCAAACGCAAATTGAATTATACGCCCAAGCGGCAAGCCGTTTCTACGGTATAAAAATTAAAAAGAAGGTAATTATTAATCTGACGAACGAATCGGTGATAGAACTGTAAAGGAGATTGTCAGATGTTACAGCGCGTAATTTACGGCGTGTTATACTACGGAAAAGACGTCCTTATGTTGTTTGGTGGGGCGGAAACGGTATGCTATGCGGCTTTGGGTGGAACGGTAATTGCGTTTTTTGCCTTTTTGGGGAATATCCTTTTGCGGCGTGCCCCCAAAACCAGCGTGGATATTGCCTGCGTGCTGAATAAAAACTTAACGCGCGAACGGGGATTTCGCGAAGTGAGCAAGGCTTTGTTTTTTCTTTCTCTGCTTGCGGTGGGGATAGACGTGTACACGCCTCCCTCTCCCTTTACCCGTTACGAAATGGTGCTGGGGTACTGTGCGCTGTTCTTTGCCCTGAAACAAACGCTTTCGGGGATTTTACTGTTGATAACGCAGGTAAAAAACGGCAGGCTTGCTTTTCGCTATCGCCTTTCCAAATTGTTGGAAGAACGGCGAAACCGCGTGCGTTTGGAAACCGAGCGTGCGCAAATTCGCGCTGCGGAAAAAGGGGAGGAATTGCCTGCAAGCAAAGTGTTTTCCGCACAGCAAAAAGCGGAAGAAACCTGTAACCCGCCACAGGGGGCCCTACCTGTGCCTTGCACCGCAGTAGGGGTGGGGGAAAGCACGCAAGGCGAAACCTGCGATATTTCGCGCGAAGGGGTTACCGAACTGCTTGCCCGTGCGCAAAAACTACCCCTATCCGAAACGGATTCCTTGCGCTATAAAAAAATAGAACTTGCCGTTTGGGATGCGCTTTCTGTGGAAAATCCGCCCAAGGAAACGGTGTCTTCTCTTATTTCCGCCCTACTAAAACTGTATGCAAAGTATCAGGGTGTGGCGTAAAAAGGAAAAAGAAAAAATAAAAAAATGCAAGCCAAACGGCTTGCATTTTTTGGTACACCCGAGCGGGATCGAACCGCTACCACAGCCTCCGGAGGGCTGGGCACTATCCATTATGCTACGGGTGCGCGTGGGTTTTGTTCTTTTACACAAAGCAAGAACAATTACTTTGCTATTATATCAAAACCTGTTCGGTTTGACAAGGATTTTAGGCGGCATGAACAAAAAAACTTTTCGGCGCGAAAAATCTTATACAATGCGCACGCGTTCGGGATTGCCCGTTAGGGGGTTTTGGCAAATGACGTAGTAACCGTCTGCTCCGTCATCCGTTGTTACCGAAAGCAGGTTGCAGTATTCCTGCATTCCTTCGGGGGGAAGAAAGCGGCAGGGCAAGGCGTAACAAAGGGTAACAATTTCCTTTGCGGAAAGGGTGGATAAATCCTCCCGGCAAAGGGAATCCCGCAGGGTAACCACCCCCAAAATAAAAGGGGGGTTGGTGCTTTTTACAAAATAACCGCCGGGAACGGCGTTACAAAGGGCGCGTTCTTGTGGGCGGGAGCACAAAACTTTTATCCACTCTTCTTTTTTTTGAGAAAAAAAGGAGGGGGCTTCTTCCGAAAAAAAGGGATGCGTTTCCCCAAAAGGGTTTAACCTTTCTGCGCCTTCCAATGCAGCATCTGCATCCGTTTCAGGGTAAACGCACGGTTTTCCGTTTTCCGTTTTCTGGAAATTTTCCCCCGCAGTTGCAGCATTTTCCCCACCGTAGCTTTGGCTTGTTTCATCTTCTTTCTCCTTAACAAAATAATTTTCGGTGGCAATTGCCTCGTCCTGATAAGGGGGAGCAAAGGCGTTGGTTTTTTGCCCAAAGATGGGGGATTTTGCCGCCCGCATCGTTTCGCACAAAATGCGTTCCTTTGCCGTTTTTACCTTTCCGCCGGCACCTTCGGCAACGGGGATTACCTTGCCTTCCCGTTCCGTCCAAAGAAGAACGGCAATCCCTGCGTCTGCTTCCATTTCCCCACAAAGCCGCAAGGGCTGTGCAGGGTTTGCGGATAAGCGCAGCGTTTCTTCCTTTGCGCCTACAACCGTTAAAAAATATTCTTCCCTGTCCAGGCGGGCTAAGTTTGCGGCGGTTAGCGTTACCGCATACTCCCTTCCCCGTTTTTCCACGGCAAGCGTTGCAAGCAAAGGCTTTCCGTCCACCGTGTAGCCTTGCGTTTTTTCGTTTAGGGATAAAACCCTGCGGTAAAGTTGCGCTTCCATACCTGTTCCTCCCAAAAGATTGCCTTTGCTATCATATCTTACTTTGCCCTAAAAAAATACCGCAAAAAAAAGAAAAAGCAGGTGCTTTTTGTCAAAAGCAAGCAAAGTACTCGGCGAAAGGAAAGGTTTATTTTATAAAAACACTTTACAAGTGGGTGGGTTTATGATATACTTTTTTTGATTGTAAAAGTAAGGAGGAAACGAACATGGCTTTGTTCTTAAAGTTGGTGGAATGGAAGGATGAAAGCGCGAATACGCTGGTCTATCGTTACCCCGTAAACGGAAAAGAAATCAATCATAAAAGTAAATTAACCGTACGCGAATCGCAGGCGGCGGTGTTTGTTTATAAGGGTGAAATTGCAGACGTGTTTTTACCCGGTCAATACGACCTGAAAACCGAAATTTTCCCCATTTTAAGTAAACTGGCAGGATGGAAATACGGGTTTCAAACCCCCATTACGGTAGATATATATTTTGTAAACACCCGCCAGTTCGCAAATATCAAATGGGGTACGCAAAACCCGATTTTGATGCGCGACCCCGAATTTGGCGTTGTTCGCGTGCGCGGGTTCGGTGCGTTCTCCTTCCGCGTAAAGGATCCCGGCGTATTCTTAAAAGAACTGTTCGGTACGGGCGCATCCTACCAAACGCAGGATATTGCCGATTACTTAAAAACCATTGTGCTTTCGGGCATTACCGATGCGCTTGGGGAAAGTAAAGTTTCTGCCGTGGACCTTGCGGGGAACACTTTGGAATTTAACGAAATTGTAAAAGCAAGCGTGCAGGGCAAGTTTAAGGAAATGGGCCTTGCGCTTGTAAATCTGTTTATTGAAAATATGTCTGTACCCAAGGAAGTGGAAGAAGCGTTTGACCAACGCAGCAAACTGGGTATTTTGGAAGATAAAACGGACGTTATGGCAAAAATTGCCGCAGCCGAAGCCATGAAAGACGCCGCAAAAAATCCCGGAATGGGCGGTGCCATGATGGGTGCGGGCGTTGGTATGGGCGCAGGTGTAAATATCGGTGCAATGATGGCGGAAGCGCTCCGTCCCACGGCGCCTGCCGCTGCCCCTGTTGCCAAAGTATCCTGTCCTTCTTGCGGTGCATCGGTTTCCGCAAAGGCAAAATTCTGTCCCGAATGTGGCAAAACCATGGCAGAAGAAAAAGCAGTTTGTCCTGCCTGTGGGGAAAGTGTAAAAAAGAGTGCGAAATTCTGCCCCAACTGCGGTGCAAAACTGGGCAAAAAAGTTTGTGCACAATGCGGTGCGGAAGTAAAGGGTGGGGCTAAGTTCTGTCCGGAGTGTGGCACCAAACAATAAGAAACCGTATAAACTGCGCGCTACTGTGTTTCTGCTGCGAATTTGGACTTCGGTAACCGCCAAGGTTGACCTCATCCCAAATTCTTAGCGAGCCTTGTATCGCTTGTTTCTTCGCTTTCTTAACGGAACGGCGGCGTATAACCTGCGCAATCCATTGTTAAACTTGCGTTTTTCCTTGGTTACATACCAAAGAGTATGCGCCCTTCGGAAAATCCGCGTTTGCCTTGGCTTGCTTGATTCTCCGCCACCTTTACAGAACATTAGCGAGCCTTGTATCGCTTGTTTCTAAACCATATTTATTTTAATGAAAAATCAAATCAAAAGGAGATATTAACTATGAAAATTACCGAAAACACTACCATTATGGAAGCAGTAGAATTAAACCCCAACGCAGGGGAAATTTTAATGGGCTTTGGCATGCATTGTTTAGGCTGTGCAATGGCGCACGGCGAAACCGTAGGGGAAGCAGCACAAGCGCACGGTGTTCCCCTGGAAGTGATGCTGGATGCGTTGAATGCAAATTTGGATTAATAACGGCTCCACCTTTTACAGCGCCTTATAACCTAGCATATACTTTGTTTCTAAATTTACTGTCAAAATAGCAGGAGAGAAAAGGTAAATTTTTCCTTGCGTGAATGGCGAATGAAATTGTGGGAGGGGCTATGGCTCCTCCCGTTATATCGTCAAGGGTTCTCGTTTTTCGGGTTTGTTCTGATAAATGCTGTTTTTTCGGCGGATATCCAAACCTTTTTGTGTGCAATGGGGGATTTATGGAAGAAGAATTATTAAAAGAAATTGCAGCGGGCACTGCTGCAGACGTGCAACATGCAGATTTAAGGGAAGTGGAAACGGCAAGTACCAAATGCCCGGGCTGTGGTGCAAACATGCGCTTTGACCCCCTTTCGCAAGGATTGCTTTGTGCGTATTGTGGTGCGAAAAAAGCCCTGCCGGACGAATTTCGCACAACCGAAATTCACCTATCGCACGCCCTTTCCGAAGGGGAGAAATGGTCGGACGAAACCACCGTGTTTGTTTGTGAAACTTGCGGTGCAAAGGTAGTGCTTACGCCGGGGGCTGCCGCACGGAACTGTCCCTTTTGCGGTGCGGCGAATATTGTGCCATCTTACCAACTTTCGGGGGTAAAACCCAACGGTATTGTGCCCTTTTCCCTTGTGCAAGAAAACGCTGCTGCGCTTGCAAAAAAATGGGCAAAGAAAAAGTTGTTTGCTCCCCGAAAATTCAAAAAAAATATCAATCCCCAAAGCGTGGGTGGGTTGTATTCCCCCTGCTTTACCTTTGACAGTCATACCGAATCGCTGTACGACGGGCGATTTGGGGAAGAATACACCGTGGGGTCGGGTAAAAATCGGAGAACGGAAGTGCGTTGGTATCACGTCAGCGGCACGTACGTATACGATTTTGACGAAATTACGGTAAACGCCGATAGTCGCGTTGCGGAAAAAACGTTGCGAAAACTTGCACCGTACGATACCAATCATGCCCTTGCTTACCGCACGGAATTTTTAGCCGGGTATATGGCAAACCATTACGACCGCCCCGTGGAAGAAATGTGGGGGGAAGCAAAGGGATTGATGGATAAAGTAATCCGCAACCAAATTATCCGCAGTTACGGTGCGGACCGTGTTGCCTATCTAAACGTTTCCACCGTACACGAAAACCCTTCGTATAAATACGTTTTGGTTCCCATTTACGTTGGGCATTTTACCTTCCGTAAAAAGCGTTACAACTGGTACGTGAACGGGGTAAGCGGAAAAATTACGGGGAAGGCTCCCGTATCTGTTTGGCGGATCCTGGCGGCAATCGGTTTGGGGATCGGAGCAATTGCGCTGGCTGCGCTTTTACTGTAAAAAACTTTTGCACCGCAAAATTTTCGGATTTTGCGGTGCGCTTTTTTATTTTTTGCATATATAGATAGGGAAGGCAGGCTTTCGTTTTCACTGTGTTTTTCCCCATTCCGTAAAAAAATGCGAAAAAATTATAAAATTTGCGAAAAATTTTCATAAAATCAGTTTACAAAACGGAGAATACCTAATATAATGAGTTCAGCAAAAACCTCCCAAGGAGAAAAAGTATGGCAGGATACGTAAAATGCCCCAGATGTGATTTGAATTATATCAGTGAAGAGCAAGAATTTTGCGACGTTTGCAAGGCAGAACTGAAAAAGGGCCCCAAACTTCTTTTCGCGAATGATGACGAAGAAGATATTGATGCGGAAGCCACCGAACTTTGCCCTATCTGTAAGCAAAACTATATCCGCGCGAACGAAGAAATGTGCAAGGCTTGCCGTGAAGAAGCCGGAAACCGTCGGGAGGACGAAATGGATTTGGATAAGGACGAATCCTGGAAGGAATATTTGGATGACGATAAGGACGATTATATAGAGGACGTATCCTTTGAAGGCTTTGCGGGAGAAGAGGAGGAAGAAACGGACTCCTATACGGGTGAAGCACAAACCGTAAGCGAAGAGCCGGATGATTTTGACGATATTCCTGATGACGTGGAACTTCCGGACGAGGACGATGAAGACCTTTTAGATGAAGAGGATGAAGAGGACGAAGATTGATTTTTCTGCGTAATATAAAATAAAACTGTATATCAAATAAAACCCTGTTTCTGCGCACCCGAAAATGT
>JAZRTI010000003.1:0-1146 GCA_045651955.1 Christensenellaceae bacterium | reverse complement strand
TCTTACGTCTTCGATTGCGAAATCTTTGATTGCTTCGAACATATCTGCAGGAACTTCGATTACCTGATATTCGAATTTTTCTTTACCGATTTCTGCAACAACGCTGTTGATGAAGTTTACCATTTTAACGTTTTCTTCGTGTGCGGTCATGATTGCTTTGAGCATGGTGGCGTTATCAACTTCGTTTGCGCCTGCTTCGATCATAACAACTTTTTTATCGGTGGAAGAAACGATAAGGTGAAGGTCGGATTTTGCATCCTGCTCTGCGGTGGGGTTGAGAATGATCTCGCCGTCAACAAGACCAACTTCGCAGCCTGCGATAGGTCCGTTCCACGGAACGTCGGAAATTGCAACAGCCATGGAAGCGCCGAGCATTCCGCACATGCAATAGGAATAATCGGGGACAACGGACATTGCGGACATTACAACTGCGCAGTCGTTTCTCATGTCTTTTGGGAAAAGAGGGCGCATAGGACGGTCGATTACACGGCTGTCAAGAATTGCTCTGTCGGTGGGGCGGCCTTCTCTTCTGGGGAAGGAACCGGGAATTTTACCTACGGAATAAAGCTTTTCGTCAAAATCTACGGAAAGAGGGAAATAGTCAATTCCTTCGCGGGGGGTCTTGCTTGCGGTAACGTTGCAGAGAACAGCGGTTTCGCCGTATCTTACAAGGATGGAAGCGTTTGCAAGGCAGCACATTTTGCCGGTTTCAAAGCTGATTTTGCGGCCGCAATATTCGGTTTCAAAAACTCTGTAATTTTCGAACATAAAAAAATACCTCCGTTTTAAATTTTTGCGCGCGGCAAAAACAAAAGCGGAAGCGGGAATAAACAATAAATCCAAAAACCAAAACGCTTTTCGGTTCCTCGATTAACTGCTTATTTCCGTGCCTGCCGTTTTTGCCGCACATGGTTTTATAATTGGTTATAAACTCAATAAAAAGTCAGAGGAAAATAAAATTTTCCCCTGACTTTAAAAAAGACATAATTAGTGTCTGATACCGAGTTTTGCCACGATTGCACGATAACGTTCGATGTCGGTTTTCATAAGGTAGTTAAGAAGGTTTCTTCTTTTACCAACCATTTTGAAAAGGCCGCGGCGGGAATGGTTATCTTTTTTGTGCTCTTTAAGATGCTCGGTAAGGTC
>JAZRTI010000002.1:0-18834 GCA_045651955.1 Christensenellaceae bacterium | reverse complement strand
GATAGATTGATTTACGCAAAAGACCAAATGCTGTCAACGTTAAAAAAGGTATGGATTTATATTCTTGTCGGCGTTGGTATCGGGGCGACTATTCACAACTTTATTCCTACCGAATGGATACAAGCGATTTTAGGTAGTGATAAATGGTACGCCGTACCCCTTGCGACAATTCTTGGTACGCCTATGTATGCGGATATTTTCGGTACAATTCCCGTTGCGGAAGCGTTGTTTGCAAAAGGTGTTGGCGTTGGTACGATTCTTTCCTTTATGATGAGCGTTACCGCGCTTTCCTTGCCCTCTATGATTATGCTTTCAAAGGCGGTTAAGCCGAAACTGTTATTTTGGTTTATCTTTATCGTTGTAGTCGGCATTATGATTATAGGCTTTAGTTTTAACGCCTTTAATTTCTTATTCGTTTAATAAAATTAAGGAGATATATATTATGAAACTTATTACTCTTGGTGCTTGTTGCAAAAAATCCAAACAAAATCACGAAAACGCTGTGATTGCTGCGAAAAATTGCGGTATCGAAACGCCTGTAAACATAGCCGATACAATGGAAATTATGAAATACGGCGTTATGTCGCTACCTGCTATCGTAATTGATGGAAAAGTGGTTGCTATGGGTAGAATGTTATCGGTTGAGCAAATTGAAAAACTGATTAAGGAAAGGTGTTAAAATGAATTGTATCAACGTAAAAGAATGTATATGCCCCAAAACTACTTGTCCTAATCACGGAAGATGTTGTGCGTGTGTCATAAAACACCATAACACGGACAGTTTACCGTATTGTCTTTTCCCCGATAACAACGGCGATAAATCAAATAAAAATCATTATAAAGTTTTGAAGAAAAGATTTGAAAATAATGAAGATATTGCCTTAGAATAGAATCCCTACTTCTCCGCCAAAATACGGAATACCCATTTTCGGGTGTTCCGTATTTTTTTGGTTGGGAAAGGGAGATTTGTTCCCTTGCTGCGCTGCCCAGCGGCGCAGCAGATAACCAAGCGAGCGAAAAGGATAGTTTACTTTCATTAGCGCGAGCGACGGTTGCTCCACGAGTGCCGAAAATTATTTTCGGCAAAAGCATATCATGCTTGCCTTTGTAAAAGGCCACCCGTAGGAGTATAGTTCAAATAAAAATCCCTCTTTCTCCGCCACGGCAATCCTTTTGCTTTTTAGCGAAAGGCTTGTTTTTTGCTTTTTAACAAATACCGCATGGTTCTTCTTGACAAACATTGATAAACCGTGTACAATAAAAACATCTTATTCGTTAAGGAGAAAAAGAAATGGCAGAAAACATCACTTTGGTTCAAACGAAAAAAAGAAGCATTGCCGCTTTGGTTTTGATGATTATTTCGTTTACCTTTGTATTTGTTAACACTTTAGTTCAAAAGAAGTTTGCTATTGCAAACTTTGAATGGGGTTGGTTTTTGTTTATACAAATTGCCCCCATGGTATTACTTGCCGTATATATTTTGGTTGGGCAGGAAAAACAGCGCGCTACCGTTTTGGTTCCTTTGGCGTTTATCGCGTTAACGCTGTATGTTTTTTCTTCTATCATAGCAGCGTTTTCCGCTGACGAACCGAGATATGGCGAAGAAGCGCAACAGGTCATTGGGATTTTTCAAGCAATTATTTGCTTTATTCCCATGTTGATTTTCAGCATTATTTTAATCCCCGCTGCATTTAAGGGATTACGTAAAACGGGGCTTATCGTTGCCTTTTCCGTATTCTCCTTTATTTTTACCGGATTAGAATTTATTGCCCTGCTAATAAACATGGAATGGTATGATTTTGTGGGCGGAAAGTATTTCCTTTTTGACTTTTTGGAAATGCTAACTTATATCCTGTTCCCCATTTCTTTAATAATTTTTGCTAGTAACGGAAATATCCCCCCGGTTGGCAAATCGCAAACCGCGCAAGCACAACCCACAGCAATTCCCTGCCCCGTTGAACCGCAACAATTTGCAATACCCCAGCACCCCGAAAATGCACAAGTTGCAGCGCCCGTTGCCATAAGCGAAACGGTTGTTACCGCGGAAGAATCCCCTGCTGCTGCAGCACCCGAAACATCTGCAGCACCCAAATTCTGCCCCGCTTGCGGCACTAAGTTTGCGGATACGGATGTATTCTGCGCGAATTGCGGACACAAACGCTAATGCTATAAAAACATCAAAAGGCTTACCGCGTTCCTGCGGTAAGCCTTTTTTATTTTTTCCCAACCCCTTTTCATAACCCGTGGTTAAACCGTTGCTGTTATATTTATGATAGCATAAACAAAGAACCTTTCCATACCCGAAAACAAACAAAAGTACCCATCATTTTTGCATCTGTTTGATAGCAATGAACGCATATTCATAACACGATATTTGTATTTATTCACACAAAAGGGAGCGAAACGGTTGACAAACGGGGCACAAAACAGTATACTGTTTGGGATTAAAAATCCCACGTATCTTTTTAAGATACGAATATTTGTGGGAAAAAGGAGAAAAAAATGAAAAAAGTATTATCCTTGGTAGCGGCACTTGTGCTTACCGTAACCTGCGCTTTCGCGCTTGTTGGCTGTGGCGATAAGGGCGGCAAGAAAACCAAACTGTACGTTTACACCAACGCAGGCTTTGCCCCCTATGAATTCATCAACGCAAACGGCGAAGTTGTGGGCGTTGACGTAGACATTATGAAAGAAGTGGGCGAAGTTTTGGGCTATGACGTAATTATCAACGACATTGAATTTAACCAAATTTTAGTTGAAGTTGCTAAAAACCCCATGGCTGTTGGCGCTGCCGGTATGACCAAAAAGCCCGAACGCGATGAAGTTGCTTTGGCTTCTATTTCTTACGCTACTTCCGTTCAATACGCAATCGTACCCAAGAACACCTTTACCGCGGCTGATCTTACGGACGGCAAATTGCCCGTTTCCAAGCTTGCTACCCTTTCCAAAAAGGCAATCGGCGTACAAGAAGGCACCACCGGGCACTTCCTGATTGAGGACGAAATTACCAAAAAAGACGGCACGCTTGGGACTTCCTTCCAATGCATGACCTACACCAACGCTATCGTTGCAAGCCAAGATATCGCATCCACTTTGGGCGCAGTTGTTATTGATAAACTTCCCGCACAATCCATTTGCTCGGCAAACAGCAACTTAGAATGCTTTGAACTTGATGCAGACGTAGAAGAATACGTTATTTACTTTAACAAAGAAGCAACCGACCTTGCTAACAAGGTAAACAAAATCTTGGAAAAGATGATTGCAGGCGGCGTTATTGATTACTACACCTTAAAGCACAGCGGCGGTATTTTATAATCTATTTTGCATAGGAAAAAATAATGGATATTAACGACCAATTAAAGTACATATGGACCGTTCGCGGCAGACTGTTTGAAGGTTTGGGCGTTTCCCTTTTAATCGCCTTAGTTGCAGTTATTATCGGTCTTGTTATCGGTATTATACTGGCAATGATTAAAATTGCACCCAAAAACAGTGTAGTAATGAAAGTGCTGGATAAAATTGCCGATACGTATATCACCGTAATTCGCGGTACGCCCATGTTGGTTCAACTTTTAATTATGTACGGGGTAATTTTGGTTTCCTTCAAATCCAGCGACACCAACTTACTGGTACCCATTCTTTCCTTTGGGATTAACAGCGGCGCTTATATGGCGGAAATTATCCGCAGCGGTATTAATTCCGTTGATAAAGGGCAAATGGAAGCAGGCAGAAGTTTGGGGCTTGGTTGGGTAACCACCATGTTAAAGGTTATCATCCCCCAAGCCATTAAGGTTGTTATCCCCACTATCTTTAACGAAATTATTATTTTAGTAAAAGAAACTTCGGTGGTTGCATACATTTTACTGCGCATTAACGGAAAACAGGTTTGGGACCTGCTTGGTATCGCCGAAAAACTGGGCCTTGCAAAACCCGCATGCTATATGGCGCTGATCTTTACCGTGGCTATCGTTTACCTTGTGGTGGTTTTACTGCTTACCCTGATACAAAAACTGATTGAAAGGAGATTGAAGAAAAATGAGCGATAAATCTACCATTCTTTCGGTAAAAAAACTGTGTAAAAGTTTTGATAAAACCCCGGTTTTAAGGGGCATTGATATTGATATTAACCGTGGGGACGTAATTGCAGTGATTGGTCCCAGCGGTTGCGGTAAATCCACCTTTTTACGTTGCTTAAACTTACTGGAAACCCCCACGGGCGGAGAAATCAATTTTGACGGCACGGACATTTTCCGTTGTTTCCGCATTTACAAAAAAGAACAGTTGGATGCGCTGAAAGCAAAAAAGAAGGCACTGAAAAAAGCAGGGGCTTTACAAGAAGAAATTGCTGCCGTTACTAACGAAATGGTTACCTTGCAAACCGAATACAAACAGATGGCAAAGGAAGAAAAGGCAATTGAAAAAAACGTTGCCAAAACCATCAACCAACACCGTCAAAAAATCGGTATGGTTTTCCAACTTTTCAACCTGTTCCCCAACTTGACCATTTTGGAAAACATTACCTTGGCGCCCGTAAAACTAAAAAAGGCAACCAAGGAAGAAGCGGAAGCAAAGGCTATGACTTTACTGCGCCGTATCGGTTTAGAGGAAAAGGCAAACGCGTACCCTTCCACCCTATCGGGTGGGCAAAAGCAGCGTATTGCCATCATTCGCGCGTTGGCAATGGAACCCGACGTAATGTTGTTTGACGAACCCACTTCCGCATTAGACCCCGAAATGGTGGGCGAAGTATTATCCCTTATGACCGACCTAGCTAAAGAAGGCATGACCATGGTTGTAGTTACCCACGAAATGGGCTTTGCAAAAGAAGTGGCATCCCGCGTGCTGTTTATTGACGAAGGTGTGATTAAGGAAGAAAATTCCCCCAAGGAATTCTTTGCAAACCCCAAGGATGAACGCTTAAAAGAATTTTTATCCAAAGTTTTATAAGCGGCAACCGAAAACCATTAAAAATTACGCGCCCCAAAGGAGTAATCCTTCGGGGCGCGTTTTTTATATTTTTTACGGGTTTTACCCTTTGCAATTAGCGCGGTTTACGCGTTTTCTTTCACTAACGCGTGCAGGGTTTCCGCATCTTTTAAGAACAGTTCCACGTTATCATCTCTAACAAATTCCAAAATTGCGGCGTTGGCGTTTTTGAAAATAGAAATATAGTTTGCCCATTCTTTTGCGCCTTCGGCTAAGGGGCGGCGGTCGTTATCGGGGCCTACCCACTTATATACATGCAAGTTTACAATATAAGGCGCAAGCGCGGTTAAATCTGCATCCGTATCCACGGGGTTTTGCGGCCAGTACGGGGGCTGCCAGTAGGTTTTTACGTTGTCCTTACCAAAGTAATCTAACATTGCCTTGCTTACGGGCGCGTGGTCGTTTACCGTTTTCATATGAAATTCAAACGCCACCGTTTGCCCACGGGAGGCGGCAATTTCCGAAATACAATCCATTTCTTCCTTATGATGGGTAAAATCGTAGTCGTCCCAGGGCATCCAAATTCGGATAATGCTGCACCCTAACGCTTCCGCCGCCAGCGAAAACTGCTCAAAATCCAAACCCTTCCCTACGAAATAATAACACCCGTACGAAAGCACCTCTAAACCTGCGGCACGGGTTAATGCCCCCACTTCCTTACAGCGTTCCAAATTATCCGGGCGTGCGTGAATATCTCCACCCCATTCAATCCCCGTAAGGTTTGCTTTTTTTGCTACTTCAATTACCTGTTCCGCAGTTAATTTACGGAAGGTGATACTGGTTAATCCCGTTTTCATAGTTTTTCTCCTATTTTTAATTTTTTGTTTTTAGGGGTTCGTAAGGGCGCATACAGATAGTATGCAACCGAGCCGTTTGTGATGAGATTTGCCGTATTTTTACCTTAGGTTACGCCATTCTTGATAACGTAACGGCGTCTACTTCATATTTTAGATCTTCACCGCTAACGATTCTTTCCGCTTCTTCAATCATTTGGTCTGCCATGCGGTAAATTTCCCCACCCTTACTACCTGCGATATGCGGGGTTAAAATTACGTTGGGCATGGTGCGGAAGGGGCTATCGGGCAACGTGGGTTCGGGGAAGGTTACGTCCAAAACCGCGGTACGGGTGGGCACTTCGGTTAGGGCGGCAATTAAATCTTCTTCCACCACTTCCCTGCCGCGCCCGGTGTTGATAAAGGTTGCGTACGGCTTCATTAAAGAAAAATATTCTTTGGTTAAAATGCCGAACAGTTCGGGAATATCGGGCAGGTGGTTAGAGATTACGTCTGCCTTTTCAAAAATTTCCTTTAAGTTTTCCACCTTGGTTACGCGGTATTCCTTTTCCAAGGATTTATCAAAATAGGGATCGTAAACCAAAACTTCAATTTCCAGCGCTTGTAGTTTTTTGGCAACCATTCTACCGATATTTCCCATACCGATTAAGCCCACGGTTGCGCCGTAGTTGCAGGGAAAGTTATCCGAATACGCACCGCGTTCGTCCACGGGGCGGTTCAGTAAGCCCCAAAGCCCCTTGTTTGCCAAAGTAATTTGCGCAAACACGTATTCCGCAACGGGAATTGCGTTTAGGGAAACGGCAGAACATACCTTTACCCCACAGTTTAACATTTGGGTTGCAAAGTGCTTAACGCTTCCTGCCGCGTACAGTACCGCTTTTAATTTGGGGAAATAGGTTTTGATATCTTCTTCGTTAATTCTGGGCATACCCCAGGTGGAAAAGATGAGTTCGGTTTCCGCCAAAAAATCCTTTGCCTTTTCTAATTCGGTAGGAAGCAACACTTCGGGATACACTTCGTATGTATCCAAAATCTTTTGCATACGGGGCTGGTTATACACCCTTTGAATTTCCCCTTCCTTTTTTACGTTCATAAATACTGCTTTCGTCATAACCTTTCTCCTTATTTTTTAGTGAGTTGCGTGGTCGCCGGGGATATCCACGCCCGACCAAACTTTTTCCCAGGTAGTGGATGCGTTTCCTTGCCAAAATTCATGCGTTGCGGAAAGACCAAGCGCCACGAACGCCGTACAGCAAAAATACAAACTGCCCGTGGAAATATAGTGTTCGGCAAAACGGGGTTGACTGCCGCAAAGCCCCGTACGAAGAAATCCGTTTTCATCCAACGTGCCTTCTTGCGAAAGGGTGCGGTGAATTGCCTTAGTGATTGCCCTTCTTACCTGCGAAGGGGCTAAATCGGGATGCAACTTCCCTTTCCACGCCGCGTAGGAAAGCGCGTGCATTGTGCCGCAGCGGTACACCAGCGACCTACCCGTGGGGGGAAAACTGCCATCAGGCGCAACCTGCCGTTCTAAAACCACACAGTAACGCGATAGCCGTTTATTTTCTTCCTTTTGCCAAGTTTCGGTATTTTTATTTGGGAACATTTCGTTTGCCACGGCAATTTGCTCGTCCATCATGGGGTGCAAAACAAAACTGTTATAATAACTCCATTCAAAGGCTTTTCCCTTATCGTAGCAGCCGTTTGCGGGTTGACCGTTCGCGTAAATGCCATCCCCGTAGGTGCCGTCCCCCAAATAGCGTTTGTTGATGGGAATAATGGCGGCTTCTAACCGCATGGCGTCCCCTTCGCCTACCAAGCGGTAAAGGGTTGCGTCCAACATGCCACCAAACAGTAGCCAGTTGTTGGTGGGGGGCAGAATTTTACGGCTTTCGTAAAGGGCGGCAACAACTTGTTTTTGCACGCGCTCGGGTAAACCGTGATATAGCGTTTTGGGCGCGCGGTACAAGGCTTGCGCAAAGAACGCCGCATCCACCAAATACTGTTCGGTATTTTGCCCGTTTTTCTTATCCCGCCAAATCATATAATCGGGGGAAAGGGGGTTCGTTGCAATATCTATCCCCTTTTGCACTAAGGCGCGGTATTCGGTTTGCAAACTTTTTTCCTTGCCTTCGGGAAGGTCCAGTTCCAGCCAGGGCGCAATACCGCAAAGCATTCTGCCAAACGCCTCTAACGGCGCGTAAGAAGTGCGGTCGGTATTTTGTACCACTTTGCCATCTTTCACTGATTGAGCAAAGGGTAAACTTTCCTTTAATTTCTCCTTGGAAAGGGCGGTAAGCACGGGGCGGCAAAGCTTATCCATATAGCCAAGCCACAGTTCGCGTTCGGCTTGCGGCGTGCTTACGGGTACGGGCGTTCCCTTACCCCAAACCTGTTCCCAAACGGGGGGTTGGGGGTCCGCAGTCCAAAATTCATCCGTATCGGATAAACCAAGGGCAGCGAACATAGAAGTTACGCAGTAAATACTGCCCTGCGTGATGTACGTATCTTTCAGCGAGGGTTGATAGCCGTAAAGCCCGGCGCGTAAATACCCCTTTTTAGAAAACAGGTTGGCGGGTTGGTAAATCTTTTTTAGGCAGGCGGTTAGTTCTGCACGGACGCGCCCTTTGGGTACGTCCTTAGGAATTACCCCACGGAACGCCGCGTAAGAAAGGCTAAACATCCAGTTTCTGCCCGTGATACTTCTACCAAGGGCGGGGAAAGAACCATCCGCACTTAGCATACATTCCAGTTTGCGAACCAGTGCGCCCATACGGGCAACCGAGCGATTGTACAAATCCTCCCCGTAATTGCCGCTTGCAGTGTTTGCAAATAACCTCTTCGTTGCGCGGGAAACTTCTATCATTGTGGGCGCCATTACGGTACTGGAATAACTATCCCAAGAAAAGGGTTCGCCATCCGCATACACGCCATCCCCACGGTAAGCAAGGTCGTGCTCCATCAGCGCAAACTGAACGCGCATGGGATCGCATTCCCCCGTCATTTGATACAGGGCGGCTTCTATTACCGCGGAAAACATCCGCCAGTTGTTGGCAATGGGGCGGCGGTGGTTTACGCGCGTTAAAGCGCGAACGAATAATTTTTTATCTTCATCGGATAAATCCGCCCACAGCGTTTTGGGCGCAACCAAGCTTGCGTAGGCAAAGTTATACGCTTCTACCAAGGGTTGGCTGGGCTCCCGCGTGCCGTCCCACCATTCAATATAGTCCTTACTTTGGGGGCAAATGCAGTTATGTAACGCCTTTTGCGCCATCACGCGGTATTCCGCCTGCAAAGCGGCTTCTTCGGGGTCCGAAACTTCCGCATCCAGCCACGGAGCAATGCCGTGGATAATACGCGCTTGCGCTTCCAACCACGCTATGGTCCGTGGGTTTTCGGGCGCGGGCTCCGCTTCATCCCATAAAGGGAATGTTTCCTTTAACCTATCCTCCGCCAAAGCGGAAAGCACGGGGCGCACGGTTTTATCCATGCACGAAACCCAAAACTTTCTATCCTTCATACGAAGCTCCTTAATAATTCGGCTTTTGCCATTTTCGTTTATATTATACCTTAGTTGCGCGGAAATAAAGACCAATTCTTGCCAAAAAATATGCAATAATTGCCTTCTATTTTACGCGGCGCGCAATTGCGAAAAAAAACCTTGCTCCCATTGACTTTTTCGCGCGCGTGTGCTATATTTAACGCGCACGCAGGTACGAAAACCGATGGAAAAGAGAGGGATACCACATGCAATTTGAGCATTTGATTATTTTTGCCGGGCAAAGCAATATGCAAGGGCAATGCGAAGCGCCCGCCATTACCCACCGCGTGGAAAACGCTTACGAATACCGCCTTTTAACGGATACGCTGCGCCCCCTTACCGCCCCCGTTGGAGAAAATATTGCGGTGGACGGGGACGAATTGCAAATCCCCGATTGGCAGGAGGTTCCCGGCATTTTAGGCGGCGCCACCCTGCTTGGCCCCGTGGATAATAACGCGAATATGGTACCCGCCTTTATGCAAGCGTTTATCCGTAAAACGGGAAAGGCGGCGGCTTGCGTTCACACCGCAAAGGGCAGCACCCAAATTGATTACTGGTTAAAGGGAAATACGGGCTATACCGCGCTTACCCAAAAGGTAGCCGCAGCCATAAAAAAGGCTTGCCCCAAGCACGTGTATTTGGCGTGGCTGCAAGGGGAAAGCGACGCGATTGCGGGGGTAAAGGAGAAAGACTATTACGAAAAACTGATTTTATTAAAAAATCAGTTAAAGGAAGATTTGGGCTTGGAAAAATTCGGCGTTATTCGCGTGGGCGTTTTTACCATGACCGAAGCGGACAGGGAAATTATGCGCGCGCAAAGCCGCGCTTGCCAAACGGATAGCGACTTTTTAATGCTGACCGAAATTGCGGAAGAACTGTTCCTATCCCCCCGCTATATGAACCCCTTTGCGCACGGCCATTACGGCGCGGAAGGGATGGAAATTTTGGGCACCCTTTCGGGTAGCCGCTTTGGGGATTACGCAAATCAAACCAAGGGCTAAAAATCGCTTGACAATATGGAAAAAAAGGAGTATACTACGTTAGCACACTGTGTGCTAATATCGGTGTGCGGAGAAAAACAATGGAACCGACTGCATTGATTAAGGATGAAGTTTGCGAAGAAATACTTGCCACTGCCGAGGGGCTTGCGTTAAAATACGGCGCGGAAAAACTAACCGTTCGCATGATTTTACGCGAGATGCAAGTAACCAACCGCGTTTTTTACAACCGTTATAAAAACGTGGAAGAAGTGCTGAACATCGTATACCAAAGAATTGCCCTGAAAATGCGCGAAAGCATTTTGCAAAAATTTGACAGCGCGCAGGATTTTTTCACGCAGATTATTGACATTGTTGCAAACACGTTACTGCTTTCGTACGATAAAAAACAAAACCTGTTCCGTTTTGTGTTTGATACCGATTCCCTTTCCCAAGATAACTTTCTTTGGTGGAAAGATGAAATTAAAAAACTGATTGAATTTGGCAAGGCAAAAGGGCTGCTTAGGGATTTGGATAGCGAACGTTTAAGCTATGCCATTTGGTGCTTTATCCGCGGATACAACGCAGATGCGCTGGCAAGAAAGGTGGATAAAGCGGAAGCCGTGCAAAATTTCAAATACGCGTTTACAGTGTTTTTAGAAGGTATGAAGGCATAATGCTTTGCATAAAATAGTTACCGGAAGCGAAAGTTCGCTTCCGTAAAAAACATTACAGCACACCGTGTGCTAAAAGATACTTTCTTCCTTATAGGAAGAAAAAAAGGAGATTTATGATTCATTTTTTAATTGATTCCGCTTCGGATATCAGCGTAGAAGAATGTGCCGAAATGGGCGTTACTCGCCTTCCCATGACCATTACTTTTGGTTGTGAAGAATTTTATGACGGCGTAAACCTTTCCAACGCCGAATTTTACGCTAAACTTACCTCTACCAAAGAATTGCCCAAAACCGCACAAGTTTCTCCCTTTCACTTTGCCGCAGCTTTTCAAAAACTGACTGCAGACGGTAGCGAGGTAATTGCCATTACCCTTTCTTCCCGCCTTTCGGGTACGTATAGCGCCGCCGTGCAAGCGGCAAGCGAGTTCAGGGGCTTGGTGCACGTAGTGGATAGTTACACCGTTTCCGCCGGGGAACGCTTGCTTTTAGAACTTGCCATGCAGCGAAGATCGGAAGGAAAAAGCGCAAGCGAAATTGTGGAAGAATTAAACCAAAAAAAGCATCAGGTTTTTATTGCCGCCACGGTAGACACGCTGGAATATTTGAAAAAGGGGGGCAGAATTTCTTCCGCTTCCGCCCTTTTGGGGGGCATTTTGAACATTAAGCCTTTGGTAAAAATTGTGGACGGTAAAGTGGAATCCATTGGCAAAGCCCACGGCAAAAAGAAAGCCCTTTTAATGCTAAACGAAAAAGTGCGCGAAGCAGGTGGCATAGATCCTACCCTACCCCACGCCTTAATTTATACGGGCACAGACCCCCTTCCTTGTTTGGATTACGCAAACACTAGCAAAGAAATCTTCCCCAAAAACGTACAACCCCGTACGCACATTATTGGATGCACCATAGGAACGCACGTTGGCCCCGGAGCCATCGGCTTGGCGTTTTTTATCAACCAAAACTAATTATCCTATCATTTTTTTCTCTTTTTAAGCGGTGGCAAGCTTTATGCTTGCCACCGCTTTTACTTTTCTCTATTCTTTATTCGTTAATTCTATCCGTATTTGAGCAATTTCCCCTTCCATACACCCCACCGAGCCTTCCAAAGCAGAAAGACTATCTTCCATTAATTTGCCGCTTGTTTCTATGTGTTCTAATTTATTAACGATACGTTTCATTTCCCCCTCTATTTTTGATAGCGTTTGCAAAATTTTTTCTTCCCCATTTTCCATTTTTCTTTTCCCCCTTTCTTTTTTAGTTTTACCGTAGTCAGTTATTAACGGACTGTCAAGTATTAACTGACTAAAATTTGCTATACTTTAAGTATGAAATTCACCGAACGATTTAACGAAGTATTGCATATTACACACAAAACGCAGGCGGAAATTGCGAGAGCCTTAAACCTTTCCAAGCAAGTGGTAAACGACTACACGCGGGGAAAGGCCCTTCCTTCTATCCAAACGCTATTAGCGCTTTGTGATTATTTAGAAGTTTCGGCGGATTATCTGTTAGGAAGAACGGATTATTAAAAATAAGCGGTGGCAAGCATAAGGCTTGCCACCGCTTTTCGTTTTATGGTTGTTCGTTTACTTCTTTTCCTTTTCTTCGGGCGGTAAAACGGTTCAACGTTTTTACTAGCGGAGGAAATAAAAACAGTACGGTAAACACCGCGCATACCGTTTGGGATATCAGCACGGGGATAGATGCCGTGTGGTAAATTTGGGTAAGTTTTTCGGAATACCCGTAGTATAGGGGGGTAATTACGTTATCCAGCGCGGTAAACAGCGCGCCGAACACAAGGGCAAGAAACACCGCCGCCGCGTGGCTTTTTAGCGTTACTGTTTTATTGCATTTTTTCCCAAACCAGCCAAAGCAAAACGCCAAAGCGGGATAATATACCAAGTATAAAATGATTACGTTGGGAAAAAAGCCGAAAAGTACGCACCGTAAAAGGGAAAACGCGATAGCCAAAATCACCCCGTCTGCCCACCCAAAGGCGAAAGCAAACGCGGCAAGCATTACGGTTACAACTTCTACCCCCGCAACGCCAGATAATGCTAATTGCCCACCGATTAAAGCCGCGCAATACGCCCCGATGAGTACCGTTCTTTTTGCTTGCATATTAAAACGCCACGTACACCCACAAATATTTTTCGCCGCCCTTTACGGGAAGGGCTTCCGCGCCAAGCGCAGCAGAGGTATATACGGTTTTACCTAATTTTACCTGACCGTATTCCTTTACCGCATAATCGCTATCCGTGGTATACAGCATCCAGCAATACGACCAATCCGCGGGGTTTTCCACGCCATTGATAGAGGTAATCATACCGCCTGCTTCGGTAAAGGCAAATTCGCCTTCCGCCGCCTTTTGTTGCATTAAGGAAAGCAAATTACCTTCGGCATCCTCCCCCACAGTAATTAAAAGGTACTTATCTTCCCCGGTTAATTTGCGAATTCCGTCATCCCCACCCTTGCAAGCAACAAGCGAAAAGGTAAGTGTGAGCAAAGCAAACAGCAATGCTACGAGCTTTAAGGTTTTCTTCATAACTTTGTCCTCCTTCGGCAAAAGCCGATAAATAAAAAATTGCGTACCTATGGCACGCAACGAAACGCGGAATATAGTTTCCGCGTTAAACGTTCTTCTCCATGCCCGAGATTTCCGTTTCCGAATTTGGTAAGGCAGGCTATCGGACTATCACCGTAATGACCGTTGCGACGGATTTTCACCGTACTTCCCCTGCTTTCAGCGGTAGAACACGCCACCGCTACTCAAACCAAATGAAATTGTTTTATGATAGCAAATTTCTTTGCGCAACCATCATAGCATACGCAAAGAAAAATTACAAGCCTTTTTTGATATTTTTTCCTTAAATTTTGGCATCCGCCATTAAAATATCCCCTTCGGTAAGGGTGTAGGGCATCGTTATCCACAGTTTTTGTTGCACTAATTTGGCATCCAAAACTTCTTCACCCTTTTCATCCGTCATTAAACTAACGGTAAAGCGTTTACCGTCCGCCGCCTTATTTGCGGAAAGGATTTCCAAACTATCCCCCACTTGAAAGCGATTGCGCATTTCCACAAGGGCGCGCCCCTGTTCCCCTTTTAATACTTGGGCAATAAATACCGAAGTTCCCTTACTGCCGCTATCTAAGTAGTTCACCGTTTTTTCGTTATCCCCCAAAGCGTACGCCTGGGTAAATTCCCTATGCGCGGTTTTTTCGGGAATTGCCGCGATTTCTTCGGGCAACACTTCCCCACCCGCCGTGTAAAAATCAATGGCCTTACGGTAAGCGGAAACCACGGTAGCAAGGTAGTATTCGCTTTTCATTCTGCCCTCAATCTTAAAACTGTCCACACCGGCATCCATAAGCAAAGGCAGGTGGCGAATCATATTTAAGTCCTTACTGTTCAAAATATATGCACCGCGGCTATCTTCATCCAGTTCCAAAACCTTGCCCGACTGCGTTTCGGTAAGGGTATAATGAAAACGGCACGCTTGCACACATTCCCCGCGATTCGCATCCCGCGTGGTAAGGTAGTTGGAAAGTAAACATCTGCCGCTATACGAAATACACATAGCGCCATGCACAAAGGCTTCTAGCTCGCACGTGGGGTTATATTCGTGAATTTCCTTAATTTCTTTTACCGAAAGTTCGCGCGCAAGCACCACGCGTTCGGCGCCTTGCTTATGCCAAAAATCCACCGCGCGCGCGTTTAAGGTATTCGCCTGCGTGCTGATATGTACGGGAAGATGGGGCGCACATTCCTTTACCAAGGAAAGCATCCCTACGTCCGTTATCAAAACCGCGTCCACCCCAATACTTTGTAAATACTTAAAATACGCTTCCGCTTGGGGGAAATCCGCGTTCTTGGGGAAAATATTGCAAGTTACGTATACTTTTACCCCCCGTTCGTGCGCATAAGTAACCGCCGCCGCAAGTTCTTCGTACGAAAAATTATCCGCCTTGGCGCGCAGGGAAAATTCCTTTCCCCCCAAATATACCGCGTCCGCGCCGAAGTGAATTGCTGTTTTCAGTTTGGAAAAATTGCCCGCGGGGGCTAACAGTTCTACTTTTTTCATGATTCTTCCTTTTCGCTTTTTGCAAGTGCGATAAAGCGCTCGCCTTTATCGTTTACCGCGCAGTAGTAGTGATAGTTTATCCCATTAGCGCGAACGAATGCGGTTTTGTGCGCGTACACGTTTTCCCATTCGTACTCACTTTGAATTAAGGGCTCCCCATCCCAATGCGTCCACGTAATTAAATCGTACGAACACGCAAAGGTGTTGTACGTTTTTCCATTTTGCAAAACGAAATACAGCATCACGTAAAGATCGCCATCCCTTAAAATTACGGGGTCGCCCATAATTTGCTTGCTTTGATCGGGTGTTTCATCCTTTACGATTGCGCTTTCGCCATAGCGTTCCCAACGTTCCCCATCCTTTGATACGGCAAGGAAAATGCTTTCCTTATGGTTTTCCGCCTTGGCGTTATACGCGTTCACGTACCGGTATCCCGTAGTTTTCGCGCTATCTATAAAAAAGTTGCTTTTATATAAGGTTAAGGTTTCGCCTTTTCGCGCGTCCGCATCCGTGGGGCGCAAAAAAGGCTCGGGAAATTTTTTGTAAGAAGATGTATTTTCGGGGGTTTCGGTATATGCAAGCCCCATGGTAAGGGGGTCCGTTTCATACCCGTTTAAGTTGCCCCCAAGGTAGGGGAAATAGTACTTTCCGTTTACCTTATTTAAGCGGTATTCCCCGCTTACTTCGTTTTGCACAAAGCCCGCGTAAAGGGCAATTTGCTTGCTATCCCACGTGTTTTCCTTAGTGCGCGTTAGGGTTTTTCCCAAGTAGTTCCAATGTTCCAAATCCGCGCTTTCCGCAAGGTGCGAATCATACCCCGAATTTGCCGTATCCTTGCCGATTTTAATAAAGGACATATACCATGTATCCCCGTGGCGAAAAACCGAGGGGGAATCGCACAAATCTTCTTCAAATTTCAACACCGCCCCCACTTTTACGGGGGTTTTTATTAGGTTGTAAACGCGCTGCATTTCCGCGCGTTCCACTTTTCTTTTTTCTGTGTTTGGAAAGGGTATCATTTGTGCTCCTTCTTGGTTAAAATCAACACGCCGTCTTCCATATCACACCGTTCTACGGTGTAGCCGTTGCCGTTTAGTTTTTGCGTTTCTTCCAAAAAGGCGCGTAAGGATCGGATAATTGCTCCGTGCTTTGCGCGGTAGGGCGTATCCCCCGTTACGTAGCCGTGAAACAGTACGTCGTCCGCAAACAAAACCCCTTTGGGGTTTAACAGTGAAAGCAAGGGGGCAAGCAAGTCGTAGTACGCCCCTTTGGGGCCGTCCAACAAAATCAAATCAAAGGGCTCTGTTAGGGCGGGGACTACCTCTAAAATATCTCCGTACACCGCGCGGACGCGGTGTTCCACCCCCGCTTTTTCAAAGTGATTTCTTGCAGTAAGCGCGCGGTCCTCCGATAGTTCCACCGTAACCAAAAAAGACTTAGGTGCGTAAGCAAGTAAGGATAGCGCGGTTGCCCCTTCCGCCGTGCCAAGTTCTAAGATACGTTTGGGGGCGGATTCGGATGCGATTTTCAGCAATTTTTCGCGCGTTTTAGGGCGCAAGGTTTCCACCCCACGGGCGCGGTTTTCTTGCCACACTTCGTCCGCGTATTTTTTTAACTCTTCATTCGTCATAACGCAAGATTCGTCTGCTTAAATTTCGGTTACCGCCGTAAGAATAACGGGGTTTTGTTTACTGCTGCGGTATACGCAGTTTTTCAGCGCCCTTTTGGCAGTGGCAATTACCTCTTCGCGCATGGCTTTACCCAGCGAAGACAGCGCAGTGGTTACCGCAAAAGCGCCTTCGGTAAGCAGTTTATCCACCCCTTCCGCAAGGAATCCTTTGCTTAAAATTTTGGGGGGTGCAAGCAGTTCTCCACTGCCTGCGGAAAGGGTTAAGGCAAGTACCAAAAGCCCGTCCTCCGCCATATGGCGACGGTCTGCCAAAATTGCGTCGTTTCCATCCATACTGTCCCCATCCACCAAGGTTGCGCCCGCATGGAAGGATTCGGTAAACTTGATTTGCTTTTGAGTTACGCTGACCGCGCTGCCGATTTGCGCAATCAAAGCACACGCGGGGTTTAAGCCCAAGCTAACCGCTAAATCCACGTGCTTTTTCAGGTGTCGGTATTCCCCGTGCACGGGCATAAAATATTTGGGTTTTAACAGGGTGTGTAAAAGTTTTAATTCTTCCTTGCAAGCGTGCCCCGAAACGTGCACGTTTTCCAAGGATTCGTAAATAACTTCCGCACCCAAGCGGTACAGGTTATTGATTACGCGATATACGGATTTTTCGTTGCCCGGAATGGGGGATGCGGATAAAATTACGGTATCGTTTCCGTCTATTTTTACGCGGTTAAATTCTCCGCTTGCCATACGGGTAAGCGCACTCATGGGCTCCCCTTGGCTGCCCGTACATAAAATAACCAGTTCCTTATCCGGAATTTTTTTGATTTTTTCAACATCCACCACGTCATCCCGGTTATACGAAAGTTCCCCGATGGATAGGGCGGCTTCCGCAACGTTAATCATGCTCCTGCCCGAAAACGCCACCTTTCTGCCGTATTTTTTTGCTAAATCCAAAATCTGTTGTAAACGGTGCACGTTGCTGGCAAAGGTGGCAATAATCAAACGGCGGGTTGCGTTTTCCGCAAAAATTCCATCCAGCGTTTGCCCTACCACACGCTCACTCATGGTATACCCGGGACGTTCAATATTGGTACTTTCGCAAAGGAATAAGGTTACCCCTTCCTTGCCGATTTCCGAAATGCGCTTTAAGTCCATGGGTTCGCCCGCAACGGGGGTGTGGTCCATCTTAAAATCTCCCGAATGGAACACGGTTCCCACGGGCGTGCGAATGGCAAGTGCCACTGCGCCTGCAATGGAGTGATTTACGTTGATAAATTCGGTTTCAAAACAGCCCAGCGTAAGTTTCGTGCCCGGCTTTACGCAATTTAAGTTGACGTCGGACAACTTATGTTCCATCAGTTTGTTTTCCACCAGCATCAAAGTAAGTTTGGTGGCAAAAACAGGCACGTTGATTTCTTTCAAAAAATAAGGCAGTGCGCCGATATGGTCTTCGTGGCCGTGCGTCAGCAATACACCGCGCACCTTGTCCTTCCGTTCCAAAAGATAGGTAAAATCGGGAATAACCAGGTCAATCCCCGGCATGCTTTCGGCAGGGAATATGGAGCCGCAATCCACAATCAGGATATCATCCCCATATTCAATCGCAGTCATATTTTTGCCGATTTCCCCTACGCCGCCAAGGAACAGCACTTTTAGTTCGTTTTCTTTTTTCTTCAAAATTATCTCCTTCCCACCATACGGTGGGGTTCTTGTTTTTTAAGGGGGATTTTGCACACCCCGTTCTTCTTTTTATTATACAACAGCAAAGAAAAAAAGTAAACAGTTTTTCTCCGTTTTTCACCTGCAAGGAAAAAAATGAGACCGCTTTTTGCAAACAATCGCAAAAACTTTGCCGAAACTTGCTTTTTTTTGGGAATTACCTTGTAATTCGTTTGCATTTTTGATTTAGAAGGTTTATAATAAAACACGAATTAAAATTATTTCCGAACGGAGGTTACGGTAATGAGAGTTTACAACTTTTCGGCTGGTCCTTCCATGCTCCCCATGGAAGTATTGGAAGAAGCACAAAGAGATTTTCTTGACTACAACGGTACGGGTATGAGCGTGGTGGAAATGAGCCACCGTTCTAAGCCCTTCCAAGCCATCGTGGACGAAGCGGAAGCGTTGCTTCGCGAACTGATGAATATTCCCGAAGA
>JAZRTI010000001.1:0-17616 GCA_045651955.1 Christensenellaceae bacterium | reverse complement strand
CCCCACGGGAATATGCACACTCCTTTGCGTGATGCTGAAGAATCCTAAGCGAATCATCGTGTGCGAGAAGGACGAGAACCGCATTAAGTTTGTCAATGAGCACTATCCCGATGTGCTTACGGTAACGCCCGAAGAATGCCTTGGTTTTGTTCGTGAGAACAGCGATCACGGCGGTGCAGACGTGGTGCTTGAAGTTGCCGGAGCAGAGAACACCTTTGAGCTGGCATGGCAGTGCGCTCGCCCGAATGCGATCGTTACGGTTGTGGCGCTTTACGATAAGGCGCAGACTCTGCCTCTGCCGGATATGTACGGCAAAAATCTGACCTTCAAGACTGGTGGCGTTGATGGTTGCGACTGTGAAGAAACGCTGAAGCTCATTGCCGAGGGCAAGCTTGATACCGAGCCGCTGATCACGCATACCTATCCGCTCTCTAAGATCGACGAGGCGTATGAGCTGTTTGAAAATAAACGCGACGGAGTTATTAAGGTAGCGGTGGAGTGTTAAATGTTATGAAAAATGCTTTTGAGTTAATTGAATACAACGGCATTCCTTATCCAGAAGGATATGTTTCAAGAATAAAAGAGGTTGCAGGTCATCTTGATAAAGAGGCGATAGAACAAGAGGACTGTTATTCATTGCATACCGAATACAGCTATGGAAAGCGCAATTTCGATAGTGCGATTCTAAATAAGTATAAAACGTTGAGAGAAGCACATAAAGGCGGAGTTCCGCAGCTTTGGAAAAGTGAGGAATGGGCGAAAGAATTTGCTGCATTTATTTGTGAGTTGACTGCTGATAAAAAATCGCCAAGTATTGTGGAGATACATCCGCCGTTCAATGATTATGCTGATATTGAGCATTTTGTGAAATGCTATAAAGTGTTTGAAAAAGAGATTAGACAAGCCTATCCGAACACCAATATTTTCATTGAAAACAGATCAGGTGCTGTTTACCGTGGCGGAAGATTTGTAGTAGGGAAAGCGGATGAAATTGTTTCTTTGTGCGAAGCGATAGAAAAATATAATTTAGATCTTGGAATTGTCTTAGATTTTCCGCAATTACTTACCGCAGAGCGTCTTGATACATTGAAATTTGATGCGGACAAGTATATTGCTGCAATAGAGAAAATACATCCGTATCAGCACTTAATAAAAGGCATACATATTTGGGGTAAAAAGAAAAATCCTAAAGGTCGTTGGATTGCGCATTGTGGAACTCTTGATACATATTTCGGGGGAAACGAAGAAAGCAAAGCCATCTTCCTGAACGGAATTAAGAGAATATGTGATGATGGAAGAACAAGATTTTTAGTGCCTGAAGTTAATTCAGGTGCGGAAGATTTGAGAAGTATTATGCAAGACATTTTAAATATTAAAGGAGTTATATATGAAGATTAAAAAAATACAATTAAAAAAATATAAGAGATTTTTAGATCTTACTATTGATTTAGGAGATAATCCTAAAAGAATAGTTGCACTAATTGGTCCCAATGGATGTGGAAAAAGTAGCGTTTTTGATGGAATGCTATATTTACAAAACGCATACAGATCGATTGGTGCAACGTGGAATAGCAATAATAGAGGTTATCAATATCATTCTTTAGAACAAAATCCGGGGTATGATTGGAACGGCATAGATGTTAAATTTGATAGAGGGGCATTTTGGGATGTACATAGTGATTTGGAAAAAGTAGGCAGAGCGGCTACTCTTTTTTCGTTCAGAAGTTCTTTTCGTTACAATGGTAACTTGAATGTTAAGGAAAGCAAAGCCGTATCAGAAATTATACAAAACGATTTCGGTGCATCTTATGCTTCGGATATAGATCAGCGAATAGAGCAAAACTACAGAAGATTGCAAATTAAATATAACAAGTATCTAAACGAGCAAGACTGCAAGCCTTCAGAGGCTAAAGCTCACATTATTGGAGAATTAAATTCAGCAATACAAAATTGTTTGAGTTTGAAAATAGAGAGTCTTGGAGATATTCAAGCTGGACAGGGTACATTCTATTTCAAAAAAGCTGACACAGCTAAAATGTTTGAATACAATGTTCTCTCTGCAGGAGAAAAGGAAGTAATAGACCTATTACTTGATTTATATTTGAGAAAAGAAGATTATACTGAATCTATATATATAATTGATGAACCGGAACTTCATTTGAACACTGCTATTCAACGAAAGTTGCTTATTGAAATCAACAAGCTAATTCCTCAAAATTGCCAAATTTGGGTGGCAACGCATAGTATTGGTTTTTTACGTGCTTTGCAAGACGAATTGAATGATATATCGCAAATCATTGAGTTCAAAGACGAAAACCAATGGGCATCACAAACATATGCTTTGACGCCTATGGTAAAAAGTCGAAATAATTGGAAAAGACTGTTTTCAACGGCATTAGATGATTTAACAGGGTTAATTGCTCCTAAGCGTATAATATATTGCGAAGGAAGGGCTGAACCGACTCGTACTGGCGGAGAACGGGGATTGGACGCGGAAGTTTTTAATACAATTTTTGGAGAAGCGTACCCAGAGACATTGTTTATCTCAAGCGGCGGCAATACAGAATTGGATCAAAGAAGTGATATTGCAATAAGCATATTATCAAAAGTGTTTGCTGATGTTGAAATATGGGTTCTAAAAGATCGTGATATGGCGTCTGGAAAAGTTACGAATGAAACAGATAGGCAAATGTATTTAAGTAATAATCCTACAAACCACAGAGTTCTTAATCGATTTGAGATTGAGAATTATTTGTACGACAAAGAGGTTTTAAAAGAATATTGCAGGGCGCATGATAAGGAATTTAACGAGACAGCATACGATTCATTTGTTACTGATATTATAAATCAGCAGGTAAAAGATGAAACGGGAAGGATAAAGAATTACTGTAATATTGTTGGAAGTATTAATGCTGAAGTTTTTAAGAAAAAACTTGCACAATATGTTTTACCATCTACACAAGCATATCAGGAACTTGAATCGGTAATTTTTGAAAGAAAATAAGCCAAAATCTCTGCAAGTGGTCAAACATGTGGTCAAAGGCGAAAAATGGGCTTGTTCAACCCCGAAAGCAGGGAAGAATAAGCCCATTATGTATATCACGAAAACGCAAGATTTCAAGAGATTATGTGAGAAAATAAAAGAAAATCGGAGGTTCAACGGAACCTCCGAACTGGTCTGATATGACCTGCGTTGGCGGTGCCAACGCCGCTTGAACTTGCTTATCCCCATAACCCCAAAATGGCTTATACGGAAATAAAAGAACCTGCCGCGCGCTCCGTAAGGGGCGCGCGGTTTTTCTTTGCAGATTTGCAGTTTTTAGGGGTTTTCCTTTGGGTTTTTTGTGGGCTACCGGCGGATGTGATATGGAAAACAAAAAGGAAAGGGAATATTTTATCACTTTCTATTGCAACCCGTTTCCTTTTATGGTATAATTTTCTATATTTTATAGAAAATTTACTGTTTTCGGTTGTGGAAGAACGGAGGGGAATACTGTGGGTAGAAAACAATCTTTTCTAATTGTATTTTTTGTTTATTTGCTTGCTGCGGCGGTGGGTGTAGGGGTGTATCTGTTTACGGAGGGCGCGATATGGCTAAAACTGCTTGTTGCGGATGTAGCGGCCACCGTGATTACCTTTATTTGCAGTGTGATTTTCAAAAATGCCTCTGTGTACGACCCGTATTGGAGCGTGCAACCCTTGGTAATCCTGTTTGCTTTCGTTAAAAATATTACCCTTTCGGGCGTGCTAATACTTTGTGCGGTTACCCTTTGGGGGCTGCGCTTAACCGCAAACTGGGCGTACACCTTTCACGGGCTAAAATATCAGGATTGGCGGTATACCATGCTGTGCGAAAAAACGGGCAAGTTTTACCCCCTAATTAACTTTATCGGGATTCACATGGTGCCTACGCTGGTAGTTTACGCATGCACGTTGCCGGCGGTATACGTTTTGCTTGGCTATGCGCCCTTTGCGCCTTGGGCGCTTACGGGTTTAAGCCTTTGCTTAGGTGCCGTTCTAATTCAAATAACGGCAGATATGCAAATGCACCGTTATCGCAAAAATAGAACCACACCCTTTATTCGCGTGGGGCTATGGAAGTATTCCCGCCATCCCAACTACCTTGGGGAAATTGCCATGTGGTGGGGCGTTGGCCTATACGCCGTACTAACGCTGGGATTCCGCTGGTATTTCCTTTTGGGGGCGGCGGCAAACACTTTGCTGTTCTTTGCCGTAAGTATTCCCATGGCGGACGGGCGACAATCCCAAAAGGAAGGATATCAAGAATACAAAGCGCAAACGCGCATGCTGTTACCTATTCCAAAAAAAGGGGGAAAGTAAAATGAAAACTTTGCTGAAAAACGGAAACGTAGTCAACGTATTTACCGAAGAGGTAGTGCGTGCGGATGTGTTAATTGAAAACGAACAAATTATCGGTGTGGGAGATTATGCCGAGTATTTTTGCGACGAGGTGGTGGATTTAGAAGGGAAGTTTCTAATTCCCGGGCTGATTGACGGGCACGTGCATATTGAAAGCACCATGCTTACCCCTTACGAAATGGCAAAGCTTTGCCTATTACACGGTACTACCGCCATTATGGCAGATCCACATGAAATTGCGAACGTGTGCGAGGTAGATGGGATTCGCTATATTTTGAAAGCAAGCGAAGGGCTCCCCATGCAAGTTTACATAAACCTACCTTCTTGTGTTCCTGCCACCCGCTTTGACGAATCGGCGGCGGAGTTAACTGCGGACGAATTGCGCTTTTTATACCAATTTCCCCGCGTGGTGGGTTTGGCAGAGATGATGAACTACCCGGGCGTTCTTGCCCAAGACTCCGTAGTTATGGAAAAAATTGCGGATGCGAAACGGTTTGGCAAGCCCATAGACGGGCACGCTCCCTTTTTAACGGGCAGAGATTTAGATGCGTATATTGCGCAAGGGGTGCAAACCGACCACGAATGTACGGGGTTTGCAGAAGCTAAGGAGAAACTTTCCAAAGGGCAGTGGATTATGGTGCGCCAGGGAACGGCGGCAAGAAATCTAAACGCGCTTTTGCCTTTGTTTGACCCCCCGTATTGTTACCGTGCAGTATTGGTTACGGATGACCGCCATCCCGCGGATTTAATAGAGGGAGGGCATATTGATAATATTTTGCGCCTTGCGGTACGTGCGGGGAAATCCGCTGTACGCGCTATTCGTATGGCAACGCTGCAAGCGGCAGAGTGTTTCCGCATCCCTTACGTGGGCGCAATTGCCCCCGGATATAGCGCGGACGTTGCCGTGGTGGAGGATTTAACCGAGTTCCGCGTAACCGACGTATTTGCAAGGGGTAAACAAGTGGTAAAGGACGGAAAGTTGCAGGAATTTGTGCCCCCCGTGGTGGGATCGGATTTGGAAAAGAAAGTGCGCTCCTCCTTCAAAGTAAAACCGCTTACCGAAGGGGATTTTATCATTTCGCCCCAAGGGAAAAACTGCCGCGTAATCGGGGTTATTCCCGGCGAAATCGTTACTGAAGAGCGGATCCTTCCCGTAGATTGTTCCAAAGCGAACGGGGTGGATATCAGCCGTGATATTTTGAAAATTGCGGTTATTGAACGGCATAACGGAACGGGACATATCGGGCTTGGCTACGTACAAGGCATGGGGCTAAAAACGGGCGCGATAGCAAGCAGCGTTTCGCACGATTCACACAACATTATCGTGGTGGGAACGAATGCAAAGGATATGGCGTTTGCCGCGAATTGCGTTGCGCGTTCGGGGGGAAACGTCGTTGTGGAAGGGGAACGCGTTTTGGCGCAGATGCCCCTACCCATTGCTGGGGTGATGAGTGATAAGCCGGGTGCGGAAGTGGCAAAAGAAAACGCAAAGGTGCGCGCCGCCGTGCACGAGTTGGGCGTTCCCCAAACGTTAGAACCCTTTATGAATACCGCCTTTTTAAGCCTTTCGGTAATCCCTTCGCTGAAAATGACTACGTTAGGGCTGGTACGCGTGGAATCGCAAGAATTAGTGCCTTTATTCGTAGACGAAAAGTAAAAATTAAAATAGAAGCATAGTGCCGTATGGTGGGCGGATTTTATGGCAGAAAGGGAAAATTTGCCCTAGCCCCAAATACGTATTACTTCGTTAGGAGGAAGAGCTTTGAATATGACAACGCGTACTACCTATAAAAACCGCCCTGCGGTTATCGTGGAAAGTAAAACCCTTCGCGCGGTTTTCTTGCCCGAAAACGGGGGAAAACTAGCATCCTTAGTTGCAATCAATAGCGGTAAGGAATATATGCTTACCTATCCCGGGGATACCTATACAACGCTGACGTACGACGGGAATTACGTTGCTTCGCAATGTAACGCGTTTGACGATATGTGCCCCACTATAGACCCGTACACCCCTTCGGAGGGCGCGTATCAAGGGTTAGAATATCCCGACCACGGGGAAGCGTGCCGTATTCCCTACGCGGTAACCACCGCGCAAACGGGGGTTACTTTTACGGCGGAATCCAAGCGGTTTCCCATAACCTATCAAAAAACCGTTACGCCTTTACCCACGGGGGAAATAGAAATGGCTTATGCTATTACGAATCGTGGGGAAGAAGCCTTCCCCTTTATTTGGGCGGGGCATATTATGTTGCGTGGGGAGGAGGGAATGGTGCTGCGTACGCCCTTTAGCCAAAACGCCCCCACCGAAATGATGTTTGCCACCAAAGGTTACGATACCGCCCTGTTGCCGAAAGACCGTTTGACGGGTTTCGTTCGGGGAAAGGGCGCGGCGTACAAATTTTATTATACCGAAAAAATTGAAAAGGGTGAATTTTCCGTTTTGTATCAAAGTGGGGAAGAACTTTGCTTTTCGTACGATAAGGAAAAGGTGCCCTATCTTGGCGTATGGCTAAATAACGGGGCTTTTCAAGGGATTTACAATCTTGCCCCCGAACCGTGCACCCTTCCTTACGATGCGCCCCACAAGGCGGCAAAAAAGGGGTATTTTGGGGCAATTCCCCCCAAAGAAACCTTTCAGTTTAGCATGCGGATTACCTTAAAAAATAAGGGGAATTGTAACGGGTAAAGAAATGAGGAAAACCGTTACCCATCACGTACCCTTTGATACCGTGTTGGACGGCGCACGAAGGGTACGGAATTTAGGATATCCTTACACGGAAGGAGAAAGAACAATGAAAAAATTAAGTAAATATATTGACCACACCAACTTAAAACCCGACGTGCAACAAGCAACCATTGAAAAACTGTGCGCGGATGCGCGCGAATGGGATTTTGCTTCGGTGTGCGTAAACCCCTGCAATATTCCTTTGGCAAAGAAATTGCTGAAAGGCAGTGGCGTTTTGGTTTGCACGGTGATCGGTTTTCCCTTGGGGCAAAACAGCACCAAAATTAAGGTGGCGGAAACCCTGGATGCGTACAAAATGGGCTGCGACGAATTTGATATGGTAATCAATATCGGCAAGTTAAAGGACGGGGATACGGAGTACGTGCTTGATGAAATCAAAGGGGTTGTAAAGGCGGCAAAGGGAAGAACCGTAAAGGTCATTATTGAAACAGGGCTTTTAACGGAGGAAGAAAAAGAACTTGCTACCCAACTTGCTTGTGCGGGGGGCGCGCATTTCGTAAAAACTTGCACGGGCGTATCCAAAGGCGTTGCCACGGTGGAAGATATCAAGCTGATGAAGGCAAATGTCAGCGGTAACGCGCAGTTAAAGGCTTCGGCAGGGATTCGTTCTTATGCGGATGCGCAAGCGCTGATTCAAGCGGGTGCAGACCGCTTGGGTACTTCCGCAGGTATGGCAATTATAACGGAGGCGCCCAAAGCGTAAGGGGGTAAAAATATGGCAAAAATTATCGGCCCCGGCTCGTTAATCGTGGACGTAACGGGTTATGCCCCCCACCTTCCTGTGGCGGGGGAAACCATCAAAGGCAGTTCTTTGCGCTTTGGTTCCGGGGGGAAGGGTAGCAATCAAATGACCGCCGCCCACCGCGCGGGCAGTACGGTAAAAATGATTGGTGCGCGCGGGGAGGACGTACTTGCTGAAATTCTGAAAAAGCACTACGCCACCGAAGGGATGAGTGAAGAATATATCACCGTAAACCCCAAGGGGGAAACGGGTAGTGCGCTGATTGAAATTGACCAAGCAACCGCGCAAAATCGCATTATCGTAATTTTGGCGGAAAACGAAAAGGTGGGGAAGGAAAGCGTATACGCGGCTGAAAAGGATTTTATGGATGCGGATGCCGTTCTTACGCAGTTTGAAACCACGGTAGAGGCGGTGCTTGCCGCCAAAGAACTTGCCCATAAGTACGGCAAGCCTTTCATTCTAAATCCCGCCCCTTATATTGACGTACCAAAAGAACTGTTTAACGGCGTGGACTTTATCACCCCCAACGAAACGGAAGCGGAATCCTTTACGGGGATTGCGGTAAATACGGATGAGGACTGCAAAAAAGCCGCCCAAGTATTCTTTGCTATGGGTGTGAAAAAGGTGATTATCACCCTTGGCTCCCGCGGGGCGTATTTCACGGACGGCAAGCAGGAAATCCGCGTGCCGTGCATTAAGGTAAAGGCGGTGGAAACCACGGGCGCTGGGGATGCGTTTAACGGTGGGTTTGCAACCGCCATTGCGGAAAAAATACCCATAGAACGTGCGCTGCAATTTGCCACCTGCACGGCGGCAATTTCGGTTACCCGTTTGGGGGCTTCCCCCTCTATGCCTTATCGCCACGAAATCGCGGCAATGATGGAACAAGAATTTGGGGTTAAAATTTAATGTTTTTGGAAAGTTTTTTGGCGGTAGCCGAAAAGGTAGGCTTGCTGTTTATATTTATTGCAATCGGATTTATTTGCCAACGAACCAAACTTCTTTCTAAGGAAGCGAATAAGTGCCTTGCGGACCTGGTTATGTATTTCGTAACCCCTTGTGTGATTATTCACGCATTTAGCGCAACCGTATACGAAAAAGGGGAAATCCTTGCCGTTTTGAAAAACGTCGGTTTGGTTGCGGTGATTACCGCTATTTTCCACTTTGTGATGATGGGCGTTGTGTACGCGGTGTTTCGGAATCGGGAGGAGGACCGCCGCCGTATTTTGCGCTTTGCTGCGGTGTTTTCCAATTCGGGGTTCGTTGCCTTACCTTTGGCGCAAGCGCTGATTGATACCCCCACCAGCCACGAAGGCGCGCTGTATGCCGCAGTTTTCCTTGCCGTGTTCAATATTGTGCTGTGGACGTGGGGTTTATCGGATATGAGTGGGGAGCGCAAAATGAATGCGAAAAAAATCCTGCTTAACCCCGGTATTATCGGCGTTGTGGGCGGATTGTTTTTGCTTACCGCCCCCTTATATATCACGGGCGGATTACGGATGCCCAGTGTGATTTCGGAAGCCCTAACGGGAATGAGCGGCTTAAATTTGCCCCTTCCTATGATTATGATAGGTTTTTATTTGGGGGAAGCGAATATATTACAAGCGTTTAAGGACGGCTGGTCGTACGCGTGTATGTTCTTGCGTTTAGTGGTATTCCCCATGGCTTTACTTGGCGTTTTATTCCTTTTGGGGGTGCGCGGAAACGTACTTATCGTATCCGTAATCGGCGCAACTGCCCCCGTGGGTGCAACCACAACCATTTTTGCGGCAAAGTTTAATCGCGATACGGATTTATCCGTACGGCTAGTATCGCTATCCACCTTGCTTTCGCTACTCACTATGCCCTTAATCGTGGGCTTAACCCAAATGATAGCGTAAGTAAAAAATATAGAAAATAAAATTGCGGGCACCCCGAATTTCGGGGTGCCCGCGTTCTTCGTTTGTCGGTAATTCCGTTATTTCTTTTCTACAAGTTTTTGTGCTTCTTCTGCGGAAATTTCCTTCATGGTTTCACCACAGCATTTAATACCACAATTTGCGCAGGTGCAGGGAATAATCACTTTCACCAAAGCGCCACATTTTTCACAAACTACGTATTGTTCCATGTTTTCTATTCCTCCTTTATTTATTAAATCGCTTAAACAAACTAATTAGTTCGTCAATCGTTTCGTATTCGCCGTTTTCCAAATCCCTTGGCACGCAATTAAATAAATGATTTTCTAAAATATGCGTGGATAAACTTTTTACGGCGTTTTCCACGGCGGAAAGTTGAATTAGCACGTCGTTGCAGTACGCGTCCTTTTCCACCATTCCTTTGATGCCGTTAATTTGCCCGCTAATTCGGTTTAGCCTGCTGCATATTAACTTTTTTTCACTTTCACTTCGTTTCGTTTTTTTATTGCAACAAGTATGTTCCATACCTTACCTCCAACAACATCATATACCCTACGGGGGTATTTTGTCAATAGGGGGGTATATGAAAATTTTTCCTTCCGTGTTTTTTTGCACATTCGCGCGCGAAACGAACGAAAAAAGGCGAACACCCAAACGGGTATTCGCCTTTTTTGGTAGCGGTGTTGTTTATTCCGCTAGCGTTAAGTCATCTATATTTACCATAATTTCTACACTTTCGTTTTTATGTGGACCAAGGTTGTAAAATTCTACGCAAATTTTGTTTTTGATAGCGTAAGGTTGCATTACGCACCCCATCGCTCCTTTTATAACCCCTGCTTTTTGGTATTGCGCTTTATCTGTTTTTAACGCTACTTTATCATATTCGCTAAAAGCTACGTCGGTTAGGGAAGTGTATTTGTTTAAATCAACGGCCGAGATAAACGCATCTATTTCATTCAGTAAGGATTCCTCTAACTGAATATCCGCATGCTGTAAATTGTCTTGATTGATATTTGCCCAAGCAAGCTCTCCATCGTTTTTAGGGTTTGTAAACCAAACCGTACATATGGTGTCTTTTACGTCAGTAACTAATCCGGAATATCCTTTATGTATTCCATTTTTAGATAGTTCTGATAATTCATTTTTTAAAAAAACGTAATCCCATTTCTTCATGTTAGCCTCCTATCGGTGTGTTGCAAGTTATTTTGCCAAGGGGATGAACTAGCCAACCTGATTTTATCAAAAACACTCACAAAAGTAAACCTAATTATTGTTGAGATGCTTATTACGTAAAATTATAACTTAAACAAAAAACTCTACGCTACGTAGAAATATATCATAAAATTAACTAATAGTCAATATTTCTATAAAATAGTTAAAAAACTATATAAAAACTTAAATTTGGCACTATGGCGTGTGCTTGTCTTGCTTGCAACTACGCCCCTTTATGTTCGTCAAAGATAGTCCGTCATATGGCGGCCGAACAATGGGTTCTCACCCTCATTCTCACCACAAAAAAGCGGACACCCTAAAAAAGGTGTCCGTTTTTTGGCGGAAAGAATGGGATTCGCAAGGAGCGTGTGTTACACGCGACGGATTAGCGAGAGCCGAAGGCGAAGCGTCACGTTATTTCGTCTATACTGTTATTGTAGCAAAGCAAAGCCTTTGCAAAAAAGAAAGGATTGCTTTGTTGCTAAAAGCAAAAAAAGAAAGCCTTTCGCATAATAGCAAAAGGCTTTGCAGTTGGCGGAAAGAATGGGATTCGAACCCATGTACCGATTATTCGTCGGTAACTGCATTTCGAGTGCAGCGCGTTACGACCTCTTCGCTATCTTTCCAAAGCAATTTCATGCGAAAATTGCAAAGGTAGTATACCAAATTGCGGCGCGTTCGTCAAATCTTTTTAGGGTAAAAAGTAAAAATTTCCAAAAAAGCAAAACCCCCGTGCCTTTCTTTGTGCACAGGGGTATATTTTGCGTTGAATTTTTTGGGGGTTAGTCGTCCGTAATTCTTTTGATGGTTAAAATCAAATCCAAAATTTCCATAAACAGCCAAACCACGGTATAGGAAAGGGAATACGCAACAAACCATTCGCAACTTTTATTCAGACCCCCTTCCACCACGCTTTGTACGGTGTAGAAGTCCGAAAGCAAGCACATGCAGGCAAGTACGATATAAATTAAGGAAACGGCTATGCAAATTACGGGATTGGTTGCCACCGTGATATATACGTGGCGCAGGGCGGGAATAAAAGCGAAGATGGCTAACATCAGCCCCGTAAGCAGCATGGTAAGCAAGCAAGCGCAAACAACCGAACGCAGTTTAGCGTTTACGCGAATTACGCCCGCCGCAAACAGGCATTGCAGGGAAATTACCAGTAAAACGGTAATTACTGCCGCAAGTAACAAAAAACTTTTGTATTCAGAAGAAAGTGCCCCCATAAGCCCCAATAAAATACCCGTTGCCAAAAAGGTAAGGCTACCCGTAACAGGGGTGGTTTTTCTTGCAAAAATGGTAATAAAGGGACACACTAAAAACGTGATGCCTGCAATCGCAGCCGTAACGTATAATGTAGAAAGGGAAAGGGTGCCAAGCACCAAAGCAAGCACAACCCCGGCAATCACCAGTCCCATAAAGTAAGCAGACTTACCGATAATGCCGCGATATGTGGCGCAGGCACCTTGTGTATATTCTTCCTTAGCTACTTTTTTTATGAACGGGTTGCCGAACGCACCCTGTTTTCCGCCATTCATAAAAGCCATAAAACAGAACCTCCAAAAAAGCACTGATAAAAGTATAGCATATTTTTATTAAAAAGAAAACAAAAAAGGGCAAATTTTATCAAAAAGAAAAAATTATAAGCAAATTGTCCGTATAAAAAGTACCATTTCGGCAAAAATCCGAACTATGATGCAAAAACCCAAAAACTCGGTGGTTGGGGTAAAAGCCGCCATCTGTGCTTTATACGAAAAGGAAGTTACGGTACGTGTGGACCGGGGAAGAAATCGCGTGGTAGAATACGTGGGAAAACTGACGGGGATATATCCTGCCCTGTTTACGGTTACGCCCTTACACAAAAAAACAGAAAAAACGGCGTATTCGTACGCAGAAGTATTGTGCGGTAAAGTTGCCGTACGCGGAAAAGAATAAAAACGGGCGGAGAGGGACAAGAACCTGCTTCGCCCGTTTGCTATTTTTTTTTAGTTGTGGTACAATAACAGGGAAACAGTGCAAAAACGAAAAAAGCCCCTTGGTAAAATAAAAAGCAGTAACATAGTTTTTCTTCTTTCCGCATAAAGTAGTAGCAAAACGAAAAGGAAAAGGGGAAAAGCAAATGGAACAAATCGTAACAACAGTAAACGTAAGGGAGCCGCGCGGTGAACTAAAAGCCCAAGCGGGAATAGAATGTAAATTGCCCGTGCCTTCTTCGGGGGTGTACCGCGTACTTTCCGCTGTGGCACGTCCCGTGGAAACGGTAGGTGAGGGGGCAGAAGGGGAAATTCGTTATCGTGGCAAAGTGTTGTTTTCGGTTACGTTTTCGGATGGAGAAGGCCGTGTACAAAAAACCGAATGCGGTGTGGAATTTTCGGGTGCGGAGCCTTGCGCTTTGGCAAACCGGGAAACAGGGGTGGAAACGCAATCCGCGGTGGGGGGCGTACGCTTTCGCATCGCCGGGGATAGCCTGTATTTAACGGGCACTGTACGTCTAACATTCCGCCTGGCACAAACGGTACAACACGCTGTTTTGGCAGATCTGCCCAGCGCCTTTATTCAAAAGGAAGAACGGAAAATCCCTTGGAAAATTAAAGAGATTTCGGGGGAAATGGAACTGGAAGAGGAGTGGTCAGAACCCACCGCCGTTGCAGATATTTTAACCTTTACCGCACAAGCATACGTGCGGAATGCGCAGGCAGGCGTAGGTGTGGTTGCCGCGGAAGGGGGAACTGTCTTTCATATCCTAATGAAAACCGGGGAGGGCGGCGTGTGTTCTGTGCAAAAATCCTTTCCTTTCCGCGTGGAAACGGAAGAAGGGGATGCCTTTCCCGCTTGTAGCGTGCGGTTGCATGCAAACGTGGAAAACGTCCGCTTTTCGGTAGTTACCAACCCCGACCGTGGGGAGGGGAAAATTACCGTAACTTACACCTTGCGTTTTAGCGGTGCGTTGTACGGGGAGGGGAAAATCACCTGTTTGACAGATTGTTTTTCGGAAACCGAACATCTGAATCTTGCTGTGGAAAAAACCTGCTTTGAAACGCTGTCCCTGCTTAAAAATGAAACCGCAAGGGTTACTGCGCGTGCGCCCCTGCCTGTGGCAGTGTTAGAATCTTCCCGCGCGCTCGCGGTGTTACCTTACGGCGTGGATTCGGTTGCGCTTACTGCTATCAGCGGTGGCGTGCAAGCGGAGGGGGTTCTTTCTCTTACCGTGTTTTACGCGGAGGAGGGTGCCTTAAAAGGGGCGGATGCGGATATTCCTTTTTCGTTGCATATCAAGTGCGACCTTCCCCAAGATTCGCAGCCCGAAGTGCACTTTACGGTGGAAAGCGTGCAGGCGGATTTTACGGGGGAAAAAGAACTTTCGGTAACTGCCACCCTTGCGCTTGCTTTTGCTGCAACCCAAACAGAATCCCTTTCTTACGTAAAAGAAGTGCTTGTGGGGGAATCCAAAGAAAAATCGGATAGCGCGCTTACGCTGTATTTTGCAAAGCCGGGGGAAAGTGCGTGGGAACTTGCCAAACGCTTATCCGTTTCGCCCGAAACGCTATCCCTTTGCAATCCCGATTTAACCTATCCGTTATCCGGTAAGGAGCGAATTGTTATATACCGTCAGAAATAAAAAAGGAAGGCTTAGCCAACCGAAGTAGGAGATACAATGGAAAAAATACGTTTGCGCGTATACGCAAAACTGAACTTAACTTTGGATATTACGGGCAAGGACGGGGGGTATCACCTTCTGTCCTCCCTTTGCTGTTCGGTTTCCCCGTATGATGAAATTACGGTGGAAAAGGGAAAGGGGAAGGAAGTTTCCCTGCTTTGCGAAGGGGTGGATTGCCCCGTGGAAAAAAATATCGCTTTCCGCGCCGCAAAAGCCTTTCAAGCCGAATACGGCACAGGCGGCGTTACAATTACCGTAAACAAGGGGATTCCCCTTTGCGGGGGGCTGGGCGGTTCTTCCGCGGATGCCGTGGGCGTGCTTTATGCCCTTTCCCGTATGTACGGAAAACCCGTGGAGCATATCGTAAATGCGCTGACTTCGGACGGCGCGTTTATGCTGACGGGGGGCGCCGGCGTTATGCAAGGGCGTGGGGAACAAATTACTCCGCTGCCCTATGAAAGGCTGCATTTTGCGCTTGTTACGGTACAGGGTGGGGTTTCTACGGCGGAATGTTTCCGTTTGTCCGACGAAATGCCTTCGTTTACCCCCGTTACCGAGCGCGCGGTAGCCTTGTGGCAGGAAGATCCCTTGCGGGCGGCAGGGATTGCGAAAAACGGGCTGATGCCTGCGGCGGAAATTTTACTGCCCGAAATTACGAACGCGTGCCGGGAAATAGCAAAAACGGATGCGGTTGCCGTGTCTATGTCGGGCAGCGGCAGCACGGTGTTCGGGGTGTACGAAAGCGAAGAAAAGGCAAAGCAAGCGGTAACCCTTTTGCAAAAAACCTATCCCCAAGCGGTGTACGCCCATAGCGTACCCTTTGGCGTGGAAATTGTGAAAGAAGGGTAAGGGGAAAGGCAATGAAATCTACGAAAACGGGTATTTTACTTGCTGTTTTGGCGGCAACGCTATACGCCCTTAATTCCCCGCTGTCTAAACTGTTGTTGGATTTTATGCCCGCAACCTTAATGGCTGGATTTTTGTATTTGGGCGCAGGGATTGGTATGGGCATCATCGCGCTGATCCGCAAGGCACAAAAACAAGCCGTAAGGGAAGGTCGGTTAACCAAAGCGGAATTGCCTTACACCTTGGCTATGATCGTGTTGGATATCGCCGCTCCCATATGCTTACTTTTGGGGCTAAAAACCACCACGGCGGCAAGCGCCTCCCTACTAAACAACTTTGAAATCGTTGCAACGGCGCTAATCGCGCTGATGGTGTTTAAGGAAAAAATCAGTCCGCGCCTTTGGTGTGGAATTGTGTTCATCACCTTTTCTTGTATGATTCTTTCGGTGGGGGATATTGCAAGCGTTCGGTTTTCTTACGGATCCTTGTTTATTTTGATCGCTTGCGTGTGTTGGGGGTTGGAAAACAACTGCACGCGTAAACTATCTGGGAAAGATCCAATGGAAATCGTACTTCTAAAAGGTGTGTTTTCGGGGATTGGTTCGCTCATCATCGGCTTTGTGATAGGGGAACGCGTTCATGCGATATGGAGCGTTTTCGCCGTACTTGGCGTGGGATTCGTTGCATACGGGCTGAGCATCTTTTTTTACGTATACGCCCAGCGTAGCTTGGGCGCGGCAAGAACCAGCGCGTATTATGCCGTGGCTCCGTTTATCGGAACTTTGCTTTCTCTACTTATTTTTCTCCAAATTCCGCAGTACACCTTCTTTGTTGCGTTAGGGCTTATGATGATCGGCGCCTTTTTGTGCGCTAAGGACGAGCCGTTATTTGCGCAGAAGAAAAAACTAAAACCAACCGAATAACTACGAAAAAGAAAAAGCGGTGGACTGTTCCACCGCTTTGTTCTTGCCCCAAAAAAGGGAAAAAAGAAAAACTTTCTTATATATCCTTCGGTTTTTGGGAAAAATCCTTCATATAGTCTACGTAACCGCTTTTTGTTACAAGTGAATAAAGTTTTTCTAATCCAACGCATTTTGCATAAGAAAGAATGGTCTCAATTTTTTCATAACAACTTGCGCATAAGAAATTATCTGCCGTTTGCGTGTGTAATTGAATCAAAATTTCGGTGTGGTTGTAGCACAAAGAACAAATGCAGCGTTCCATAACTCGTTCTACCTCAAAGTTTTTTTAGAAAGTGTATCATTAAAATCGCAATATGTAAAGTAAAATCACATTGTATATTGTAAAAATTTATTCTTAGTGCATATTTTACAAGTTTTTACCAATTATAAGGTGTACCCATTTTCGCCCAAAATGATTTACTCTTGTATTAATATAAATGGGGGATATCGTATGGAAGCAAAAGAAATTATTGATAGAATCGGATATTTCAGAACGAAAGCCAAGCTTTCGCAAAAGGCGCTTTCTATGGAAATTGATATGAACGTTGGATATATCAACCGATTGGAAAGCAAGCGTGATTTTTTACCCAGCGTAGACGTACTTTTCAAAATTATTACAGCTTGCGGTATTACCGTGGAAGAATTTTTTTACGAAAACGTAGAAAGATACGCGGAAGATAAGCAAATTCTGGCAAAATTAAAAGACCTTTCGGCAGAAAAGCGGGAAGCGTTACTGCGTTTACTGTAAACAAAAAATCATAATGTAAAAAACTGCGGTGGGATAGGGGCTCTTCCCGTAGGGATTTTTTAGGAACTATAAAAGGATAGCAAAAAAATTTTGCTATCCTTTTCTTTTTGCTTTGCAAAACACACGACTTTCATTTGAAGGTATAGTGTGCTACACTTTTAAAAGTTTTGTAACAAAGGCAACTACTCTATAAATTGGAATTTGTTAGTATCTATTACCATACAAGACTTTCGCTTTTTCGGTATATTTCTTTACGAACTCGGTCTTTGCGTTTGTATAAGCATCCCTGTTATGTTCGTACTTTTTCCATAAATTTAATTTCAAATCTTCGTATTCCTTGGCTACATCCGAATGCTCTATGAGATAATCCCTGAAATACAATTCGCTGTTATCTCCTGCATATCTCAAGTGCAAATGAAATACT